>JAFLTN010000002.1 GCA_022510445.1 Muribaculaceae bacterium | reverse complement strand
TGGCTCCCTCTGCAAGTTTCTGCTTGTTGCGTTCGTAAGTACGCATAGCCTCCTCAGCAAGTTTATCAGCCACTTCAGCAGGATCCATCTTGTTATATTCTGCTTCTGTGAGCGGGACTTCTATAGCCAGGGCCTTGAGGACAGCCTCCTCAAATTCGAGATAGCCGTTTTCATAATTACGGTTTGCCAGTTCCTGAGAGGTCTCATAAATCATATTGGCAATGTCTGAACCTATTCTCTCTCCCTTAAGCGCATTCTGACGACGACCGTAAACACCCTTTCTCTGCGCATTCATAACATCGTCATATTCCACAAGACGTTTACGGATACCGAAGTTATTTTCCTCGACACGCTTCTGGGCGTTTTCTATAGATTTTGTCACCATCTTGCTCTCGATCATGTCGCCCTCTTCGAATCCGAGACGGTCGAGAGTCTTGACAACGCGTTCGTTGGCAAACAGACGCATAACAGTGTCTTCAAAAGATACAAAGAAAACAGAAGATCCGGGGTCTCCCTGACGACCCGCACGACCTCTTAGCTGCCGATCGACACGTCTTGACTCATGGCGTTCGGTGCCGATAATGGCAAGACCCCCGGCTTCCTTCACTTCGGGAGTAAGCTTGATGTCGGTACCACGACCTGCCATATTGGTTGCAATGGTCACGGTGCCCTTCTTACCAGCCTGGGCTACGATTTCAGCTTCTTTCTGATGGAACTTGGCGTTCAGCACCTGATGAGGAATCTTCCTGAGCTGGAGCATCTTTGAAAGGAGTTCGGAAATCTCCACGGAAGTCGTACCGACGAGGACAGGACGCCCTGCCTTAACCATATCTTCAACTTCCTGGATAACGGCCGCATATTTCTCCTTCTTAGTGCGATAAACACGGTCATTCTGGTCATTTCTTATCACCGGACGATTAGTCGGGATTTCAGTGACCTCAAGTTTATAGATATCATAGAATTCACCGGCCTCGGTCATGGCAGTACCGGTCATACCGGCCAGTTTTCTATACATTCTGAAATAATTCTGCAGGGTGATGGTGGCATAAGTCTGGGTGGCAGCTTCCACTTTCACACCCTCCTTGGCCTCTATGGCCTGATGGAGTCCGTCGCTGTAACGTCTTCCCTCCATGATACGTCCGGTCTGCTCATCGACAATCTTGATCTTATTATCATCGATAACATATTCCACATCCTTGTCAAAAAGTGTGTAGGCTTTGAGCAACTGGTTCACAGTATGAACGCGCTCTGCCTTTACCGAGTATTTCTGAAGAAGGTCATCCTTCTTTTCCTGTTTCTCCTCTTTGGTCAGCTCTTCGTTTTCCACCGCCGAGAGTTGCCCGGCTATATCCGGGAGGATAAAGAAGTCGGGGTCCTGAGTTGTTCCGGTAAGCACCTCAATACCTTTATCAGTGAGTTCAATGCTATGGTTCTTTTCATCAATCACGAAATAAAGGGGCTCGACGGCTATAGGCATTTCGCGATTGTTGTCTTGCATGAAACGGGCTTCCACTTTAAGTAGCAATTGCTTAATACCTTCCTCGCTGAGATAGCGGATAAGAGGGTTATGTTTAGGGAGCCCCTTGTAAGCACGGAACAATGCCAGACCACCGTCTTCCATAAGTTGATCGGCAGTGAGAGGTTTTTTACCCTCTTCCCGGTTCTTGTCGAACTTAGCTATCTTTTCAGGGTCGCCGCTCATTGCAGCAGAAATTTTCTCTTTTGCTTCAAGAAGAAGGCCCTGCACAAGCTTACGCTGCGCATTCACCACTTTCTCAACATTCGGTTTGAATTCATTGAACATCTGGTCATCTCCCTTTGGCACAGGACCGGAAATGATAAGCGGTGTCCTTGCATCGTCAATGAGTACTGAGTCAACCTCATCGACAATGGCATAATAATGCTCATCGCGCTGCACAAGGTCGGAAGTCTGTGAGGCCATATTGTCGCGGAGGTAATCGAACCCGAACTCATTATTTGTGCCGAATGTTATATCGCTCCTATAGGCTCTGCGACGCTGCTCTGAGTTTGGTTCAGTCTTGTCGATACAATCTACCGACAGACCATGGAACTGATACAACGGGCCCATCCATTCAGAGTCACGTTTGGCCAGATAGTCGTTGACAGTCACGACATGCACACCCTCACCCGTAAGAGCATTCAGGAAAACGGGGAGAGTCGCAACGAGAGTCTTACCCTCACCGGTAGCCATCTCTGCGATATTGTTTGAAGCTTTGTCGCCATTAAGGATACCATGAAGCACCATACCTCCGATAAGCTGGACATCGTAATGCACCATATCCCATGTGATTGGATTACCGCCTGCCATCCAGGAGTTACGATAGACAGCCTTGTCACCTTCTATGGTCAGGAAGTCCTTCCCGGCACCTGCCAATTCACGGTCTGATTCTGTAGCGGTGACCTCAATCAGTTCATTTTCCTTAAACCTTCTTGCCGTCTCCTTAACAACGGCAAAAACTTCAGGAAGAGCTTCATCGAGACGACGTGCATACATCTTGAATTTTTCTTCCCTAAGCTCGTCAATCTTCTTCCAGTAAGGCTCTCTCTTATCATAATCAAGAGTTTCGAGCTCCTTACGGATATCTGTCATTTCATCTTCATATTCCTTAGCTTCTCCACGTATGGAATCGCGAATCACATCAATCCTTGCACGCAGGTCGTCGTTTGAAATATTTTTGATTTCCTCACTAATCGGATTAATTTCTTTTTCAAGGCGTTGCCAGAGAGGTCTTACAGCTCTTTCACTTTGATCGCCGAAGATTTTCTTTAATATATTATTAAATCCCATGGGTTAAATTTTATTTTCTCTTGGTAATATTTTTATATAGGGGAATTTCCCGAAATAAAGCAAATAAACTATTTCTTTTTCAGAATGATCGGTTTATCAGAAGCAGAATTCGGAGCTCGTATCCTTAAGATCTTTGCAACCGTCGGCGCGATTGCCACAGCATCTACGGAATGTTCAATTGTCTGGGGAGCAATATTGGCACCTAAGAAAAAAGCGGGAGACTCGAATGCCACGTATTTCTGTTTCTTTTCAACAGAAGGGAAACGGGTATCATCAATTACTTTCCAGCCGGGATTGAATTCAAGTATAATATCTCCCGATGTCTTTGGATCGGAAGCGAGACGATGTCCTTCCAGCTGAGGTACAGAAGGGCTCATAAGGTCGGCCACGGTATAAGCATCGGAAACACCGCTCATCCTCACAAGGAAATCACGCGACTCCCCGGCAATATCATTGAGATTGAGACCCTTCTCCTCTAAAACGGATTTATTGAGGAAGACATGGCCGTCGTAGTATGTATCAATATAAGAGCCGTTACCGAACTTGGCTGCAAGATAAGAGTTAAGCAACGACACCGCCCTTTTCACAGAAAAAGTGCCTCCCGGAAGACGAGAATCGGCAGAAGGAGAATAGTTATCATTGAAATATCCGGTAGACGCCAGATAAACCAAGGTGTTCTCCATTCCTACATAACGGTCGATGGCATTAAATATCGCCTCCAGGTTTCTATCGAGACGTAAATAGGCATCTTCCAGCTCATATCGGGAATCGGACGGAGACGTTACATTCTGAAAGGGAGCCAATGTGAAACCGAGTCCCAGCATATCTGATGACTCCTGATTCTTCCCCAGTTTCAGATCACGGATATATTCCACAGCTGCTTCCGCAATATCCCTGTTCATAAGGGGAGACTCCTTATACATGGAAAACACGTCTCTGTCAGACCGTGGGAATGAATACTTAAACCCCTCGGCGATACGATTTCTTGAGACATCCGGATAATCCACTCCCTTAAGTAAAGGCACCCATTTCATAGTGTCTAAACGTGAGATCAGAGGTGAATTATAATTCTTGTTCTGCAGAGCGGCGGGAGGTGCTGTAAAATAAGTTGAAGTAGACCATTTCCCGGTTTCATTATTAACCCAGAAGGCAGATTTGGCCTCATGGCCTGCAAGAATTATAGCCTGGGAGGGACCGGGAGCCAGGGTGTGAATTTTTGTAGAACCGTTGCCGGCATTAACCAATTCATCACTTATAGTAGTGACCCGCAAAGAAGCGGGAGAAAAAGTTTCCGACGTAAAATTTCCTATAAAGGCCGCATCGTTGAAAACCGGAATTATGGTTTTATCAGTGACATTATAAATATTCTCTCCGGCTATTCCGTTTTGACGAGGATAACTGCCGGTCTGCAGAATGGCAGTAGAACTTGCCACATCTGGCTGAGGAATCTTGAAATCAATATCGCGGATAAAGGCACCCTCTTTAAACAGACGTCGGAATCCACCTTCAGAAAAAAGATCCTGAAGATTTTCGAGGTAATCAGTGCGCAATTGGTCGACAACTATTCCCACAACCAGTTTCGGCCTTGTCTCGGCAAAAACTGACATACAGTTCATTCCGACAAGCCCACAAACTACCGATGTCAATAATTTACGACTCATACCTTAGATTTTTTCTCCTGCTGTTTTTAGTGGCTAACGTTTTATGGCCTTTGCCGTCAAGAGCTTTATATCCTATATTATAACTTGATTTATGGCCAATTATTGCATATTCGAGAGCTAATGCCACAGTGGCAACCATAAGTGGGAAAAAAGCAGGATTGGCACTTTGCGATTGGAGAGGCCATACAATCAGTAAAACCCCAACGGCTATAATATTATACCATGCCATAGCGGCTGCAATGAGCCTGAGTTTTCTGAACAAAATCCCGATCACAAAAAGGAACTGAAAGGGATTTAACCAAATAATCAGAACATTCGGAGAAGTAGCTTCATGGACAGACACAAATACCAGGAAAGCAACAAGAATTCCTGCCAAACCAAGAATTGTGAACCAGATAATAAAAAGAGGAGAAAATATTTTTCTTCGTTTAAAATCGATGACTAACACGATTGCTACTACAGAAAGAAAAACCAAAGACCAGAAAAAAGGCCCCAGATACCAGGGGGTCGGGGGCAGCACGCTCCTTTCACTCCCTTCATTAAGCAAACGTGTTTCCTTAACTACGGGAGCCCCATCACAAAAGGTCGCGGAGGCAAGATTCCGTTCCATTTCTACAGGGACAAACATCTCGCTTTCCGAATCTATATTGTGGTCAAGGCCGGAACCCAAGGCTACATCGATTCCAAACTGATACCATGGATAACCCTCATGGTAAGCCCTCATTTCATTTCTGAAAGTGCCATATCTGACAGAGTCCGGATATCTTATCGGCTCTTCAGTGACCATCTCCAATTTATCGATTATTCTTGTGGCACAATTGTCTTTTACATAATTATAACGATAAACGGCATTTTGAGGAAGAACAGATTCTCTCAGAATTTCAAGCAATTTTCTTGACTGCGAGGGAGTAAGGTTAAGATCCTGCTCCACCACTTTTGAATTCCTGTCCTTGTATTCCGGAAGAAACCACTCAAAAGGATATCCCATTCCCTTATAATCCGTCTCCCCTTTTACAAACCGATAGACAAAATTAGGCTGATTAAAATCGAAAATCCCATAATTCCAGACCGAATCTATTCCTTCACCTCTGACTCTAATGGCGGCATGGCCACAAAGTTCGTAAATTTCCGGACCGGGATAACAAGTAATTATGCTAATGACCAGACTATCTCCTGGCATCTGATCTTTCTGTGACAAATTATCACGGCCAAAAGCCGGAAGCCATGACAGCGCCATGACAAATAGAACTGCCATGGCGCCGGTTAAATACTTCTGATTATTATTTATTAATACTCGCAAGCCTTGGGATAACGTGGGAAAGGAATCACGTCACGAATATTCTGCATTCCTGTCACAAAAAGAACAAGTCGCTCAAAACCGAGTCCGAATCCGCTGTGAGGCACAGTGCCATATTTTCTGGTGTCAAGATACCAGTCCATACCTTCAAGACCCATTTCCTTAACGCGAGACATCAACTTGTCATAGTTTTCTTCTCTCTGGCTTCCGCCGATGATCTCTCCTATCTTCGGGAAGAGCACATCCATTGCACGGACAGTCTTACCATCGTCGTTAAGCTTCATGTAAAAAGCCTTTATCTCTTTTGGATAATCAGTAAGAATAACAGGCTTTTTAAAATGTTCCTCTACAAGATAACGTTCATGTTCCGAGGCAAGGTCTACCCCCCAATGCACAGGGAACTCAAACTTCTTACCGCTCTTTTCCAGAATTTCAATGCCTTCACCGTAGGAAAGACGCACAAAATCGTTGTCAATAACAAATTTAAGACGATCAATCAGTTCAGGATCGAAATGGTCATTTAGGAATTTAATGTCATCATAGCAATTATCGAGGGCGTATTTCACGCAATACTTGATGAATTCCTCGGCAAGATTCATATTATCATCTATCTCATAGAAAGCCATTTCCGGTTCAATCATCCAGAACTCCGAAAGATGGCGAGGGGTGTTAGAGTTTTCAGCACGGAAAGTAGGGCCGAAAGTATAAATTAACCCAAGTGCAGTTGCCCCTAATTCACCTTCCAATTGTCCTGAAACAGTGAGACTTGCCATTTTCCCGAAAAAATCTTTGGAATAATCAATATTTCCGTCTTCAGTCTTAGGCAAATCGTTAAGCGGCATGGTGGTAACCTGGAACTGAGCTCCGGCACCTTCACAATCGGAAGCAGTAATCAGTGGAGTGTGAAAATAATAGAATCCTCTGTCGTTAAAGAATTTGTGGACAGCATAAGCCAACGCATGGCGAATTCTCAGCACAGCACCAAAAGTGTTTGTTCGGGGACGAAGATGAGCCTTTTCACGCAGGAACTCCATGGAATGTCCCTTCTTCTGCAGAGGATAATCAGCCGGAGAGGTGCCGTAGACTTCCAGTTTCTCTGCCTGCACTTCCACATTCTGGCCAGATCCCTGAGAAGCAACAAGCTCTCCCTCGACATGGATGCTTGAACCTGTAGTTATCGGCTTAAGGTCTTCTTCTGAAAATTTTGAAAGATCAAAAACAATCTGGAGATTATTTATAGTGCTTCCGTCGTTAAGGGCAACAAACTGAACGTTCTTATTACCCCTACGGGTTCTCACCCATCCTTTGACGTCAACCTTCTGGCCCGGGGCCTCCTTGAGAATATCTTTAATTGTTTTTCTCATAAATTACACTGGTTAAAAAATACACTTGCGTATCATTCGAAACGTCCGGTCCGTAAAGCGGTGACCTCTTCCTGAGTAAGGTATCTCCAGCGTCCTCTCGGCAGATTCTTCTTTGTGAGACCTGCAAAATAAACTCTATCGAGTTTTGTGACGCGATATCCGAGGTGTTCAAAAATCCTTCGGACAATACGGTTTCTTCCGCTGTGTATTTCAATTCCAGCCTGGTTATGATCAGTATCACTGACATAACTTATAGCATCGGCATGGATTTCACCGTCGGGCAATTCAATTCCGTCAGCTATCCTCTGCATATCTTCTTCAGAAATATCCTTGTCAGTCCAGACGTGATAGATCTTTTTCTTGACGAATTTAGGATGAGTAAGCTTTGAAGCGAGGTCGCCGTCATTGGTAAGCAGGAGCACACCTGTTGTATTTCTGTCAAGGCGCCCTACCGGATAAATTCTCTCATTGCATGCATTCTTGACAATGTCAAGCACAGTGAGACGTCCGTTGGGGTCATCGCTGGTAGTGACGCAATCCTTCGGCTTATTTAGGAGAACGTAACATTTTCTTTCAGGCACAACGACTTTTTCATCATATTCCACAACATCGTCATGCTTTATTTTGGTACCAAGTTCAGTAACGACAACTCCGTTAACTTTCACAAGACCTTTTCCGATGAATTCATCTGCCTCCCTTCGAGAACAGATGCCAGCATTAGCCATATATTTGTTAAGGCGTACCTCTTCATTTGGATCGATATCATCAATGATATAATCGATCTGTTTGGGACGAGGAGTAAATTTCAAGTTATTGCCCTTTCTGAAAGCACCCTGATTTCTTTGGAAACCCTGGTTTCTCTGATATCCCTGGTTGCCAAAACCTTGGTTTCTTTGATAACCCTGAGGGCCATAGTTCTGATAACCCTGGTTATGATAGCCCTGACCGCCCTGGCGGTTCTGGTAACCCTGATTTCCCTGACGGTTCTGATAACCCTGATTACGTTGGTAACCCTGTTGGTTCTGATAACCCTGATTTCGTTGGTAGCCCTGTTGGTTCTGATAACCCTGGTTGCGTTGATAACCTTGGTTAAAATTATTATTTCTTTGATATGTCTGCCCGTTGTTCTGATAACCCTGGTTACGTTGATATCCGCTATTAGCCTGACGAGGCTGATAAGAACCCTGACGAGGCTGGTAAGACCCTTGACGGGGCTGATAGACTTCCTGGTTATTTTCGTTTAATTCAGCATTGTCGGCAGAATCATGATTGGAATCTGCGGCTGAGTCAGAAATTTGTCGGTTATAATTCTGATTATAATCTGTATGAGATTGGTAGCCCTGATAGTTCTGATAACCTTGACCCGGGGTGCGGTTCTGATAACCCTGGCGGTTCTGATAATTCTGACGAGCCTGAAAAGTGTGTTCACCCCTCTTTTCATCATTAGGATAATTCACTTTCTCATACCGTGTTTCCATGTCTCCATTATCCGGGTTTAACGGTGGAGGAACGCTCCCGATGCGGGGACGTTTAGCTTTTTTTTCTGAATCCATTTTTTTAACTTAAGTTTCCCAGCCCCCTCACGAGGACTTTGAATTGTTATTACCCTTTGGGTTTAAATTTAAAATGTGATAATTAAATTGATTTTATATTTTTATTATTATAAAAATTCAAAAATGTTATATCTTCTAAGAAATGTACTGCAAATTTATATAATTTATTTTATTTAACAAAGTTATTCAAATTGTCAGTAATTGAAGAGAAAATTTCTTCAACATTTCCCATGCCATTTATATTGATGTATTTATTTTCTTTTTTATAATAATCTTTCAGAGGAGTGGTCTGATTATGATAAACCCCAAGTCTCTTTTTTATAGTCTCTTCGTTATCATCAGCCCGTCCGGTTTCTTTGCCCCGGTTTAACATTCTTTTCACAAGTTCCTCTTCAGGCACTTCAAGCCCAAGAACTGCATGAAGCTCTGAACCTCTTTTACGCAACAATTCTTTAAGCGCCTCAGCCTGCGGTATTGTGCGAGGGAAACCGTCAAAAATAACACCCGGCTTTCCTTTTGCTTCTTTTTCGAGGACATCGTCAAGAATTCTGATCATCAGATCATCAGGAATCAATTGCCCTTCATCTATATATTCCTTTGCAATTTTACCAAGTTCCGTTTCACGCTTGATGTGGTCTCTGAGAACCTCACCGGTTGAAATGTGGTGAAGGCCATATTTCTTTATAAGTTTTTCACTTTGGGTTCCTTTTCCGCTGCCGGGACCGCCGAACATTACAATATTCATATCATTAGATTAAAAAAAGGTTTTCAAAACAGAGATTCCAATAGAGAAAATCAAACATTAATATAAATATCTTTCAAATTTCGTGCTTTACCATCAAGGTCAAGCCCATAGCCGACAATAAATTTAGGAGGAATGGTAAAAGCCACATAATCGGGTTTAAATCCGGTCTTGGAACTTTCAGGCTTATGAAGAAGAGTAACAAATCTAATAGAAGCCGGATTTCGTTTCTTAAGATCGTTGACCATCAGGTTAGCTGTAATCCCTGTGTCGACGATATCTTCAATTATAACAATATCTTTACCTTCGATGTCTTCATTAAGACCCACAAGCTGTTTAACGTTGCCGGTAGATGAGGTTCCGTCATAGCTTTTATATCTTACAAAGGTAATTACGGAATCATTGAACCCGGCCTCACGTATAAGGTCGGCAGCAAAAATAAAAGCACCGTTCAATACACAGACAAAGAAAGGAGATTTTCCCTCGAGATCATTTCGGAGTTCATCAGCGACGCGTCTAACTTCTCTTTTTATCTCTTCTTCTGAGATAAAAGTTTCAAAAGGAAGGCCATCAATTTTAATTCTTTTTTTCATAAAAAATAAAACGAGAAGTAAGCGGAATCTGTGTTTTCGGCAAAATTAATAAAATGTCCCGGATTATGCAACGCATTACCCGGGACAAAATAAGGAATGTTAAGATGGTCAAGCCATCATATAAAGAATATTACTCAGCAATACAGATAGCGACACGGTTCTGAACCGGATCAGGATAAGGCTGGAACATATCTTCACCCATGCTCTTAACGATAATACGGGAAGCCGGGATGAAATATTGATCCTGGAGAGCCTTAGCTACAGCCTGTGAACGTTGAGCGGAAAGGCGGAGGTTGTATGCTTTTGAACCTGTACCCTTGTCAGCATAACCTGTAATAGTTACAGTTGCGTTTGGATGAGTCTGGAGGTATTCAGCAACCTGAGCAACTTTCTCCATTTCCTGCGGACGGATGTCATATTTGTTGATAAGGAAGAATACGTCTCTACGGAGCACTTCTTTTTCAACTTTCTTTTCTTCAACCTGTACAGGAACTTCTACTATCTTTTCAACAACTTTTTCAACAACTACAGGTTCCGGTTCCGGTTCGATAACCTTTGTTACAGTCTGATATTTCGGACCGAACGAATATCCGATACCAACGAGACCATTGAAATACCAGTCGGTGTTCGGGCCTGTCTTTGAGTTGTATCTGTCGCTGAGGACATTTGCCATAAGTTCAAGACCAACCTGGAAACGGCTGCTGCAATTGAAATTGAGGCCGAAACCGAATTGACCCAACATGAATCCCTGGCAACCTCCCCAAGCAGAACCGAGAGCCTTGAAGCCGTCATATCCGGTCATCTGGTTGGAAGTAGTTTTGTTTTCAGCGAGCCATTGTTTATTCAAAGCTTCTGCAGCTCTGATATTAAGTTGACGAGCTTTTTTGTTATTGAAAGCGATATTTGCACCGAGTCCGGCAATGAAGTTCACTTCAACTACACGAGTCGGATTGTAACCACCAATAAGGTTAGTAAGGTCAACAACTGCATCGAGAGTCGGAGCCACATAATTCCATCTGTAACCTTTATGGTCGAGAAGAGGTTCAGCGATAACTTCACCATAACCTAAATTAAGGTTAGTCTTAGTCAAATTCAAGACACCTCTGCTCTGCCAAGCGTTAACAGCAAGACGAAGACCGAAATAAGGATTGAATTTGTAACCTACTGCCAACTGAGCGTTAGGGCTAAGGAGCTGGCCGAATGAGCCCTCACCGAGAGTCTCCTGCCCGCCAATCTGGAGTTGGCCATACCAATGAGGCTGGAAAACATATTCAGTGACTGTCTCCTGCGCGTTGGCGCAAACACCGGCCATCAGGAGAGATGCAGTCAGAAAAATTTTATTTAGTTTCATTTCTTGAATCTTTTTTTAACGTTAATTCTTAACTACTACTCTCGAATTATTTTTCTACGTAGATATAATACTGCCTCATAGAGCAAGTACCATGGTAGTCAAGTGAGATATAGGTAAGCTCAACTGTATGTCCCTTGAGAGGAGAAACTCCCATAGCCACTCTCTGCTCTTCACCGGAGAGAACCTGGTTAAGGCTACCGGCACATTGTTTGTTGAATTCAACAATTTCTTCGAATAAGCATTCTTTATTATTTTCCCAAGCGCCAGTGATAGCTACATACTTCTTGAAAGAAGGAACGAGGATATCAGCGTTGTAAGAAGTAGCGAAGAGTTCGATACCGGGTTCACCACCAACTTTAGCAGCTCCGGAAATCTTAGTCGGAGAAGCCTTGGTAGTTGAAAGGTGATGCAGACCGTCGCCGGCATTGTAAGCCATCATTATCTGGAGATAATGGTTAGGTTTAGCCAACACTTCATTTACGCGGGTTGCGAGCTTGTTGTAGAGGTCAACGAGCCTGTCGGCATATTTGAGCTTATTCTTAGAAGCGTCGTGGATTCTTTTGAGGATATCCTGGAGCTGTTCGTTGATGTTAGCGTCAAGGCTTGCAAGGTCATCATTGATCTTTGAGATCATATCATTAACCTGTTTTGTGATAGTTTCTACATAGTTGCCAACTTCAGTATTGAGGGCATCTTCTATAGAAGTGATGAGGCTTGACATGTCAGCTGAATATTCATAGTTTCCTGTTTCACCATTGAATACGAGAACAATTACAGCTTCCGGACCGAGTTTACCGATCTCTTCATCTGCCTCATTGTAAACGGGCATACCGGCAAGGCTCAGCTCAATATTTTCAGCATTGATTGAAACTGTGAGCTGATCAGGCTGGATCAAAGCATAGCCACCGAGATCACCGAGGTCAATCTTGATATCATCTGCTAGTTTATTGAAATATTTTTCAAAATATTCAGTAATCGGGCTGAACGTAGGAAGCTGTTTGTCGATTCCTGCATCGAGAGCAGTTGAATAAGCGAATGGACGAACTACAGCGGCAGCCAATTTATAATCAGAAACTACGTAATTGGTCTGAGTTGATGTAACGATCTTGCCATCTTTGTCTATAGAGCCCACTGTTTCATCATAAGCCACTCTTAAAGCGTAAGCCGACATTATGTTTTCAAGATGTTTGTAAACTACATCACCGAGATGAGCAAAATCAGAAATTGTATGTTCCTTAATAGCATCTCTAACGGCTGTCACAAATTCTTTCTTATTGTCAAGACTGATAGCCATAGCGTTGTAGTTTTCAGCTGTTGCGTTAACGCCGAGAGCGTAAACTCCGTTGCTTGCATCATCAGCACGGCTCACTCCGAAATAGATATCATCGTTATATTTATTGAGTTGGAGGTCACCTTTAGCACCGTCAAGAATAACTTCGCCCTTACCGTTGATTATCTGAACGTTCTTTTCAATACGAGAGAAATCAAGGTTAGTCGGGTTGATAGTTACGAGAGCACGACCCATGTTACCAGCATCCTCACTTGGAGCATCAGTGAAGCTATAGTTCTGAGGACGATAAGCTTTGCTACCATAAAGGAGTCTGCTGACAACTTCATAAGTATGATTGATAGTCTTGCTGTCGTAAGCAGTTACGTCATAGAGGTGGCTTACAGCATCACCCGGGAAAGATTCCCCGTCCCAGTTTTCAGTCTCACTGTTATAGAGATAAGTAGCAAGCAACATGCTGTTAAGACCGATCGGGAGGTTCAAAGTTCCGAAGATAGGATTGTAAGTCTGGCTGATACCAACAGAAGTAACCTTTTCAGCATTGTTAGCAAGGAGCCACTGGATATAACCTTCAAGGAGTGCGATTCTGCTTGCATTTGCTGCGATATTGGCCTCATTTGTATCCACTCTCCCTGAAAGTGCATCAAGTTCGCTCTTGATTGCATCCACTCTACCGTTGAGTGCGATGATATCCTTTGCATTCTTGGTAATATTACCGGTATTTTCGTTTACCTGAGCCCAGAGAGCAGAAATATCAGCGATTACTTTCTTAATGTTGGCATCGATACCGTCAAGTCTGTTTTCAACAGAAGAGAGGTCGCCCTGAAGATCCTTAATGTCACCCTGAAGACCGCTGAGATCGCCATAGATGTCATTGATGTCACCCTGAATTCCATTGAGAAGGGCCTGAAGAGCTTCGATAGCAGCCTTATTTTCATAGATCTGGGTGTACCAGTCTTGCTGCTGGTTAAGATAGTTCATCCAATTGTAGAGGTTGTCAACATAAGTCTTGGCATCCCCTGTCAGCTTGTTGTAATCACCACCACTTTTTATGATAGTATAGATATCATACATATCAGCGGCAGCATTCACCAAGTTCTCATAGCTCCAGTTGTAATCGCCAGAATCGGTTCTGGTAAGATAATCGAGCCATCCCAGAAGAGCGAACTGGAATGCTTCATCATCAACGTTACGCAAGGCTTCGATCTGAGCCTGGAGATCTATCTGACCTGCGAGCACGCTACTTTGAACGTCATCGTCTTTACAAGAAGTGAATGTTCCGACTCCACCGGCGGCTACAGCGAGCACCAGCAAGCCGTTGAGTAATTTCCTATTCATTCCTTTTGTGTTTAGAAATTAATTATTATTGTGTTTGTTTGTAATTCTCACATCCTAACCGGAGGCGACTTCCGTTGGTGTAAAAAAATAACAGCCTCCGGCAAGAGCGTAATCGCTTGATTATTCGACAAAAAGCACTAAAACCCACCACAAAGGACATATTTGTGGCAAAGAATTTGGGCACAAATTTATAATTCTTAAATCATTAATCCAAATTTATCTAAAAAAAAATTTAAAATAGTTGTAAGTGGAATAAGTGCATTTCATTGAGGTTAAAAGATATTTTATACATGAAATTTGACATCTTTCCTATGAGGTGATGTCATGCTGAATACCGGGAACGGTTTTACCGGGTTTAATTAAAACAGTTCATAGTCGATTGTAAGCACTTTGAATTCGGTGCGTCTGTTAATCTGATCGGCAGCTTCCTGGTCTTCAGGACTTAATGTCTCAATAAATTCTTCAGATAGTATTGTACCCTCTTCAAATTGAGGATAATCCCTGTTGATTCGTTTAGTGACTCGTTTGGGGACTTGTTCTCCATAACCTTTTGGGTTTAAACGGTCTTTTGCAATACCGGCAGCAATCAGATAGTCAATAACGCTTTGGGCTCTTCTTTCCGATAATGCTATATTATATTCATCAGATCCTTTTCTATCAGTATGAGATCCCATCTCTATAGTGACGTTAGGGTTTTCATTGAGCATAGCAACCACCTCATCCAAGGCCTCTTTAGATTCTGGTCTTAAAGTGGCCTTATCAAAGTCATAGAAAATATTTTCCACCACCTGGGGTTTGTTAATTGCCGCCAAAATGAAATCGATGGCATAATCGGCATCCTCCTCGGCCGAATCACTTTCAAACTCCTGCTTCACATTAAGATAACCGGGAGCGCCGGCTTTCATAACATATTTTACGCCTCTGTCAAGATTAAATTTGAAAGAACCATCATCACGAGCCACCTCCCGCTGATTACTTCCGTCGTCACCTACAATTCTAATTATAGCACCGGGAACCGGTTCTTCATCCTTATCGAGCACCCACCCGGAAATCGTTATGTTGATGTCGGGAAGTTCAAAACTGTAAATATGGTCATATCCTCTTGCATCACCGCGGTTAGAGCTAAAGAAACCTGTTTCTCCGGGACCGAAGGTTATACCGAAGTCATCACCCTGGCTGTTTATGGGCTGACCCATATTTTCTACACTCCAATAGTCGCCGGTGGTATTGAGAGTGGCCTTAAAGATATCAAGACCGCCGAAACCGGGATGACCGTCGGATGCAAAATAAAAGAGAGAATCAGTCCTTGAGAAAGGAAACATTTCATTTCCTGGAGTATTTATTTGCGGCCCCATATTTTCCAAAGTCCCGACTCTGTCATCTATAGTTATTCTCCATATATCGAGCCCTCCATATCCTCCGGGCATATCACTCGTGAAATAAAGATAACGGCCATCTGAAGAAACCGCGGGGTGACCGGTGGCTGTAATACTGTCATGAACAATTTCAAATTTTTGAGGAGAACTCCAGGAGGCGTCACTACGCTTGGATGTATAAATTTCCACGGTTGTGTTAGAAGTTTCCGAACGGATAGCCCGTGTAAGATACATTGTCTGTCCATCCGGGGAGAAACTTACAATACCTTCATCGGCGTCGGAATTCAATTCTCCCTCTACAAGTTCCGGCTGCTGCCACCGGTTCATCTCATCCTTTCGGCTCTCAAAAATATCTCCGCGCTTCATTCCGGTTATTTCAGATCGGTTGTCACCGGTAGCCTTTTCATTTGTAGAAGTAAAAAAGAGACGGTCATAATTTTTATCAAGATACATGGGTGCGAAATCAGATCTTCTTGAATTGAAAATCTTAGCATTCTTAACCACATATCTTGTCTTGGGCTTATCTTTGGCTAAAATAGCCATTTGGCAACCGGCGATACCTTCCTTCGCCAATCTGTCGTCCGGTTTAAATTCCAAAAAGGAATTGTAAGCTTCTATAGCCTGTGAATATTTACCTTCCGACTGCAGCGCCTTTCCCAAATAAAGATAGGTCAGACTGTCAGGATATTGATAACGGATTGAATTCTGGAAAGCAGCAGAAGCTCTGGCCGCCATATTCAGTTTATCATAGCAAAGACCTAATTTATAAGCCACTTCACCACGCAAAGGACGGTCTTCCTTCTTAGTAAGACCGTTATAAATTTTTCTATAAATTTTTTGTGCATCAAAATACTCTCCCCGAGCATAAGCAGCCTCGGCATCCGAGAGTTTTGCACTTTTACAAGATGAGAGTGCTATTCCCGAGAGAATACCCAAACAAATAAAAAAATAAATCCGGAGACGGACAGACATACGAATTACCAAAAGAATCCTTATAAAATATTGTAAGAGAATTTTACTGCCAGCACGGGATAAACCGGGAAAGAATGAATGACTTTCATATAATCACCGACCTTGCCTCTAATATTAACGAGATCCTTAGTGAAATTAATATCTTTGCCTGAATTATAATCATGATTTATTACACTCGGGGCACCTCCCCAGAAGAGGACACCGAGATCAACCCCGACAAACCAATTATGTTTCCTATCTAAATGAGTACCATACCCGACGCCGATATAAGGCTTAAAATGATTCACCAACATTCTGGCAGAAATGGTTCCGTCGGGTGCTGGTTCCATAATATAGGGAGTGCCATCTTTGAAGTCTCCGATATGCACGCCTATCCTACCGTATTTGCGGAATTTTTCCTGAATTTTCTCCACCAGATCCGGGTCCATATATCCACCTCCTCCCAAAGGAACATTAAAAATACTCTCGAGATTAGTGAAGTATTCGTAGGCGCGGTTGTAAACATTTAGTCCCACCAATGTAGGTTTTTCCTCCAAATCATTTATGGAACGGCCAATCTCGGAAGTCCCAGCATAGAAACCTGCGGTGACATGCCAGTGAGTATTATTCTGAAAAGGAAATATGTCAACGAGAAACTTAAAATTGACCATCGAACCTTTGCTGATCATTTTGACACGATCATCAATTTCAATACCCGTGAGGTTATAAAACATTTGACTCACCTGGTTAAAGCTGCCGGTGGGTATTCCGTAGGAATAAGTCCTAAGTCCGAAATGCATGGGAACTCTGATTCGGGGGAGCCAATCTACCCCAGCCCTCACCTTTGTCCATTTTGTCACCGGCGATGCAATCTCCAGACCGACGCCCATCGTGCTCAAAGAAACAGATGCATCCAGGCCATTTAAGACATTATGGATCCAGCACCAATCTGAAGCCTTCTTTAACGCAGCCCGAGCTCTGTCAATCGGACCATGAGACACCGAGTCAACCATTGTTGTCTCCTGGCTGGAAATGCTCACAGGCAAGACAAAAGTGGCAAACATTAAAAAGAAAATACAAAATCTTTTTGGCATCCCGATATATGGTTTTTAATTACAAATTGTTATGCAAAGTTAATTGTTTTTATCCGGAGGAAATAATTGTTTTAGTTTTTTTTGCAAATGACAGATCCAAGAAAGGTGTTTAATTTCAATTCTGTCTCTTCCCATTCCTCCTCTGTTTTCGATTTAACAGTTATGCCACCTCCCGCATAAACACAGAATCTTCGTTCATCCACGGCTGCGCATCGCAAAACGACATTAAAAAGGAAATCATCAACAGAGTGAAACGGTCCACAAAAGCCACCATAACAACCTCTTGAGAAATTTTCACATTTATTAATTAATTCAAGGGCCACATTACGCGGAGCACCGCAAAGGGCCGGAGTAGGTGACAATTCTCTTAACAAATTTTCCATATCCAGTGAACTTCTCGCAACCGAAGAAGTTACAGGAGTGCAAATATGTTCAATATCACCTGCTTTCTTAGTGAATGTATCCCTCACTTCAGGAGAAAGATTATTCCTTTTAAAAACTTCTACAATATAATCTTTCACCATCTCCTGTTCCTCAATGTTCTTATCATCCCAGGGTTGTTGAAGGCCTGTCGGTCTTGTGCCGGCAAGTGCCATTGTAGACAGCTCACCATTTTTCCCTTCTAAAAGCAACTCGGGACTCGCCCCAATCCAACAACCGGTAGCCGGTGTTGCGAAACAAAAAACATAAGCTTCGGGATACTTTCTACTTAGCTCAAAAAATGTGGCACCGAGATCGATTGATTCATCAAAAGTTGCCACACGAGCTGCAACGGTCTTTCCTGTTTCGATTTTTAATAAAGTCTCCTTAATCTCTTTAATCTCAACTGCATATTCATTAAAAGAGGTAGAGATTTCAGGGATTGTAAAAGAGGTAAGATCAGAATGACAATTACCAGTTCCCTTATAAGGGATGGTAATATAAGGAAGAGAGGGATCGAACATTCCTATCACGAAACCCGGAGTTCCGATTCCCGGGGAAAATCCCTCCGAAGAACCGAATGAAATCATCAAGTCTCCCGGATGACGATAGCTGTAAAAAGAGAGTCCTGAATTAATCGCTCCTCTGATTTCCTGTGAAAAAGATAATTCAGAGGAAGGATCGCTGAAAAAAATCATCGGCCCGTTAGTGGGTCTCACCGTGTCTTTATCAAACCTTATTCCCATGCCATATTTTCCCTTCCAGTTCAAAAGGATAAGCACCCGTGATTAAGACCTCTGCAAAATCGCCCGGTTTCAATGAAGCATCATTCACAATCACCTCCGGGTCTACTTCGGGAGAATCAAACTGAGTTCTCCCGTAAGCCACTCCATTTTCAACCCTGTCAATTAAAATTTTATGAACAGTGTCTATCATCTTTTCGTTCAGTTCCAGAGAAATCTCCTGCTGGATTTTCATAAGCAGATCAAGCCTCTTCTCCTTTGTGGATTGAGGTATGGAATCCTTGAAATTTTTTGCAGCATAAGTATCATCTTCCTCACAATAAGCGAAAGCACCCATACGGTCAAAACGTTGCGACTTAACGAAATCTAATAGTTCCTCAAATTCCTTGTCACCTTCCCCGGGGAAACCGGTCATTAGTGTAGTCCTAATTTTGATTCCGGGCACCTTGTCCCGGATATTTTTCAATAGTTCCAGAGTTTCCTCCTTATTTATATGCCGTCGCATATTTGACAACACAGGATCGGAAATATGCTGCAATGCAATGTCAAGATACTTGCAAACGTTGTTCCTCCTGGCCATAACATCCAGTACATCCATTGGGAAATCAGCCGGGTAAGCATAATGCAATCTAATCCATTCCACTCCCTTGATATCGGCTAACCTTTCTATAAGTTCAGCCAGACGACTTTCTCCGTAAAGATCTGTTCCGTAGGCAGAAAGATCCTGCGCAATTACATTAAATTCTTTCACTCCTTTCTTTACCAGATCTTCGGTTTCTTTCAATATCTCAACGATGTCACGAGAATGATGACGCCCGGTAATCTTCGGTATAGCGCAGAATGCACAGAAACGGTTGCAGCCTTCTGAAATCTTAAGGTAGGCGGAATGAGGAGGAGTGGTAAGATTCCTCTCCCAGATTTCAGGAACGGGACCGGTCTTCAGATCGGGCAATAAATTTAAGAACCCGGTCCAGTCGAACTTGCCGAACCAGAAATCCACTTCAGGTATTTCCTTCTTAAGTTCTTCAAGATATCTCTGAGAGAGACATCCCATGACGACCAATCTCCCAATTTCCTTTTGGGCTTTTTTCCGGCACAAAGAAAGTATCTGATTTATCGACTCCTCCTTGGCATCTGCTATGAAACCGCAGGTATTGACTACTACGAATTCGCCGCAAGGATTCTCCGAGTCAAAAAAAGTATTGTAACCCTTAGCTTCAAGTTGTCGGAGGAGACGCTCCGATTCAACTAGATTCTTGGAACAACCCAAAGAAATTACGTCAATCCGCGACTTTTGCATCATGCCGGGTGATCAAGAGATAGAAAAGAGAGACCTGACGAACTCATCGGGACGGAAAATTTGAAGATCATCAATACCTTCCCCTATACCTATATATTTTACAGGAATCTTGAACTGATCGCTGATTCCAATTACCACACCGCCTTTAGCCGTTCCGTCAAGTTTTGTTACTGCAAGTGCATTCACTTCAGTTGCAGTGACAAACTGTTTTGCCTGCTCAAAAGCGTTCTGTCCAGTAGAGCCGTCAAGAACGAGAAGTATCTCCTGAGGAGCATCGGGAACAACCCTTTTCATCACATTCTTGATTTTCGTTAGCTCATTCATCAAGCCGATTTTATTATGAAGACGGCCTGCCGTATCAATAATTACAACATCTGCACCCTGAGCTTTTGCTGAATTTAAAGTATCGAAAGCGACGGCTGCGGGATCACTTCCCATTTTCTGTTTAACTACAGGCACTCCGACTCTTTCTCCCCAAATATCGATTTGCTCAATGGCAGCTGCCCTGAAAGTGTCGGCTGCACCGATTACAACCTTGTTACCGGCTTTTTTATATTGAGCGGCAAGCTTCCCGATAGTAGTGGTCTTTCCTACCCCGTTTACGCCGACTACCATAATCACATAAGGCGTATCGTTCTTGTTTATTTTGAAATCCTCCTCATTTGTTCCATCCTGAGGTTTTGCAAGCATATCGGAAATTTCCTCAGCCAGAAGATTATTAAGTTCGGATGTGCTGACATATTTATCACGAGCTACACGATCACGGATACGGTCAATAATTTTCAATGTAGTGTCGACGCCTACATCGCTGGTTATGAAGGATTCCTCCAGTTCGTCGAGAACGTCGTCATCAATTTTACTTTTTCCGGCGATAGCCCTTGTTATTTTACCCCATACCCCTTCTTTAGTCTTCTGGAGACCGGCATCGAGCTTCTCTTTTTTCTCGCGGTTGAACAGTTTATCAAATAATCCCATAAATCAAATAAACGTAAAGCGGTGGATTTCTTCCGCGAATTTAGTCAAAATTAAGGGAATTTCCCTAATTTCGCATAGGAAACAACAAAAATACCAATAAATGAAAAAGACACTGATTCTTTTAAGCCTGGCCTCAATGGTTCTACCGATGGGAGCCAAAGAACATCTAAAGAGCCTTAACGGTTCTGCATTAAGTAAAGAAGTAGCCCCGACGGAAGACTTCTATCTCTACGTCAATGAGGCATGGATGGCTGATCATCCTCTCACTGCAGAATATGCCCGTTATGGACAGTTCAACATTCTCAATGACTCAAGCAACAACAGGGTTCAGAGAATTGTGACAAATCTTGCAAAATCTAATCCTCAGAAAGGGAGCGATGCGTATCTTGTTGCCACCCTCTATGAGGCTGGAATGGACTCAATCAAACGCAACAATTTAGGAGCACAACCTATCCTTGCCGATCTTGCAAAAATAGAGAACACCTCACCGGAAGGCATGGAAGATCTTTTCCTTTGGCTTCATGCCAACTATGCATCGCCATTCTTCGGAGGCGGCCCAATGGAAGATCTTGCCAACAGTCAGCAGTATGCAATGTATGTCAGCGGAGGTGGAATCGGTTTGGGAGACCGTGACTATTATCTGAAAGACGATAAAAGAAACAAGGATGTGAGGGAAGCCTATCAGAAACTCATCGAGAAACAGATGATAAATGCAGGCTATAGCAAGAAAGATGCTAAACGAATCGTGAAGAATGTAATGAAAATTGAGACACTTCTTGCCGATTCCACCTGGACAAGAGAAGAGAGTCGCAATATACCGGCGATGTATAACCCGCGGTCGATCGCTCAGGTTAAAGAGATGTATCCGAATATTCCTTGGGACAGGTTTTTCATAGAAACAATGGATATAGAAACACCCGAGACAGTAATTGTCACTGAGATGAACACTGTGAAACAGGCTGACAATCTGCTGGGATCACTATCCGACAGGGAAAAGAAAGATTATTATTTATGGAACTATGTGCGCAGGGCAGCTCCATTTCTTAGCGATGCTTTCGGAAACGCCAACTTTGAATTCAGCAAAGTAGTCAGCGGTGTTCAGGAACAGCAGCCTCGTTGGAAAAGAGCACTCGGAGTCACAGAAGGTTATCTCGGAGAAGCAATCGGTGAACTCTATGTGAAAGAATATTTCCCTGAAAGTTCCAAAATCTATATGGAGGGGCTTGTAGAAAATCTCCGCAATGCCCTTGGGAAACATATCATTCACCTTCCATGGATGAGTGACGACACAAAAATAGAGGCTATGAAGAAGCTCAATTCCATAACAGTAAAGATAGGCTATCCTGACAAATGGGAAGATTACTCAGCAATGGAACTTGATCCTTCATTATCCTACTGGGAGAATGTTCACAATGCTTCAATGTGGGCACAAAAGAAAGAACTTGAAAAATGGGGCAAACCCGTAGACCGCACCAAATGGTCAATGACCCCGCAGACCATAAATGCCTATTACAATCCTTTGAACAATGAAATAGTATTCCCGGCCGGTATCCTTCAGGCTCCGTTCTTTGATCCGGAAGCCAGCGATGCTGAAAACTACGGAGGCATCGGCGTTGTGATCGGTCATGAACTCACTCATGGATTTGACGACCAAGGCTCAAGCTTCGATGCACAGGGTAATATGGTAAACTGGTGGACACCGGAAGATAAAGAGGCTTTCGAAACCCTAACACAAGGTCTTGTAGATCAATACAGTGCTGTAGAAATTCTCCCGGGTCTGTTTGCCAACGGACAATATACATTAGGAGAAAACATAGCTGACCAGGGAGGTCTTCGTATCGCAATGACTGCATTTCTTGATTCTCAGAAAAAGAAAGGTGTTGACATTACTTCAGAAGACGCCAAGATCGAAGGTTTCGATCCCATCCAGGTGTTCTATATGAACTTCGCCAATTTATGGGCCAATAATATCCGCGAAGAAGAGATGCGTTCACTTACCACAGGCGATGTACATTCTCTTGGCAAGAACCGTGTAAATGTATCATTGAAAAACATCCAGCCTTTCTTTGAAGCATTCGGCATTACAGAAGGCCCGATGTATCTTCCGGAATCTGAACGAGTTATAATCTGGTAATCCCCAATCCACCGAAAAATTAACCTCACCCTCCAATTGGACAAATAATCCTCAAAAGGTATCCGAATCAAAAGGATTAAATTATTGGCAGTCAACTTTCGCAATGACTTGAAAGTACCAACAGACTTGGGTTGATAATTTTTCAGGATAATCATCATAAAAATCCTCTTTCAGTGAATGAAAGAGGATTTTTTATTTCTTAGCGATGCTATAGGATACAAAAAACCCATTCCCAATTTTGATAATAAATCATGGAACGGGTTAAAAGATAATCAAAAATAAAATTATTTAAAAAGATATTGTGAAGAGATCGACTGGTTATTGTGAATTCTTCTGATAGTATCGGCAAAAAGTTTTGCCACCGGAAGCACTACAGCTTTGGGATTCTCTTTCCCATAAGGGATAGAGTCAGTGAAGATAATCTGAGTTAGACCTGACCCAATCACTCTTTCTGTAGCAGGATCGCTCATCACAGCATGGCTACATAAAGCCCTCACCGATTTGGCTCCTTTAGAAAGGAGAAGATCTGCAGCTTTGGTTATAGTGCCTGCCGTGTCACTTATATCGTCGACTAAAACAACATTTTTATCGGTCACGTCACCGATAACGGTCATCTTTTCCACCACATTTGCCTTAGCCCTCTGCTTGTGGCAAAGCACGAGAGGTACGTCGAAATATTTTGCGTAGGAATTAGCCCTTTTAGCACCACCGACATCTGGTGAGGCAATCACAAGATCATCCAGATGAAGACTTTTTATATAAGGAATAAAAATAGATGAAGCATAAAGATGATCAACCGGGACATTAAAAAATCCTTGAATCTGGTCAGCATGAAGATCCATGGTGATAAGACGGTCGATGCCGGCCACACTTAACAGATCGGCCACCAATTTAGCGGCGATAGAGACTCTGGGTTTGTCTTTACGGTCCTGACGAGCCCAGCCGAAATAAGGCACCACTGCAACAATAGTCGCGGCAGATGCTCTTTTAGCGGCATCGACCATAAGGAGCAGCTCCATCAGATTATCGCAGTTAGGGAAAGTAGACTGCACAAGATAAACCTCTGAACCTCTTATAGATTCTTCAAAAGAAACTTCAAATTCTCCGTCGGCAAATTTTTCGATTTTCATTTTGCCTAACTCAATGCCCAGTTCGCGGCATATTGATTCACCCAGATAATGACTTCTGGTGCCTGCGAAAACTTTTATGGGCGGTAGATAATTGCTCATGGTTATGATGAAGGGTTTATTGTGCAAAATTAGGTTTTTTCTTCGACTTTCTTCCTATAGAAGGGGCATTAACTTCAGAACTTTCTTTAACCGGCTTGTTACCAGTTTTTTCCTTCAGAGGAAGAATCACGGCATCTGCTGCTCCCAACGAAATAGAAACCTGTCGGTCGGGAGAAAGACAAATTTTATAAGACCTTTCCCAAAGAAGATCCTGAACGGTCATTTCTCCTTGAGGCAGTTTAGCCAAAGCGAATGCCAGTTCTGGAATATTGATATTCACTACAGATGGTTCATGTGAAAAATTCACCACAATCAGCAAAATATCATCCTCTTTGTATCTGAAGAAAGCGAAATTCCGGTGGGGGTTGAAACCCGCATGTTGCAGATTCACATACATGAGGTCGAAAAATTCTCCCTCATAAATGGCTTTCCTTTCATTACAAAGAGTCAGAACTTTTTTATAAAGTTTTCTTAGCCAACGTTCATGTGGAGAAAGAAGAGCGTCGCCCCATTCTCCTTTGTTAAGCCAGCGTCTTACGGGAGAGAGGCTCCAATAGTCGAAAATTGTAGTCCTGTCATTATCTCCTGCAAAACCCTCGTTTTCATTTGCCGGCTCACCAAGCTCCTGTCCGTAATAGAGCATGAACGGACCCTTGGATATCAATGCAGACACCACAAGCGAAGGTAACACTCTTAAAGCATCACCGGCATAGGCTTTGGATGCGAATCTAACTTCATCATGGTTCTCAAGGAAATTCAACATCCTGTCGCCTAATCCGTCAACAGTCTGCCAACAACCCGTAAGCTGGGCAGCCGACCATCCTTTTGTTTCGATACCCACAAGAGTGTCATAAAGATTTACCTTGTCATAAAGATAATCGAATTTCCCATAATCAAGGAAAGGCCTATATAATGAGATATCATATATTTCTCCGATGAACATCACATTGGGATAGACCTCTTTTACCTGAGGAATCGCCCAATGCCAGAAAGACAGGGGAACCATGAAAACCATATCACATCTGAATCCGTCGACACCTTTAGAGCACCAGTAACGAAGAATATGAAGCATCTTCAGCCAGGTATCGGGAACAGGATCAAAATGATCTGTGTTGTCATTATAATCATGCCCATAATTAAGCTTCACCGTTTCATACCAGTCATTTTTTCCACAGAAAGCAGTAAAACAGTCGTTTCCCGTTGCCTTTGAAGGGAATTCAACATATGGCGCGTCTCCTTCGGCTCCAAGATCGAAGTCGGGATAAAACTGTTGGTTAGATATATAATAATAGTTATTCCGCGGATCAAAATTCATTTGGATATTATCATGCATTCCAAAATCGTCGATACCATCCGGAGCCTTGTCTGAATGATAAACACGCGCCGTATGGTTGGGCACAAAATCGATAATAAATCTGAGACCGGCTTCATGCACTCTTTCCACCATTTTCTCAAATTCTTCTATTCTACGGTTCACATCAGTGGCCAAAGCCGGGTCTACATCATAATAATCCTTTATTGCATAAGGGGAACCGGCTTCCCCTTTAACCACATTAGGATTATCTTTTTGAATTCCATATTTTGAGAAATCGGTTTTGGTGGCATGCTCTATTATGCCGGTCATCCAGATACAATTGACTCCGAGATCCTTGATACCGGCTAAGACTGAAGGAGTGAAATCGTTAAATTTTCCGCTCCCGTTTTTTTTCAAAGAACCCCAGGGGACATAGTTTTCTGTAGGATTAGTGAAAATTCTCGGGAAGAGCTGGTAGATTATCAGTTTTTCCATGTATTGATTTATAGATTATTTTCAAGGACTCGGCAGGCTGCTTCATATCCGGCCATCACTCCTTTATTAAGGAAGGAGAGGTCGAAAGTCGACACCTGCGTCATTTCATTGACCTGAATAATTTTATCACATAGCTTTAAGTCTTGAGGAAGATTTGCCTTGAGCATAAGATGGAACGTTCTATATGCAATATCCATCACAGACTTGTTTTCAGGATGAGATTTTCGCAACGGACTACAATTACTCCCGTAGAGTGTGGAGCAATAACCACGAATTGCCCAGGCGGGAAGATTACGTAACACTCCTCCGTCAACATAATTCACATTATTGATTCTCACAGGATTAAAAATAACCGGAATACTGCATGAAGCGATAACTCTTGGAATGATTTCACCCTTGCTCCAGCCCACAGACTTACCATTGTCAATATCCGTGGCACAAACGACAGTCGGGATTTTCAAGTCTTCAAGATTTCTGACCGGCAACCAGTCCTGGAGCAGTTTCCCGAAACGGTCAAGCTTCAGAAAACCTTTTCGCGGGATAGCCCAATCTGTGAAGTCGCTTAATTTAGAAGCCTCGGTGAAACATTTTACAATGTCCGTCGGAGAAAGACCAGCAGCATATAATACTGAAGCTATTGCACCGGCAGAAACCCCAGACATAATATCTGGTTTAATCCCGAATCTGTTAAAGGCCATCAGGACTCCTATATGAGAGAATCCTTTAGCGCCACCTCCGCTTAAAGCAAGACCAACAGAATGATCTTTCTTAAAGTTGAAGCGCTCGAGTATGCTGTCTATTTTAAGTGCCATACTTTCTTGTTAATGCAAAAATAATGAAATTTACCATCGTTCCCAATAAAGAAAACCCAATAAATTGGATCTATGGGAACTTATTCTTTATCTTCTTGCATCAGTTTACCGGTATCATCTTTCTTTTCCTCCGGGACTGTGTCAGATGTTTTTTTATTTTTCTTTAAGAAGGGAAAGAAAGTATCGAAATCTTTTCGCCAGACCACCCCCAGTCCCTGAGTTGTCAGAGCTTCCCTTAGATAATAGTTCTGATCGTTAAAATGATTATAAGCCTTAAGACGAAGATTCCCGTTCTTGCTTAATAGATACTCCACGTCGAAGTCACCCACAAAGGTGGTGCTTGAATTGTTTTTGTCGCGGTAGCCGAAATTTCCATTGATAAGCAATCTGTTGTTAAGAAGGCGCGAAGAGAGGGCAACATCAACCTCAATATCTGAAAAATCTCCTTTATCACTTCGGAACGAAGGAGAAACCGATACCTTGTCGGTGAGTTGACCTAGAATATTAGACAATTGAGAAGACAGAGTGGTGGAGGCTACAGCGGCCAGTTCACTGCCATTACTACTTGAACCCATATATTCAGGAGTATAAAAACGGTTAAGAGCAAGCAGATAGATAATCTGGCGGTTCATCATGTCGTCGGTGGAGATAATACTTTTCACTTTTCTTTCTACATCCTGTGTCAGTGTTGGGAGTTCCACATCGAAGGTTATATCGGGATTCTGCATGTCTCCCTTCACCATCAATATAGCGTCTACAGGCACATTTGTTCTATTAAGATCCCGGTCACTTGAGAAACTTTTATCCAGGTCTGACAAATTTGTGTTTACACGATAAGCGGCACTAATATCAAGATCAGCAGTCAGAGGGTTTCCGTTAAACGAGATTGAACTACCCTCCTTTATCTTAAAATCGCGCAAAATAATCTCTTGAAGGGAGAAATTATAATTACCTTCAGCAAGCTCATATTTTCCGTACATCTGCATTTCATCGTTGTCACTTTCATATTTCACTTGCAGTGCACCACGTCCCCGAGCTGTGATCTTGTCACCTGCGGCAGGATCCATCACAAGTGTAAACAAAGCTGCCGGAGTGACTGTGGCTCTTATATCAATGGCAAATCGGGAGGGAGAGCCCTCCTCTTCCTGTTTTCTTCTGCGGAATATCTCCTTGAAATCCAGTTTGTCCGGCTGAGATTGTCTTAGGGTCTCGGCTCGTCGGTCGGAAAATGTAAGGAATTGATAGTCCTGGGCATACTGAGTGTCGTTAAGCACAAAAGTAAATCGGGAATTTCCTGCTATAGTCATATCTGCTCCTATATCCACAATACCAGGCTCGCCTCTTAACAGTGCTGAACCGGAGCCATAAAGAGTTCCATACCAATCAGGATTTAATTCTGAATTAGTATCGTAGCAAAGGAAGTTATCCGCATCCGTGAGACGGAAAGTGAACCTGGGTTCATGAAAATAATTATGAGTCAATTCTCCCGATAAAAGGGCAGAATTGCCATACTGGTCATAGAGTCTGAAACCGGGAATTTCAATAAATCCCGGATGAAGGATGACAGAGTCCGAACCATGATACACTGTATTTGTATAATCCAGTTTGATGGCAATTGAATCGGCAAAAACTTTCCCTACAAGATCAATATCCTTGAAAGTTCCGAAAAGGCTCACATCACCGGTAGCCAATCCTCCGACATGAGAAGAGAACACACTCATAAAAGGCTGAATGAATTCAACAGGGACTTTATCAGCCATTATATCGAAAGAAAGAGAATCCCTTGTCACCCAGACACCACCGTTTACATTCACAATCACCTTGTCGTTTCGGGTGATTTCAGCCGCTATCTCTACCTCCTTCTCGGCATTGTTCCACCGACTTGAGACATCGCAAAGACCAAGAATAGCACCGTTGTAAGAAAATTCTTTTATGCTTAAGCTTTCTGTTTCGGCGGACATATCGGGTCCCAGAAGACCGTGACCCCTCACTTCACCGGTTGCAATTCCGCCAAAAGTGACATAATTTATGCTGAGCATATCGAATATATAATTAACATCTATATCAGCCAAATCAATTTTCAGCACATCAGCAAACTGAGGAGAAGCTACTCCGTCTATTTTAACGAACTGGTCACCATGCCATAGCTTCAGTCCATCCACTTCAAGTTGCCTGTCGTAATAAGAAAGCCGGCATTTTTCCATAATCCAGTCGGCCGTTCCCATCGACAGCAGGGTTGGTTTTATTTCCACCGTGAATTCCGGCTTTAAAGTCAACTCGTTTTTCATTATTTCCGTCAGGAAAGATATGTTGCCACGGAAATCAGAATTTTCAGTATTCTGCCAACGCAGATCGGTTTCCACCAGATTATCTTGGGCGCTCAGATTTAGAGAGAGGGAAAGATCGCCATATTTCACTGGCATTGTGGTTTCCGCCAAAACACTAAGATCAGAACTTTCGCCGTTGAGCATAGCAACAAAGCGCGTGTCATAGATCAATTTATCTCTTCCTTTCTGAAGATATGGGAGGTCAAGGGCAAGGGAAGCTGTGTTAGCATTTTCATCTACATTAGCCGATATCACAATCGGAACCAGAAGACGATAAGGGATATTGAAAAACTCTATAAGGCTGTTATTAGCTTTTACCACCAGTTGAAAGTCGAGATCTGTGAGCTCATTATGAATTATTTTTTCTCTCTGGCTAACTAAAGCCGGCAAAACATTATGAGCCATTTGCTGAAGTTGCGCGGCCACATCGGTAAAGCGGAATTTTCCATTTAAATTTCCCTGCAGCCAATCGCTGTCAATTTTTATGGAACGGAGAGAATCAACCACCCCGGCTTCAATTTCGAGATGATTGAGCTTAAGCCTTTTTGAATAGTCGGGAGAAGTGAAAGTGAATTTATCCATCATCAATTTCCCGTCTACATCATTAATATCCTCCCCTTCAGCATCGAGACTTATATTTCCACTAATCAGATAATCACGGAAGTTTTTCATATCAACAATTTCCGATAGGTTGAGACCATTTAACTCGCAGGTAAAGTTGAGCCTTTTAAGCTCATTTCCGTTAAAACCGCTGAAAAAAGCACCGATATTACCTATGGCATTGTCCATAATGAGGTTGCCCTCGAAATTTCCACGGTCGTTCTTTGCGTTTAATATGAATCCGGAATATTCCGTTCCCTTAAGATTGAATTTGTCAATATTTGCCATCAGGCTTCCTTCAGGCATATTTTTATCAAGAATGGCATCGACAGCAATTTCACCGGACAGATTCTCAACGGGGAGGTCTGGAACCAATTTATTCAATGCAAGTTTATCAATAACTATCTCTCCGATAATCTCCGACAGATCAACATCTTTCTTCGTCATTTTCCCTTCTGCCGCAACCTTAATGATTTCAGAATTTATCTTTAAATTCCCATTTACAGCCAAAGGAAATAAAGCCCCTTCGCCCTGCCCGGAAATAACAATAGTGCCGCCATTTAAAATTGCCCGGGTTATTTTTTCGGGCATACCGTTCACTGAGGGAAGTAACTTTTCAAGAAACCGGTGAGTCACTGTCAATCCGAAATCATTAAGCGAGCCAGAGAGTGAATTTCTGTTGTCTAAGGATTTCACAGCTCCCGAAAGATTAATCTGAACAAGATCGGAGGAACCGAAACTGAATTTCTTTATCGACAGATTTTGTAAATTCCCCTCCACATTCATTTCGAGAGGCAATCTTTGGTGAAATGAAGAAAGTGGAGAGAATAATGCATCAAAATCCGAAGGTGAAATATAACTGTCGGATAGAACAATTGAATGAAGACCGGTCTCCAACGCTTCCTTGGGAGTCTCACTTTCAGTCAAAGGAAGTTCTAACGATGGAATAAAAATTTTAGACTCGGGCAGTTCAATATTCAGTCCTGAAATAAAAAAACCTTTTTCACCAAAATTACCTTTGAAAGCCAGCTTATTCAGACTTGTGACGCCCGGAATAACCAAGGATAACCTTCGAAGATCGGCTGCAATTTCAGAATCACTGATTTTAGGAAAAGTGATGTCGGCTCTAAGATTCTCTATCTCAAGGTTTCCAAGATCCACTTTTCCGATAGTCTTACCCTGCAGCCAAGGTCGTTTGAAAGAAAAGGAGCTTTTCCTAAGAACCACATTCCGAAGAGCCAGCTCGAAATGTTTTTTCTCTTTATTTTCCTCTTTAGGAGCAAATGCATCAAAAATAAACTGCATATTTAAGGGAGCACCTTCCTCGGGCTGCACCAGAACTCCGTGAAGTCCGATTATTTCGGCATATGTCAGTTCAATCTTTCTCTCTAAAAGAAGTTTCCAAAGGTTAATGCCAGCACCCACGGTCTCAATCTGCAGACATTTGTTACCGTCGGGATCATAAAGAGAAAGATCTTCTACCACAATCTCATTAAAAGGAACTATTCTCAAAGAACTGACAGAGACTTCAGATTCCAGTAATGCGGAGAGCTCCCCGGCCGCCAAATTTTTTAAATAATTCTGGAAAGGTGGAATAGAGAGCAATAAGTATAGAATCACAAAGAGTGAAATCACCACCAATGTGACCGAGAAGACAATACTTCTTGCTATTCTATATAATCTTCTAATCAAATTTTCATCAGGGCTGTCTTCTTAGGACCCTAAATGCAAATTTACAGATTTTTATCCTATCCTTCATCTCCGGAGAAAGAAAATGAATGAGGAAAGACCAAATGGTATGCAATAAGGACGAGGGGCCATTGGGATAAAGATAATTTTTGGATATGAATCAAAAATAGGGTATCTTTGTAGCCAATCAGAAAAAAATGTCTTCAATAATACTTGGAATAGAATCTTCATGCGATGACACCTCTGCGGCAGTAATAAAGGATGGCATCCTTCTAAGCAATGTTATTGCAAGTCAGAAAGTGCATGAAAATTATGGAGGAGTAGTCCCGGAGTTAGCCTCCCGGGCCCATCAGGAGAATATTGTGCCTGTGGTTGCCGAAGCTCTGAAAGAGGCGGGAGTTTCAAAAGATGAACTTAGTGCCATCGCTTTTACCCGCGGCCCCGGTCTGCTTGGATCTCTGCTCGTAGGGACATCCTTTGCCAAAGGAATGTCGATAGGACTCCAAATACCCTTGATCGATGTGAATCACTTGCATGCACATGTGCTTTCACACTTTATAAGGAAAAATCCGGAAGATGAGGTTCCTGAATTTCCTTTTATATGCCTTTTAGTTTCCGGAGGAAATTCCCAGATAGTCCTTGCCAAATCACCTGGAGAAATGGAGATTCTTGGAAAAACTATTGATGATGCGGCCGGTGAAGCCTTCGACAAGTGTGCGAAAGTGATGGGATTGCCCTATCCGGGGGGACCCCATATCGACCGTCTGGCAGCAACCGGAGATCCCAATAAATTCAAATTCCATAAGCCAAAAATATCAGGACTGGATTATTCCTTCAGCGGACTGAAGACCTCTTTTCTTTACGCCCTGAGAGACAATCTTAAGGAGAATCCGGAATTTATCGAAGAAAACCGGGAAGATCTTGCAGCTTCTCTCCAGAAGACCATTATAGATATCCTGATGGAAAAACTTTCAAAAGCTCTTAAGGATTATCCTGTAAAGCATCTTGCCATAGGAGGAGGTGTTTCAGCCAACAGCGGAGTGAGGAACCGGATAGCGGAGTTCTGCCGGTCAAAAAGGATCAAAGCATGGATTCCTGAACGAATATTCACCACTGACAACGCAGCTATGGTGGCGACCGCCGGATATTTTAAATTTCTTGAAGGAAATTTTTGTGATTTATCGAAACCACCCTATTCGCGGGTAACAATATGACTATGAAAAAAGAAAAAGAAATCGCCGGAGTGAAAAAGGGTGGTAAAAGTGATATCTACACGGAGACCCGTCATGTGGTAATCTATGGCTATACCCGCCAGGAGCTCTCAAAAGTTATAAAACATTTTGAAGTACAGCTGCCGGATTTTGTAAAGATCACTATAGACAACACCCATTTAGTAACAAACATCACGCTCACTGGTGTAAACACCGGTGTTGAGCTGTTAAGATTTCAGATGAATCGTTATCACAACAATCTAAACAGCATATTCACGCGAGATGTAGTTTCTATGGAAGATAAGACCATAGCTGAAGTGCTTGGTAATCTTTTGCACGAAAGGGAACTGACAGTTGCTTGTGCGGAAAGCTGCACCGGCGGAAACCTTGCCCATCGTATAGTTCAGGTGCCGGGATCGTCGGCCTATTTTCAGGGGAGCGTTGTTAGTTATTCCAACGATGTAAAGGCGAATGTTCTCGGGGTTTCCCGCAGCGACATATCCACATATGGAGCGGTAAGTCAGGAAGTTGTAGAATCCATGGCAAAGGGAGTAGCCAAACTGATGCGCACGGATTGTGCAATCGCCACATCGGGCATAGCGGGACCTGACGGTGGGACCCCACTGAAGCCTGTAGGAACGGTATGGATAGCAGCGAAATACGGTGATACCCTTGTTAGCGAATGCCTTCATTTCAAGGGAGACCGAAATACAGTAATCGAAAGTGCGAGCAATCACGGCATGGTAATGCTTATCAACCTCCTGCGCAACAGTTATGTCGATCAGGAGGAAGTAAACGATGATTAATTTTAATTTTTAGAACCCGCATTAACAAAATTGGATAACGGGTCTTAATAAAAATAAGTGCAAGAGATTTTATAAAATCATAAAAAGTTTGCACATAACGTTTTTTTCACTAATTTTGCAACCGGTTTGTGGCACATCCATTAAAGTGTCCGGGAAAGATGCGCTCGGATGCGATATGAGAATTGAGATGGCGGCCCTGCCTCTTTAAACAAAACAGTCAAGAAATAACAGCCATGTCAAAAATTTGTCAGATCACAGGCAAGAAAGCTTCAGTGGGCAATAATGTGTCACACTCAAAGCGGCGCACCAAGAGAAAATTCGAGGTGAACCTTCACAAGAAGAAATTTTATTGGGTAGAACAAGACATGTGGATTGAACTCTTAGTTTCAGCACATGCACTTCGCACCATCAATAAGATCGGCCTCAACGCAGCCTTAAAAAGAGCTGAGAAGGAAGGCCATTTAGATTTCAAAGATATAACAATCATTTCACTTTAATTCTTAATGACTTATGGCAAAGAAAGCTAAAGGCAACAGGGTTCAGGTGATTTTGGAGTGCACAGAACATAAGGCGAGCGGTATGCCGGGAACTTCCAGATATATCACCACCAAAAACCGCAAGAACACCACCGGACGTCTGGAACTAAAAAAATATAATCCTATTTTAAAGAGGATGACAATTCATAAGGAAATCAAATAAGATTAAACCATGGCAAAAAAAACCGTGGCGTCTCTTCAGAAAGGTGAAGGTCGCACTTACAGCAAGATAATCAAGATGGAAAAGTCTCCGAAAACAGGAGCTTACGTCTTCAAAGAGGAAATGGTGCCTAACGATGCAGTTCAGGCTGCCCTCAAATAAATTTTGAATTTTATCTATTAACGCACAGAAATAAAAGGAGCTTTTTCAAGCTCCTTTTTTAATTTCCTTATGTATTAATTTCCGTGATTTTCTTTTATTTATTCAAATAGCAGAACGGATAACTCCCCTGCCGGAATTTTCGATAAAATTAACTATCTCATCTCGATAACTGCTTTCAGGCAGAGTTTCCCTGATGAGCTTGATAGCGTTGGTTACATTCAAATCACTAAGATACAACACCCTGTAAATCTCAGAAATGGTCTGAATGTCTTCCTGACTGAATCCGTTACGGTGAAGACCAATAGTATTCAGACCCACATAGGAGATAGGTTCACGTGCAGCCTTAACATAAGGAGGTATATCCTTATTTACCAGGGCCCCTCCCTGAAGCATGATATTTCTACCCAAATGGCAGAACTGATGAATAAGACTTCCGCCTCCTATTACTGCATAATCATCTACCACTACCTCACCGGCCAACTGGCAGGCATTTGACATAATGACCCGGTTTCCGATGACACAATCATGAGCTACATGATTATAAGCCATTATGAGACAATTCTCTCCCACAACGGTCTTGCCTTTGGAAGCTGTGCCGCGGTTCACCGTAACACATTCCCGCAAAGTAGTTCCGTCACCAATAAAGGCATATGTTTTCTCACCCTTGAATTTAAGGTCTTGAGGAATAGCGGCAATGACGGCACCGGGGAAAATTTTCACCCCTGAGCCGATCCTTGCACCCGGAAATATGGTGACATTTCCTAAAATTTCGCAATTATCACCAATTTCAACATCCTCATAAATATTGGTGAAGTTTCCAATCTTCACATTATTGCCGATACGGGCATTTGGGTCAACAAAAAATAATTTCTCCATCATTTAAAAGAGGAAACCTAAACGGATTTCCTTATTTATTTTTAATAATCTGGGCCATAAACTCTGCTTCACAGACAATTTTTTCGCCCACAAAAGCATAACCTTTAACCATGGCACATCCACGGCGTATCTCAGTGGTCAGGCTCACATTTAATAATAATGTATTCCCCGGCACCACTTTCTGACGGAATTTCACATTATCTATCTTAAGGAAATAAGTGCTGTATCTTTCCGGTTCTTCCAGATAATTAAGCACGAGCACACCGGCTGCCTGGGCCATAGCCTCAATCTGAAGCACTCCCGGCATGACAGGTTCCTGGGGAAAATGACCCGGGAAGAATGGCTCATTGACAGTGACATTCTTGACAGCCACGCAATGTTTCTTATCAATCTCTATAATCTTGTCTATGAGAAGAAAAGGATATCTATGAGGGAGCAGTTTTCTGATTCCATTGATATCGATTATAGGCTCGAGATTCGGATTATAGTTGGGAGACTGGATTTCGGTGTGCCTTACAGTCTTCCGGATCATACGTGTGAAGCGATTATTGATGGTGTGACCGGGCCTGACCGCTACGATTCTTCCCTTAATAGGTTTGCCAATGAGTGCAAAGTCCCCAATCACATCCATCAGTTTATGACGGGCCGGCTCATTATCCCATTTCAACGGTTTAGGATTGATATAACCCAGTTGATTAACCTCGATGTGAGGCACATCCATAAGGTCGCACAGATGATTAATCTGTTCGGTGGGTACAAGCTGGTCATAAATGACTATTGCGTTGTCAAGGTCGCCTCCTTTTATAAGACCAGCCTCCACGAGCTGCTCAATTTCACGGACAAAAACAAAAGTACGCGCACTTGCTACCTCCTGCTTAAAATCTGCGATATCGTCAAGCATTGCAAACTGATTAGGGAGGATAGGAGAATTATATTCCACCATCACCTCCACACTGAACTCATCTTCCGGATAAACAGTTATCACTGAGCCTGTTTTCTCATCCTTAAGAGTTTGTTTCTCTTTTATGATATAGAAATCCTTGTCGGCGTCTTGAGCTTCAAGACCGATTTTTTCAAGATTCTCCATATATATAATGGCACTCCCGTCAAGAATCGGCATTTCAGGACCGTCAAGTTCAATAATACAATTATCTACCCCCGCAGCATATAGAGCCGCGAGCGCATGTTCAACGGTGCTGATTCTAATTTCACCTTTACCCAGGACAGTGCCTCTTGTCGTATCCACAACATTTTCAGCCAAAGCTTCAATCACCGGTTCTCCTTCAAGATCCACTCTCTTGAATTTATAACCATAGTTCACGGGAGCCGGCTTGAATATTGCATTTATCTCTTTACCGGAATGCAGTCCTTTTCCTCTAACGGAGAAAGGAGATTTCAGAGTCAGTTGTTCCATTATTTCTCTCTATGTTTATCTGCCGCAAATAATTCCGGCAACTTTTTAATATATACATTAGTTCTTGCCCATTGACGGCTGTCGACAGCGGGATAACCTATAAGACGTTTTCTGTCGCCTACATTTCCGGGAATTCCGGACTGTGCACCGAATTCATTATAATCTCCGATAGAGATATGTCCCGCAAAACCGCACTGGCCACCCACCATGTTGTTGTTTCCGAAGCGAGTCGAGCCGGCTATACCTGTCTGGGATGCAAACACGTTGTTTTCTCCGATGGAGACATTATGCGCCACCTGAATCAGGTTATCAAGTTTTGTGCCTTTTCCGATACGGGTATTTCCGAAAGTAGCCCGGTCTATTGTTGTGTTGGCGCCTATCTCCACATCATCTTCTATGAGCACCGTCCCAAGCTGGGGAATCTTCTCAAAATGACCGTCGACGGGTGCAAATCCGAAACCGTCAGCTCCTATAACTGTGCCTGAATGAATTATGCAACGGGAGCCGATTTTGCAACCTGCATAAATCTTGACTCCCGCATAGAGCACGGTGTCCTCCCCTATCGACACCCCTTCGCCAATATAAACCTGTGGATATATCTGCACGCCTTTTCCGAGACTAACGTTTTTCCCGATATAGGCGAAAGCTCCGACATATGCGTCATCTGGGATGCTCACACCATCGGCGCAGAACACAGGATTTTCAACCCCCCGGGGTTTAGGCCTCATGCTGTCGACCATTCTCATAAGGGCTGCGAGGGTGGAATATGGATCCTTGACTCTCAACAAGGTGGCGCAACAATTATCGGGGGCTATAAAATCTTCGGAAACAAGCAGAATGGAAGCCTCTGTAGTTTCCGCAAAATGAGAGTATTTGGGGTTAGCGATAAAAGACAGATCACCGGTCTTCGCCTCCTCTATTTTGGCGAAGCTGTTTACCTTGACATCCGGATCACCGTCGACGCGGCCCCCGGCTATAATGGCAAGCTCCCTTGCAGTTATCTCCATTGACGACTTGACATATTTTCTGCAAATATCGTCATTTTTTTATAAATAAACCTAATAAGAGACACAATATTAGATTTAGCAATTGTATTATTATATCTTTTTTTGTCTCAATCGGAATAAATCTTTAATTTTGCACCGACTATTGCCGTTAACTAACGTGATGGTCCCACTATAAAGATTAATTCAGGAGTTTGCATTGTAAATAAATGAAATTCAAACTAATTAAATAAAAAATATTAAAATCACATGAAAATTTCTCACATCGAGCATATCGGGATAGCAGTTCCTGATCTTGCAAAAGCCATCGAGTATTACGAAAATGTTTTAGGTCTGAAATGCTACAAGACAGAGGTGGTAGAAGACCAGAAAGTGACAACTGCCTTCATTAAGGTAGGAGACACAAAAATAGAACTTCTTGAGGCAACATCACCTGAAAGCACAATCGCCAAATTCATAGAGAAAAACGGTGGCAGAGGTGGTATGCACCATATAGCATTCTGTGTGGAAGACGGAGTTGAAAATGCATTGAAAGAATGTGAAGAAAAAGGTGTGAAACTAATCGACCAGGCACCTCGTAAGGGAGCCGACGGCCTCCACATCGCCTTCCTCCATCCGAAATCAACTGAGGCAGTGCTCACAGAGCTTTGCGAAGATCCTTCAAAATAAGAACATTTTAAATTTTTATATCAAATAAATAGCTCCTTATGAACTCAGCACAAGATAAAATCAACGAGCTCATTGAAAAAAGAGCAACCGCAAGATTAGGCGGGGGAGAAAAAGCCATTGAAAAGCAACACGCCAAAGGGAAATACACAGCTCGCGAACGTATCGCCCAATTGCTCGACGAAGGTAGTTTTGAAGAACTTGACATGTTTGTGACTCACCGTTGCACAAACTTCGGACAAGACAAGAAACACATACTTGGCGATGGAGTCGTTACCGGCTTCGGCACCATCGAAGGTCGCCTCGTGTATGTTTTTGCACAAGACTTTACTGTTTATGGAGGTTCTCTTTCAGAGACAATGGCATTAAAGATCTGCAAAGTGATGGATATGGCCATGAAGATGGGCGCACCGATAATCGGACTCAACGACTCAGGTGGTGCACGCATCCAGGAAGGTATCAACGCACTTGCGGGATATTCTGAAATCTTCCAGAGAAATATCCTGGCTTCAGGAGTTGTGCCACAGATTTCAGCCATTTTGGGTCCTTGTGCCGGTGGTGCTGTCTATAGTCCTGCCCTCACTGACTTCACAATCATGGCCAAAGGAATCTCTTATATGTTCCTCACCGGTCCCACAGTAGTCAAGACAGTGACAGGAGAAGATGTTAGCCAGGAAGAACTTGGAGGAGCATCAGTTCACTCCACCAAGAGCGGTGTAACCCATTTCTCTGCAGAAAATGGGGAAGAGGCCCTCTTCATTATCCGCAAACTGTTGAGCTATATCCCTCAGAACAATCTTGAAGAGACTCCTCTCGTAGCTTGCAACGATCCTATCGACCGTCTTGAAGATGCACTGAATGAAATTATACCGGAAAGCGCCAAACAGTCATACGATATGTATGAAGTGATCGGCTCAGTGGTAGACAATGGTGAATTCCTTGAGGTCCACAGAGACTATGCCCGCAATATAATAGTAGGTTTTGCCCGCTTCAACGGTCAGTCTGTCGGCATCGTGGCCAACCAGCCGAAAGTGCTTGCAGGTGTGCTCGACTCCAATGCTTCACGTAAGGCTGCAAGATTCGTACGTTTCTGCGATGCCTTCAATATTCCGTTGGTGACGCTTGTTGACGTTCCGGGGTTCCTTCCGGGCACTGGCCAGGAATATAACGGCGTTATCCTTCACGGCGCCAAGCTTCTATATGCATATGGAGAAGCAACAGTACCTAAAGTGACCGTAACTTTAAGAAAGAGCTATGGTGGCGCCCATATCGTAATGAGCTGCAAACAGCTGCGTGGAGACATCAATTACGCATGGCCTACATCGGAGATCGCAGTAATGGGAGCAGAGGGTGCAGTCGGCGTTCTTTATGCCAAGGAAATGAAAGAAGCCACCGATCCGGCAGCCTTGAGAGCAGAAAAAGAGGAAGAATACCGCAAACTTTTTGCAAATCCCTATCAAGCAGCAAAATATGGCTATATTGATGATGTAATAGAACCACGTAACACACGTTTCCGCATCATCCGCGCTCTTCAGATGCTTGCAACCAAAAAATTGTCTAACCCGCCGAAAAAACACGGCAATATACCCCTTTGACAATCATACGCTGTCAAATCAATCAAATATGAAAAAAAAGATTCTGACCGCGGTTATAGTTCTGACGCTGTCGGTTGCCGGAAACACGGCAACCGCCGGCGTTCAATCAGGCGAGGAGACTCCCGTAATAGAAATCGTAGAAGAAAATATTGAAGTAAATCCGGTGGTAATAAATGAAGCGGAAAGCGATGTCCTTCCTGAGAGCAAGATAGCCAGGAGAATGACGCAGGCTGAAAAGAACCGGAATGCTGAAGAAAACGATTCTTGGGGAGGAGCCATCACCATAATTGCGATGTGTATCGTGATAGGCGCACTTTTGGTGCTTTCAATCCTATTCATGATATTCGGGAAAGTATCTGAATCGATACTCACTTCTAAGAAGAAAAAGGCCAAGGAAGCCGCAGACCATTCCCCCGACGACAGCCACGACCTGGCTCCCGGGGAAGTGATAGCAGCAATAGCGGCAGCCTTGAGCGAACATTTCGCAGGAGGCCATGATGTTGAAGACACCATCCTGACCATCAGGAGGATGCAGAAGGCCTATTCGCCCTGGAATTCAAAGATCTATAACCTGAGACCAACCCAAGATCATCACAGAAACCACTTGTCTGACATAAACTTCCATGAATCAAAAAGAATACAAATATAAAATCAACGGCATAAAATTCAATGTCAAGGTGGACGATCCTGAAGGGAACACGGTTCACGTAGAGGTAAACGGTGTTCCATACACAGTAGAGATGGACAAAGCGCCCGGAGAAAAGAAAGCAGTGACCATACCGGTGAAAAAACCACAGAATGTAGTCCGTAACGAAGCCGGAGAAAAAGTGGTTTTAAAACCCGTGGCCCCGGTAAGCGGTGGCTATATTGTAAAGGCTCCGTTACCCGGCACCATTATGAGCATACCTGTGAAGGTAGGCGACACAGTTTCCAACGGACAGACAGTCTGCATATTGGAAGCCATGAAAATGGAGAATGACATTCATACTCCGAAAGGCGGCAAAGTAAAAGAGATCCTTGTAAATGTGGGAGATGCTGTACCCCAAGACGGAAACATAATGATCCTCGAATAATCCTCGAAGAAGAGACTGACATCATGATTTTAGCAGATACTACATATTCATTTGGTGAATTCATGCGCCAGACCGTTGCAGCCTTCTGGGAATTCACAGGTTTCTATAACTGCGAATGGGGAAACCTGGTGATGCTGGCAGTGGGTTGTTTCTTTGTTTGGCTTGCAATCAAGAAAAATTTTGAACCCTTGCTTCTTGTGCCGATAGGTTTCGGAATGTTGATAGGAAATATTCCATTCCAGGAGGGTATGGAAATTGGCATCTATGAATCGGGGTCGGTTTTAAATATTTTATACAACGGTGTGGAAAGAGGCTGGTATCCTCCCCTTATTTTCCTTGGCATCGGTGCAATGACAGATTTCTCGGCTTTGCTTGCCAATCCAAAACTGATGATAATCGGAGCATGCGCCCAGTTCGGCATCTTCGGAGCCTATATGCTTGCTCTGCTTTGTGGCTTTAATCCGCTGTCGGCAGGATGTGTGGCCATCATCGGAGGGGCCGACGGACCAACCGCCATCTTCACTACCTCCAAACTGAATCCCGACCTAATGGGAGCGGTAGCGGTTTCGGCATATTCCTACATGGCACTCATACCTCTTATCCAGCCACCTCTCATGAGGCTTTTCACAACTAAAAAGGAACGGACCATAAGGATGAAGCCGACTCGAGTTGCCACTCAAAATGAGAAGATTATTTTCCCCGTCGTGGGATTATTGCTCACTTGTTTTGTTGTGCCGTCAGGAATACCGTTGCTCGGGATGCTCTTCTTCGGCAACCTACTAAGGGAGAGTGGTGTCACAACCCGCCTTGCCAAGACAGCGAGCAATGCCATGACCGACATTGTCACCATCCTTCTCGGTTTAACTGTAGGAGCCTCTACCCAGGCTGATAAATTCCTAACGCTTGACACCCTGTTGATTTTTGGTCTTGGCTTCGCAGCCTTCATCATAGCTTCATCCACAGGAGTGCTTTCAGTGAAAGTTTTCAACCTGTTCCTGAGAAAGGACAAGAAAATTAATCCCCTTATCGGAAATGCGGGTGTTTCCGCCGTGCCGATGGCTGCCAGAATATCAAATAATCTGGGGTTAGAATATGACCCAAACAATTATCTTCTCATGCATGCCATGGGTCCTAATGTAGCCGGTGTAATCGGTTCTGCTGTGGCTGCAGGTGTATTGCTGAGTTTCCTCGGATAAAAATTAGACCCCATTGCACAAAAGAGAACGCCCTTGCGTCATCTTTCGTCAATGGGGTCTAAAATATTAAATGTCAGGAATATCTATCACACAGTGCCTCCTGGCAATTTCACTATAATTTAAAACCCGGCCCATTCCTTTTCATATTAATAGAATCGGTGATCGACACATATCAACAAACTGCCTTATTTTAACATTTTTTTTGAATTAGTCCTAAACCGATGTTCTGCAATTATGTTATTCCTATAGGGATTGTTACCCAATATTGCTTTTTGGAAGGCCCCAATCTAAATTTGATGCATGATAACAGATAGTGTCATAAAGGAAATATATAAGAAATTCAGCAAGCCCCATAAGAATCAAGAGGACTTGAGGCTTGATTATTTCATACCGATGCTTCGAGAACACCATGCAATTGAAAATGATGGATTTGAAATAGTAATCAAGGATCTTGAAGAATATAATCCTTTCCGACGTTTCCTAATCCGAAGCCTGCATGCGGTTATCGAATTCGATAAGATGATTGCATTCATTTTCCACAATCATATCCTTTTCTTCGGTAAAGAAGATAATCAGCTGAGAATCCATATGAAACCTGTGGAAAAACCCTCGCTTTTTGAGAGGATATTCAAAAGATAAGCATTAATGCCATCATATTGTTTGTAATGAACCTATGGGACAATAATAGGTTCAGCGGAAATCACGCGCTTCGCTTAAGAAGGGGTTTAAAACAGTAATCCACTCCGGGGAATTTAATATTCTAAATAACAATTCTTATGCACCGGTTTTTCCGGCGCCTCCAATAATTGAGGATGTGTCTTAAATTTATTTTAAGACACATCCTCTTAATATTTAAGAAAAATGCGAGACCCCGCAAAAAAGGATATCAACTGAAATCCCGGGAATCAGAGATTGTTAATGTCGAATCCATCGGCTATATCCTCTTCGTCATATTGGTCGTTACCGTAGATATCTTCGAGATCGAGATCATCCGGTGTGATTCCGGTAAGGTTAACCGACTGGTCGACCTTTGCATCGAATTCCTCAAGGTCTACATATTGTGCAGGCGCTTTGCCCTTTTTCATCACACACATCGGATCAGATAGAGTTCTCCCCGGGAAAGATTCCTTCATTTCCATGAAGAAAGATCGTTGGGTCATGTAATCAAACATGAATATGAGTTTCTGGCCATCCTCCTCTATGAGTTCGTTGAGAGGGGTGTCTCCCATAATCCATATATCCTGATCGCTTGAGCTTCCCATATCTTCAAGCGTAATCTCTTCATGACGCTCCCATTCGTCGTCGCAGAGGAAAAACGAATTGAAATCTTCCTTTGAATAATCTACACTGTCAAGAATGGTATTGCGGAGCTGAAGAAAAGTTGCGGTAGAGTCAATTTCATACTCTCTTGAAAAATTGCTTACCTCGTCGCTGACGAGTTTAAATCGATAGACCATCTAACACTGTATTTGATTTAGTTTGACAGTGCGAATTTAATAGTTTTTTTAATTCGCAAAAAAAATAGAAGCAAATAATGTCTAAAAAAATGCAACAAATTAATGGCAGAGTAAAAAATCAAGCTGTTTCCTGGTCTATAGGCATAAAAAACGCGGTCAAACATTGGCCGCGTCATATTATTTTGAAATGTGAAATTGCCATTATGGGATAATCTCATATTTCTTGAATACCTTCCTTATGGCTTCGATTGAGCGCGCCACCTGCTCTTTTGTATGAGTGGCCATCAGAGAATATCTTATGAGAGTGTCGTGAGGAGCCACAGCCGGTGTCACCACAGGATTTACGAAAACCCCTTCGTCAAGGAGATCTCGGGTGACATGGAATGTCTTGTAGTCATCACGTATAAATAGCGGAATTATAGGGGTGGATGTATTTCCGATTTCGCAACCCATTTCCCTGAAATTTTCAAGGGCATAATTAGTGATGTCCCAAAGATGTTGCTGCCGTTCAGGCTCAGCGAGGATAATATCTAAAGCTGCATTCACAGCGGCCGTGGAAGCCGGGGTGATACTTGCAGTGAAAATATATGCTCTTGAGTGATGCCTGAGAAAATTGGTGATCTCCTTGTCAGTAGCTATGAAACCTCCGAGCGACGCGAATGACTTACTGAAAGTCCCCATAATGAGATCGACATCATCAGTGACACCGAAATGATTACAGGTTCCTCTACCCCCTTCACCGAAAACACCGATTCCATGAGCTTCATCAACCATCACTGAAGCGTTATACTGTTTTGCAAGCCTCACAATTTCCGGCAGGTTCGCCACGTCGCCTTCCATCGAGAAAACACCGTCGGTGACGATGAGTTTAATCTTAGAGGGGTCACATTTTTTCAACTGAGCCTCCAGACTTGACATGTCGTTATGGCGATATTTGAGATAATTTGAGAATGAAAGCCGCCGGCCATCGATAATTGATGCATGATCCTGCTCATCGAGGATCACATAATCTTCACGACCTGTGAGTGTTGAAATGACTCCAAGATTAACACCGAAACCTGTGCTATAAAGCATCACGTCTTCTTTGCCGACGTAATCCGCGAGTCTTTCCTCAAGTTGTTTATGAATGTCTAAAGTGCCGTTTAGGAACGGTGAACCGGCCATACCGGTGCCATATTTTTTAGTAGCCTCTACGGCAGCTTCTATTACTTTGGGATGGTTGGTAAGACCCATATAACTATTTGACCCGAACATAAGCACTTTCCGTCCGTTCATAAGGACTTCAGTATTCTGTTCGCTTGAAATAGGTCTGAAATAGGGGTAAACGCCGGCAGCCTTAGCCTTCTGGGGGGCATCATATTGGGCCAGCTTTTCTTGTAATAGCTTCATGCTCAAATGTTTATATGCCTAACCGAACAATTTGTTCCATAAAAATCAAAGAGTCGGATTCAGCCAATGACGTCATTATTATTGCAAAGTTAATTATTTTTACATAATTAGCCTTATTTCTTTGAAATTTTTATTTATTTAACAACGTTGTGAAATGAACAAATTCCTACTCTTTGTTTGTTGTAATAAAAAGCTTGTTCCCGATTTCTGTTAAAATGCCGGATGAGGGGGATCTAAATCGAAAAGGTTATGAAGATGAAAAAAACACTCTTAGGATTAACAGCTGCCATCGCCACGGCAATGACATCTTGCAGCACATTCTCGCTTGTAAACTCGGAAGTGTATAATGGAGCCAATCTTGCTGATTTCCATACTTTCCGCATCATTACACCTGGCGAAGGGAAACTTCCTCCGGGCATGGAGATGGTGACCTATTACAATATCGCAGCTGCCATAAGAGAACAGATGGTGGAACGCGGATACGTAGAAGATCCATCTTCACCGATTGTAATTAATATAGGTTTGACTGTTAAAAAGGAGGTAACTACTGAACCATTAGGAGTTTTGGCGCCACCGCCGCTTCCGGCTGCCGCTCCTCCACCACCACCTCCTCCTCCACACTCACCTGCCCCAATGCCGGGACCTCAACCGCCGGGCGCCCCGGGTGGGCCGGGGTCAACTCCTCCACCTCCAGGACCCAACTGGTTCCCATATAACGGACCAGGGCCTGCTCCAGGTTTCTCTCCATTCTTTATGTATCCGCGCCAATATTATTGGAATCCGAATGCTCAGGTTGTGACCGGTGTTTATAAGGAGGGTGTATTGACTATGGATATAGTAAATATCGCAACTAAAGAGGCTCTATTCTCGGCATCCGTAGCTACGATACTTGAAAACGGAGATTCACAATTCCGGAATCTGACCGGGATAGCAGAGGCGGTGCAGACATTGTTTAAGAAATATCCTGTTCCTCTTCTTCCACAATATCGGAGTCAAAAGAATTGAAAACCTTTGAAATCTTATAAATTTGCTTTGAAATGTGCCGGAATTTTAACGGCACATTTTTTATTTCATTATCTCTCTAACTCTCAATCATTTCTCCCAACAACTAAGGTCATCTTATTTATTTGTCATGATATGGAGCACGAGGCGGTCAGTGGCTTGCATTGATTCCCTACCTATTGAAGTGAGATTACGGATGGAACGATCCACATCGTCACAAATTATCCCTTCAGCTTCAGTGACACATTTATCATTCATTGCAAGCATGGCCGACATCAGGGCTGTTGAAACCCCCGATGATATTTTCAAAGAACATGAAGGTTTCGCTCCATCGCAAATCATGCCCGTGATGTTGGCAATCATATTCTTGACGGCGGCGCCAACCTCTTCATAACCACCTCCCATGAGATAGACAATACCGCTTGAAGCACCGGTGGATGCCACCACACAACCACACAGGGCTGAAAGACGTCCCAGACTCTGTTTGATATAAATGCTTGTAAGGTGACTAAGAATAAGAGCCCTCGCAAGCTTTTCATCATCTGCATTTATATCCTCTGCATAACTCACCACAGGCATCGTGGCACAAATTCCCTGGTTTCCGCTACCGGAATTTGACATGACGGCTATTTTTGCGCCCCCCATTCGGGCATCGCATGCAGCTGATGTATAGCTTATAATATGAGAAAGAGGAGAGTCACCGAATAGCGACGTCCCTTTCGTCTTTATCGTAACGCCCAAAGAATGTCCGAAATCATTTTCAAAGGCCAGTTCGGCTGCCGCCTTGTTTAGTCTTCTGGCCTCAAGTATGAATTTTATTTCATCATAGGGTGTTGTGACGGCAAAATCATAGACAAGACGCAAGTTCAGTTCCGGGTCACGAGCTGCAACAGATTCCACAGGATTTACCTTGTCAGACGATTCGCTTAAAATAACTTCACCATCTTTATCGAGATATATAAAATTGGCATGCGACCTTGAAATCACTCCTTTTGCAGAACGGCCCTCTTTATCCCTACAGATAACTTCAATATGGAGAATTGAGGGTGCATCGGCCATATGACTTATATTTATACGTCCCTCTTCTATAAACTTTTTGCCCTCCTCCACTTTTTCCGGGGTGACATCCTTCAAGACTTCAAGACCATATTCCGATTTTCCCACAAGAGCTCCCAAAGCAATAGCGATAGGCAATCCTATCATGCCCGTGCCCGGGATGCCTACTCCCATTGCATTCTTAAGCATATTGCCGCTGAGACTGACCTCAATGGAAGAGGGGACAGAACCCAGAATCTCAGATGTTTTAGCCACACAGAGGGCTACGGCCGCCGGTTCAGTGCATCCTAAAGCGGGAACCACTTCACGATTGATCAATGAAATTATTTCGTCTCTTATTTCTTTGTTTAACATGGCAATATAGTTTTAAAAATTAAATGGGAGAGAATTACGTGTGATTCTTTCCACTCTCTTATTGTTCCAGCATCTGCGACAAACAGCCATATACCGGTCGTTTCCACCGATCTCCACCTGTTCGCCTTCGGTGATTATATCCCCTTTTCCATCAATTCTGGCATTGACGATTGTTTTACCCCCGCAAGAACAAGTTGATTTCACCTCATCAATAGAATCGGCGATCTCAAAGAGTCTTCGTGATCCTTCAAAAAGATTTGTCTTGAAATCGGTGCGAAGCCCGTAACAGATCACATTGCAACCGAACTCATCAACAATTCTTGCAAGCTGGTCAACCTGGAGAGAAGACAGGAACTGGGCTTCATCAACAAGAATCCATTCGGGAAGCATTGCGCCCGAATCCATCATATTGGATATCTCCGAAAAGATATCTGTGTCGTTAAAGATCAACCTGCAATCGCGTTCAATACCGATGCGGCTTCTTATGACGCTTTTCTCCTCCCGGGTATCGGTGGCCGGCTTATAACACAGATAGGCAATGCCTCGCTCTTCGAAATTATATGCGTTGGTGAGGAGCAGGGCCGTCTTGGCTGAACCCATTGTGCCATATCTGAAATAGAGTTTTCCACGCTCTTTCATGAGAATTGTCAAAAGGAATTTGAATGTAAAGATACAATCTTTTTTCCTATTTTTTCATTGTTTTTTCAACCATTCTTAAATTAAAATGTTAACAATATATAAGACAAACAATTTAAGAGCCAACCTCTAAAAAACGAAAAGGTAAACGATGAAAGTCACAGACACCATATCAGTAAATCCGGGCAAAACCACTTTAGGACGGGTCAATGAAGAAACCCTCCGGAAAATAGCCCGCAGTTCCATCTCGGAGAGCAAACAGCAATCACGGTTGGGAGCCGATGTTCTTTCTATTGTTTTCCCGGGTACGAAATCCGGCTTAGAACAATTCAAGAACTATGCTCTGCCATTAAGGACTGTATTTGCCACATTACTGATTATAAGCGGACTTTCAATAGCCCAGGGGACCGGCATGGCTCTACATTCACTTGGCATCGGCATTGCCGTAATGGCAGCTGGAGCATGTCTGGCAATAGGGTTCCTATGCCGTCCGGTCATGGCCTTAAGTTCAATCTTTTTTGCACTTGCCGGGGCAATCCAGTTAAGAGGGGGAGTGACCGACCTGAATGCATTTTCACTCATGTTCGGTTCGTTGGTGTTTGCGGCAACAGGCAGCGGCAAATATTCCTGCGATTTTCTAATAGCAGGTTTCATTAAAAGAAGCAGGAGGATGTCGCAACTCCGGAAGGCGAAAGAGAGAATGGGCTACAAAGCCTTCCAATATGCAACCAAAACAATCTGAACCTTTAAAAGTATAGCTTATGCAATCGAATAAGAATCGCAACTGGATGTGGTGGCTCTTTATAGTAGTAGGGCTTTTCATAGTTTGTCTTCTGATCTGGATCTTCACCGCAGTCTCGAGCGATGATGCTAAACAACAGGAACTCGAGCAGATGGAAAATGTGTCGATGCTTCCGGGCACAACAAATCATAAAAATACCATAAAAAACATCTCTTTAATCGGCTTCAGGAGCCGATTTTTTTATGCCGATATCCATAATTTCTTTAATTTTGCAAGGATATGCCTTGTCAAACAGGATGAGTCGGGAGGATTGAAAGAAGGAAAAAGATGGAATTCAAAGTAGAAGCGACATTAAATAATTCAGAGGCACGAGCAGGAGTCATCACTACAGACCATGGCAAGGTGCCCACTCCGATATTTATGCCTGTGGGAACCGCGGGCAGTGTGAAAGGAGTGCATCAAAGGGAACTCAGAGACGACATTTCCGCTAAAATTATTTTAGGCAATACATATCATCTTTACCTTCGACCCGGACTTGACATCATCAGTTCGGCAGGAGGCCTCCATAAATTCATGGGCTGGGAAAGACCAATCCTTACTGATTCCGGTGGATTTCAGGTTTTCTCTTTAGCCGCCTGCAGGAAACTTTCTGACGAAGGGGCCAAATTCCAGAGTCATATCGACGGTTCAAGACATATGTTTACCCCGGAGAATGTGGTAGACACTCAAAGAATCATCGGTTCTGATATCATGATGGCGCTTGACGAATGTACACCCGGCACCGCTGACTTTGCATATGCCAGGAAATCGCTCGACCTCACAAGAAGATGGCTTGACCGAGGCTGGAAGCGTTTCAATGAGACATCTCCGCTTTACGGACATTCACAGGCATTCTTTCCGATCGTGCAAGGGTGTGTTTACCCCGAATTAAGAAGAGAAGCCGCCCTTCATGTGGCCTCATTAGATGCTCCGGGAAATGCTATCGGAGGCCTTGCGGTTGGAGAACCGGCAGAAAAAATGTATGAGATGATCGAGGTTGTCAATGATATTCTGCCCCAAGAGAAGCCTCGCTATCTGATGGGAGTGGGAACTCCCGCCAACATTTTAGAGGCGATTGACAGAGGTGTTGACATGATGGACTGTGTCATGCCCACCCGTAACGGGCGAAACGGTATGCTATTCACATTTAACGGAATCATGAATATGAAAAACCGGAAATGGGCTGACGATTTCTCTCCACTTGACCCCGAGGGCTCTACTTGGGTCGACAAGACTTATTCAAAGGCATATCTGAGGCATCTTTTTGTGAGCGGCGAACTCCTTGCCATGCAGATAGCCTCAATTCATAATCTCGGTTTTTATCTGCAGCTTGTCACTGAAGCAAGGAGGCATATAGTGGCCGGCGATTTTAAAAATTGGAAAGAAGAGATGATAATCAAAGTGACAAGAAGACTTTGACATCTGCTGCAAAATGAAATTCAAAAAGAGGAAGCCGGACAGCGAAGAAATTTCAGCTTCAATAGTTGAAAAGACCAAAACGGGAAAGCGCTGGAGAATCTCCAACCCTTTCCGGCTCTATCTTATCGACTTATATATTCTGAGAAAATTTCTCGGCACTTTCTTTATGGCCACTATCCTCTTCATGGCTATCATCGCCATGTTTGATGTCACCGAGAAACTTGATGCTTTTCTGATAGCCCCACTCAAGGAAACTATCTTTGACTACTTCCTCTCCTTCCTGCCTTATTTTGCACTGCAGCTCTCTCCTCTTTTCGTCTTTATCTCAGTGATATTTTTCACCACCAAACTTGCCGACAATTCCGAAATAATAGCCATACTTTCTAGCGGAATAAGTTTCCACCGACTTTTACGACCTTATCTGTTAGGGGCGGCAGTGATCGCAGCCCTGACTTTTGTGGCCGATAACTATCTGATCCCCCCTACCAACCAGCGACGCATAGACTACACCAATAAATATGTAAGAAACAAGAAAGTGGAATCTAACACCAACATCCAGTTAAAGATATCTCCGGAAGTAGTGGCCTATATCGGACGTTTTGAAGACAGGAACAAGACTGGCTACCGTTTCTCTCTCTATGAATTCGACGGCAAGAAGCTCATCTCGCGAACTACAGCGCAGACAGCCCGATATGACACCACTAAGATGTATCACTGGGTGCTGAACGATTATATGATACGAAAGTTTGACGGCATGAACGAAACTATTTCAAGGGGAAGGACGATTGACACCATCATACCGTTTGAACCGCGAGATTTCATGATTTCTGCCAATGACCAGGAAACACTCACAACCCCGCAGCTGAACACTTATATCGAAAAACAGAAAATGAGAGGGGTCGCAAACATCAAGGCATTCGAGATTGAGAAAGAGGGAAGGATAGCTTCTATTGCAGCCGCATTCATTCTTACTCTTATCGGGATGTCGCTCTCTTCAAGAAAGGTGAAAGGGGGAATGGGAATTAATATTGGAATAGGCCTCGGATTAAGTTTCAGCTATATACTTTTCTCATCCGTGACAAGTTCCTTTGCAATTTCGGGTCTCACCACACCTTTTATCGCCATGGAGATACCGAACGTGATATATCTCCTCATCGGACTCTATCTTTATAGAAAAGCCTCAAAATATTAGTGGCAAATTAATCGGGATCAGTCTGAACATTCATGCTTCCGAAACCTATCTGAAAAAATTTCTGCTTGTAATCCCAGGGTTTTAAAATTTTCCCATCGGCTATTACAACATCTATATCGACCGGAACATCTCCCCTTTTGCGGCAGGCTTCATCCCTTCCTTTTGAGATTTCATAATTCTTAAGCTTTTCCTCAAAACTTGAAAGGGAACCGATGTAAATTCCGCTCACAACACTGTTGGCATAATTCGGCCCTTCCCGGAGAGCACAAGGTGTTTCATAAATTTCTGATTCACGAAAATCCAACAATAAAGTCTGAAGCCATCTTTTAGCTCCCGCCACCGAGCCTTTCCGGTCTCCGCAATTGGAGCCGATACTGACAACAAGATTCACCATTATTTCACATCGCCCCTTCTGAGGGTTAACAGAGTGACTTCAGGATAAGCCGACATTAACCTGGCCGGCATTCCTACTGCCCCGGTCCCCGTGTTCACATAAAGATTAGTTTTCTCCCCATTGTTATTCTCCCTTATGAAATGGCCACCCCACTGCTCATAACGATATTTTGCCGGCGACCATACCCAATTGCCCAGTTTTAGCATCATTTGCATGGCATGCGTATGACCGGAAAGGGTCAGGTCGATATTCGTATTTTTAGAAATTTCGCGGTTCCAGTGTTCGGGATTATGACTCAGAAGAATTTTATATTGCCTGTCGTTCAGGTTCGAGGCGCTTACTGCTTTATCCAGATTGCCATAAACCGGGAAAGGAGGATCACCCCAGTTCTCGACACCGATCAACAGGACACTGTCAGAACCATTGCGAAGATAGTCGCTTTCATTATTCAAAAGTCGCCATCCCATCTTTTTCTCAAAATCGGCAAGCCGACGGTTATTCACTTCCCTGTCTGAAGGGCTTGGCCAGTTCACATAATCGCCATAGTCATGGTTGCCTAAAATTGAATAGACGCCGTCTTTTGCTCTAAGACCCGAAAGCACATCTATAAATGGAGCAAGCTCATCTGTCTGACGGTTTACAATATCCCCGGTAAATACAATCAGGTCAGGATTAAGGGAATTAACGGTGTCGACAAGCTGCTTCAAAAAAGATGTGTCTTCTCCCCATGTGCCCACATGCAGATCGCTAAGCTGGACTATCTTATAGCCATCGAAACTTTCTGGCAATTTAGGAGAATAGATCTCTTCCTCCGCAATCATAAGATGGTGACGGGTATAGGCGGCTCCCACCCACATTATTGCAATCAGGCAAAGAGCGCAAAAGAGCCCGCACCATCTGAAAGGATATACTTTTCTTTTGAAATTAAAGATCAAACGGAAGAACCTGCCGACAACCGACCACACCAGATAAATAAATTTACCGGCATATATAGTCAGATAAATAAAGAGCATCCACATCACGGCCATAATGCCGGAATCAGCCTCCCTGCGGGGCAGACTTATGGTCACGATAAGAAAAATCCAGCATAAGGCGGCACTTGCCCAATATAACTTCCCAGACCTCTTCCCGAACATGCTCCTTACGTCAGAGGCTATGTAAAGATCTGTCAGAAAAGATATTACAAAAAGAAAGACAATTGATAAAACAGGAATCCTCATAGATTATTCCACTCCTCCGAGAAGAGCCTTTAGCTTGTTTTTCAAAGGATTGGCATACATAGTCAGCATTATATGCCACATATATTCTCTTTCTTCAGGAGTGATATCGTCAAGATCAACCTTATCGAGCTGGGAATTGAAATAACCGATCACTTCCTCTCGCTTCTCGGGGGTATATTTGCCCGTGAACCGGTCGGTGGAATGAAGGGTGTCAAAAGCCACATAATTTATTTCAAATATCTCATAACTCCTGTGAATGGCTTGATCTATAAGGCAACCCACATGATGGGCAGCCTTATTGTTGTCTTTGAATTCACCGATCTCATCCAGCTTGCTGTTGATTCTCGGCGTCAACTGAAAATGAACTTTACCTTTAAATTGCAGCAAACCTGTTTCCATGGAGAAAAGGTCGTCTCTTTGTGATTTCTTAAATTCTGGATCTCTCTTCTTCAGAAGGAATTCCCGGGCCTTAAGATAATCGTTAGGGTCATATTCATAAGAAATGGAAACGGGCATCAGATTGATCTCCTTGAGCTTTTCAATAAAACTGCCCTCTCCGTCCATGGCAAGCATTTTCAGCAAAGACTCCTGTGTTTTGTCGCTGCTGTCTTTTGAACGACCCTCCCTTTGGGCAATCCAGACAGATTCATGTTTTTCGAGGATGCAATGATGGATATAAGCGGAGAGTTTTTTTGCGGCCTCGAGACCTTCACGCAGACCGGTGTTTCTTTTAACTATGAAACTTTTGTTAAGCCTTACAAGATCGGTGATCCAGTCGAAAATCAGAAGATTATTGCCTATAGCCACTTCTGAAGTAGGGAATCCCCTTCTGAGAAATGCAAGATTGAGGAAAGAGGTATCCAAGACTATATCCCTGTGATTGGTGATATAGGTATAATTGGTTGATGGATTCAGATATTTGACCCCTCCGAGGGTAATGCCGGATGTGGTTGTCTTGGCAAGCATCTCAAGGAAGGGGAACATCACCTGATGCTGAAAATCATACTTATTATCGATTTTCAGCAATTCCTCAAAGAGCGCCGGAATATCTTCCGCCGGCATGGTGTAATTAATGACGTGATGAAAACCCGGTTCTTTAACCAGTTTTTCCATTCTGGCGTGAAATTCAGAATCTGGATAAGGGGCTATATCGCTGAAATCATATTGTTGCTGGCTCATGGCGTCAATATATAGCCGGAATAAGGCTATTCAGGGCAAAGTTAACTTATAAACTCCTATTTCAGAAACGCAAATGGGATAATTTTTCAATTAAAAGGAAAATCAATCGTTTTCTCTTCTATAATTCCGCCATTTTTCAATCAAGAGAGCCATATCTTCAGGTATCGGACTTTCAAAATTCATCTCTTCGCCGGTGACGGGATGACGGAAGCCGAGGGTCCGGGCATGTAATGCCTGACGTGGACAGGTTTCCATGCAACCTGCTACAAACTGACGGTATTTCGCGAAAGTGGTGCCCCTCAATATTTCATTTCCGCCATATCTTTCATCATTAAACAACGGGTGACCCTTATATTTCATATGAACTCGGATCTGGTGAGTGCGGCCGGTCTCGAGGCGACATTTAACAACGGAAACATACCCAAAGCTCTCTATCTCCTCAAAGTGAGTGACAGCTGGTTTACCAATCCCCGGCTCCTCCATCACTGCCATCTGCAATTTATTACGAGGGTTTCTCGCAATATCTCCTGTGATGGTGCCGCTCTTTTCAGGGAATTCCCCCCAGATCATGGCAACATATTCCCGCCGTGTGGTTTTATTGAAAAACTGTTCGCCTAATGAAGTCTTGGCCTCCGGGGTCTTGGCCACAACAAGAAGACCGGAAGTGTCTTTGTCTATCCTGTGCACAAGTCCCATGCGGGGATCATTGATGTCATAATCCGGATTATCCTTAAAATGCCATGCGAGGGCATTTACCAGAGTGCCATGATAATTACCATGTCCCGGATGTACCACCAGGCCTGCCGGTTTGTCGACAACAAGCAGATCTTTGTCTTCATAAACAATTTTCAGGGGAATATCTTCCGCAATGATTTCAAATTCATAGCGGGGACGATCCATTACTATGCTGACTACATCGCCTGGCTTGACCTTATAGCTTGATTTTACGGACTTTCCGTTAACTATGAGACAGCCGGCATCCGCCGCCTGCTGAATTCTGTTGCGCGAGGTTTTCTCCATCCGGTCGACAAGAAACTTGTCTACCCGAAGCATCGTCTGTCCCTTATCGGCTACAAAACGGAAATGTTCGTATAGCTCCCGGCCGTCTTCCGTTATAAAAGAGGGTTCTTCGATAATCTCCGGCTCCTCAAAATTTTCCTCATTATCTAAAATATCATCGGCCATGCAAAAAAATCAACAAAATCGATGGTCAAAGAATCTCTGTAGGTTCAGCATCAAAGAGCTTGTCATCTTCCTCATAAACCTCTGTTGCCGGCATCTCGTCTTCCACATCAGTGACATACCTCAGATATTCATCATTAATAATGGAATCAGACAGATGAGTCTGGATTGGTTCGTAAACTTCGACTGTAATCAGAGAATTAACAGGCACTTTTTGCATTTTCCTTACCGGTTTTCCGTTAGCCAGCACCTTAATGATACGGTCGTTATCACCGGGAATTTTCACAATATTCACCTTGCGAAAACCAAGTTCTTCCAGCTTTGCAAGTCCCTGCCTCTGAGAATAACCTTTCAAGGCT
>JAFLTN010000199.1 GCA_022510445.1 Muribaculaceae bacterium | reverse complement strand
CATGCCCATATCCCGGATGACAATGGATACATGAACTTCTGACGTATGCTGGTCCTAATCCATGTCTCACTCCTATGTTATTGGAATTGAAAGATTTTTCAAAAAGAGCTTCCCCATTTTTGAATGACTGATACATCCCTTCGGTCTGAATCACTTTTGTCGGTTGTTCGAAGGCATTTGATGTGGAGAGGAATGTGGTTCCCAACTCACCGCCGGAATAATACCACTCAGGCAATTCTCTAATTTCATTTCCTTCCGTAGTTCCTGAGTTATTATTAATATCATCATCTGAACAGGAAAACAGAAATAAAGCTAAACCAAGTGGAATAAAATATTTCGTTCTCATTTAATCAATGTTTTGAAAGTTCCGTCATTACTTCTTCAAGCACATCCACAAGATCTGTACCTACTATCGTCACTGCTTCACCTGCCTCGGTTCCTTTTGCAGTCTTGGCAAATGGCTCTGGAATGGTTTGAATTGCTTTAATTGACAACTCGATTTGGCTTTTTAGTCTGTTGTCAAGGTCAGGATTAACACTCTTGATATAATCACTCACAGAGACATCGCCTTTATTGCTCCCACAATAAGCATTTCTTATACTGATTATATTCCCTGTGAAATCTGCTATGGAATTAAGGCTATAAGGAGACTCGATATAATTTCGATCATCATCTGAAGAACCGAGATGAGGTCTGCCGATTTTTGTATTTCCAACTTCGTCAGCTATGTCGATGCATCCTTGAATCAGTTCTTCGGTAGCTTCCTGATATGTCTTATAAGTACTTCCTGCCTGACCTGCATTAATCATCATCCAGCCATAATTTCTTGAAGGTTCAAGTTCAGCCTCTTCCAATATTTCTTGTTTGTCGGGAGATATGTTTTCCGTTCCTGCCCAGGATGCTTCAAGATAGACACATTGGTTTCTCAAATCTTCTGCCACACCGCATAAATAAATCAATTCTTCATGGGAATAGTCAAGATTATGAGTCAAGGAAGTGTTGCCATCTTCAGAAAGCTCATATAGTAGATATTCAACGGCATGGAATCCAAGAAGACCGTAGCCTAAATTCTCCACATTCCAGGAATTCCCTTTGCGGAGTTGCACCAGCAGTTGATCCATTGCGTTTTTGTCAAGAGGCCAGGAATCGATATGAGGGTCGATATTATAATCTGCTGCTGCCCCGAAAAGGAAAGCCTCGCTTTTCTCCCAATAATCCCGGCTACGGTTCCAGTAGTTACCGGCTTTCTTTACCATTTCTGAAGTTAAGGTACCATTTTCAAAAGCCTCCAGCATTTCATTACAGGCATATGACATAAGGACAGCATTATCTGCCATGCCCTGATAAGTGGGTATCACTGTATTGTTTATGTAAGGAATCATGGCAGCCTGCAATGCTTTTTCTTTTACCGAGCTGTTGCCTTCTGATTTGGGTTCATCGTTATCACTGCAGGAAAACAAAGTGGAACTCATGGTCAATATGACCAGTAATTTCAAAAAAATACGTTTTGTGTTCATATCAATATGTTTAAATTTTTACAGTTTGAAAAGTCCTGAATAAGCCACTCCGAGCGAAATGGCAGGTTCGTTATTATATTTCTTATCCAAGATACCTATGTGGAAATCGGCTTTGATAACTATGTCGCGGATTGGATAGTAATTGATTCCGGCAGCAATATGCTGACGTGCAGTCCATTTGTAATCCTGAACCGAGCCCTGAGTCTTAAACATTGAATCATAATATTCATAGCGGGCAAATAGCCATAGCTGTTGATTCTTAATTTTAGGATTTGTAGATAGTCCGAAGAAATTGTAACCTGCCTCCATTCCGGCGGCAATTGCATCTGAAGCGACTGCCTGCTTAGGCGAGGGGGAATCTTTCCGCATGGTCATGTTGTATTTGGTTATTGCCTCCGAATCGGAAAGATGGCCGTAATCAAAATTACCTCTAAGTATAATGTTATGTCCGTAATAGTAAAAATCGAAAGCTCCTATAGATACTGTACCTCTAACACCCTTATATTTTTCACTGTCAGTGGCACTTAGGGTATTCCGGAAAGAATTGCCGACATAACCACTAAGGGAGAGTCGTAAGCCGGGAACTGAGAAGTTATCGATTCGGAATGCGCCTGCATAATTGTTCGCAATCTTGAACTCGTATGGGCTCCCTGCACCGTTATGAATCCAGCCCTGTCTGCCGAAACGGTCTGAATCTAAACTGGGGATAAAGCATACCTCATATCTCCAATGTTTTGTCTTACCCCAAATGGCAATTCCGGTTTCATGCCAGGTTGAAGGCATTATGGTATATTCTCCCAGAGGACGGTAATTGGTGAAAAATTGGGTAGGGAGATGATACATGTTCACACTACCGACAGGCACTATAATATGACCGACTTTAATATTCAGAATACCTTTAAGAAATTCTTTGTTGAGC
>JAFLTN010000198.1 GCA_022510445.1 Muribaculaceae bacterium | reverse complement strand
CTTTAGTATCGGCCATTTCCATAAGATCCGTGCCGGACACGGTCTCGGGCAATCCTATGTCATTGATCCTTACCCCCGAATACTCATGAATGTAATGACGAGCTTCCATCAAAGTGTTGCTTTCCCCTTTCGCAGAGACTCCGAGAGCCAGTGCGAATAATAACATTAAGATTGATTTTTTCATAATAACACTTTTAGTTTTTAGGATTGAAACAAACCGCTACCTCCTCCTATAGGTTGTCGGTGAAAGATTGGCGTAACTCGCGAATCTTGAGTAAAATTTTCTGTAAAATCTTACCAATTTACAAAGGTACAAAAAAAATATTTAAAATCCAAAAAAATCAAAAAAATGAATGAAGAATTTTCAACAAAAAAATCAAAGATTCCTTTTATTACCATGAAATGCGGACTTTCTTTTGAAGGAAAAGTAAACGACTGTTACAGGGATGGCGAGAAGGAAAAATGAAGACAGAGTTTTTAATTTGGAGTAATTTTATTAACTTTGATAGGTCCTTTAGTATTATCCTCCGTTTTATTTCTTTAAAATGGGAAAAAGAAATATCCTGGAAATCAATTAATTTATATAAACATGAAAAAATACGCACTAATCAGGAAAATGGTTTTGGCTGCTGTTTCATTAGCCGTTTTCCCTTTAAACGGTCTTGCCATACCGGCTCATCCGGGTTTAGTGCCCGCTTTGCAGCCTGATGGTTCTATTGTGAATATCTATCTGAAAGGAGATGACTTCAATAAGTCGGTTTACTCATCCGACGGCTATCTGCTGACAAATGATGCAGAGGGGTATTATGTGTTCGCCGACTGCGATGAGAAAGGGATTCCCCGCCCTACAACCTTGCGGGAGATCAACCCGGAGATGAGAACAGCCGCGACAAAGGCTGCATTGCTTAACCTTAATCAGAAAGTTGACGCCGCAGCCCTTCGGGAAATGCGGAAAGCACCTCAGGCCCCTAAGTTCAACGGTCCCGGACTTTTCACAACCCAGTTCCCGTCGATGGGAGAGCAGCCTTCGGTGGTGATTCTGGTAGAATTCAAAAACAATGAGTTCACAATCGAGAATCCGAGGGAATATTTCACGCGGATGCTTAATGAAGAGGGATTCAGCGATTATTACGCCACTGGGAGCGCCCGAGACTACTTTGTTAAGAATTCAGCCGGTCTGTTCAAGCCTCAGTTTGATGTGTTCGGCCCCGTAAAGCTCTCAAAACATATGCTGGCCTACGGCGGTAATGATGCCGGGGGAAACGACGTTCACCCGGAAAGAATGATTATAGAAGCCTGCGAGCTGATTGACGACGAAGTGGATTTCTCAAAATATGACAGGAACGGCGACGGATACATAGACAATGTCTACGTTTTCTATGCCGGATATGGTGAGGCCGACGGAGGAGGGGCCAACACCATCTGGCCCCATTCCGCCGACATTACAAAGATGGTCAGCACTCCCTATTTCTTCGACGGGGTTGGTCTCGACCATTATGCCTGTTCAAATGAATTGTCGTTTCACAATGACGGCATTCCTGACGGGATAGGTTGCTTCTGCCACGAGTTCAGCCATGTGATGGGGCTGCCCGACCTATACAATACCTTGCCGCTTGAAAAGCCTTACACACCCTGCGACTGGGATATCCTTGACACGGGAGCCTATCATAATATGAGCAGGACGCCGCCGGCCTATTCTTCTTTCGAGAGGTATGCCCTTGACTGGCTGGAGCCCGTTTCTCTTTCCGAGGGGATGACAGAACTAAAGCCGCTTGATGATACAAATGTGGCCTATATTGCGCAGACTGAGAATGAAAACGAATATTATCTTTTTGAGAACCGTCAGCAAAAAGGTCAGGACTCATTCATTCCCGGGCACGGTATGCTGGTGTGGCATATTGACTATAACACCGAAGTCTGGGACAGCAACAAGGTCAACTGTGTCGCCGCCCATCAATATGTGGATCTTGTGGAGGCAGACGATATCAGAACATTTGAGACGTCGGATGGTGATTCTTTCCCGGGGACAGCAGGTGTGACTTCCTTTACCAAAGACACGACCCCCGCCTTTTTAAGCTGGAATAAAAAGCCGCTCCCTTTCGGAATTTATGATATCGAGGAGACAGAAGATGGTGTTGTCAGGTTTAACGTAAAGACAGAGAACGCTTCCGTGAAAACGGTTAATGCCGGAGGCCTGATCAGTCTAAGAGGAAATTGCGTGACATCACTTGCGGGTGCTGTAGCCATTTACGACCTGAAAGGCAATATGATTGAAAAACTTAACGGATCATCGAGCATAACGCTGCCCTCAGGTTTTTACATTGCGGTGGCTGCGGAAAAGACTGTCAAGTTCGTTATCCCCTGAATAAAGATGCAAGGCTCTCGGCGAGGCCTCCCGAGGCTGTCTCCTTGATAAAGAAAAAGGGAAATCTGAAAATTTGATGATTTGTCTTCAAAGAGCTGTTAAATATACTTATTTTTCATTAATTTTGCAATAAATTTCAGCACCTTAGGTGTTATTTGTTTGCAGACCACTGTGGAGTGG
>JAFLTN010000197.1 GCA_022510445.1 Muribaculaceae bacterium | reverse complement strand
AATGGCTTTCCATGCTTCTTCTATAATCAATGCCTTCCTTCCTTTCTTTATTCTCATCTTCTGTAGGAACACATCCATTATAATCAGGACTACGATAGGGAAAAGAACCGGATCGTCCTTTATCCTGTCTATCTCGAAGACAATGAATTTCTCGTCAAAGAGGTTGATATCAAGATCTGAATTCAATGTATTTTCAAGTTCGCCTCCTTTATAGAATGTATTGAGAATTGAGGCAAAATCATTGATGGCGAAACTTACATTCTCCAGATTCATTATCTGAGGTATCCTTGAAATTGCAAACTCATAGAAGGAATTGAAAGAAAGTTCGGTCACCTGTAATCTTCTTCGTTGTTCCTCCAAAAGAGAGATTCTCTTGTCAATTTTCACTAAATCTGAACTTTCAAAGAGTTCTGCTTTGAACTGGCGAAGTTTTACCAATGCCGTTTCCTTTTCAGTCGGAGCTGCAGCTTCATCATTAATCAAGGATTGCAAGGAAAAGCACGTTCTCCATAATTTTAGCTTTCTTTCCTCTGAAGGTAGGATAAGTGCGTTGGATTCTATCTTAGGTGGCTCTTTCTTTATTTCTTCGTCTATGTTATTAAGGTCTTGAATCATTTGTTCAGGATTTTTCTCCCGGTTCCTGTTTGCCTCGATAAGCATCGTGCGTCTCAGACTTTCCTTTTCAGATTCAGAAAATGACTGGAAAGGATGGAAGAATGCCTCATAATAATCCACGATTACCTGATTGATGATTTTGTCCTCGATTTTTGATGGCTGGTCATCTCCTTTGTAAAGAAGGAATATTAATGACTTCAAGAAATTTTTTTTCTCACCGAAATTTTGTGAATATTCCTCATCCGACATTTTGAATGGATTCATGGAGATAGGTTTCTCCTTGGAATAGGAAATATATGTTCCGTTGAAATAGGAACAGATTCCTTCGTATGAATCTCCCGTATCGACCATCACCACATCGGTTCCCTGTTCCAGCAATTGTCTGACCACAGAATTCATATGAAAGCTCTTGCCACTTCCCGAAGGACCTATACAAAAGAAATTAGCATTGTCTGTATATCGTTTTTTGCCTTCTTTGCCGGTAATGTCTATGCAGACAGGCAATCCCTGACGGTCTGTGTAGAAAGTTGTTAGAGGGGTAATCTCATCAGTTTTCAGATGTTCTTTGAAGAAAAAACATAAAGCTGCCTCACATAAAGTAAGGAACAGGTCGTAATCCTGATTCAATGAGTAACTGTTTCCGGGGAAGGAAGATATAAACAACTCCAATTGATTGAAACTGTTCTTTGAAGGTGTGATGTTTAAAGGGAAAAGTCTGTTTTCAATGAAAGATGCAACCTGAGTAAGCTTGTCAGAAGGGCAACTGACAAGGATATTGAAATTACAGTTTACCAACAGTCTTGAATCTTCTGCCAATATTTCAAGCACTCGGTCAATATCCATCTTTGCCAATTGGTTTGCAGCACCAGGCATTGATCCGTGACGGTTTGACTTGGTATGCAGTTTGCTCAAGAGTCTTCTTTGTGCAGGAACCTGTATAACCTGGTTATAAACCACACAATCAGCAAAGGGGACGGCCGGTAAGAAATCCAATAAATCCGTAGCAATTTTATGTCCGTTTATATTGAAGGAATTGAATGGCTGAACAGTTCCCGGAACATTGACTTCGTCGATGTCAATCAGAGGGAAGGACTTAATAACACGGTGGTCACCTGTTTTAAGGTATTCGTCAGATGATTTGAAATTATTAAGAGAAAATGCGCCTTTGCGGAAATTGAAAGCCATAAAACGGTGGATATATTCTTCCACGGCTTTCTTTTTCAATATCCTGAAAGGTATATGACGGTCCGCAATAATGTTGGCAACCTTTGAAACCTTGACAAAGAATTCTTCCCATTTCTTGGGATCATGTTTGACGAACTGACTTTTGACCGGTTCCTGAGTGATGATAAGATAGGAGGTTATCTCAGTATATTCCCGGCCATTAAAGAAGTTGAAATAACTTTTGGTAAGGAATTCTGCATTTTCAGGAATTTCCCGATGGTATGCCTGACGGCTGAACACATCCTGTTTCTGCAAGGCATAACCTTCTCCTAATGTCTTCACTATTTTAAGTAACACATCATGATATTCGGCATACTTAGTGGAATCAGTGCATAAACGCTGTACCGGATTAATTAGGCGGAACATTACGGATGGAGAGCCGTAAAGGTCGAAGGCCACGGTATAACCGTCAATATCCTGAATCTGGGAGTAAACGGCAGGGAAGGTTATTTTCCTTGTTTTTGACATCAGAGGAGTGAGAAGAAAATTGAGGAGAGAGGTTTAATCCAAAGTGATAAATGTAAGTAGTGATTTAAGGAATTGCTTTTTATAAATTCGTTCTATAGTTTAAAAGGCGGTTTTGCAGTTCTAATCAAAATGAGATTTTACCAAATACTTTACCATCAGGATATCCCGGCATCTCTTCTTGTCATGAAGACCCTGTTTCTGTTTAATAAAAATGAAAGCCAATGAAAGAAGGATTATCAGGAACATTCCGATAAAG
>JAFLTN010000196.1 GCA_022510445.1 Muribaculaceae bacterium | reverse complement strand
GGTTTCTAAGGTTTTTATGGTTTCTAAGGTTTTTATCCCGGCATTGAAAAATATTGGGTACCGGGTCTAATTCTATGATGTAAATATATAAATAAATTTTCTACAAAACAAAAACAGAACCTGGAGTATCATCCTATAAGTAAGTTTTCTCGGATTATAAGGCTTTATAGTGGAAATATTAAATGCTTTTTTTAATTCTCATAAAAATAATGAAACCCGCTTATACAGCGGGTTTCGGGGTATTTAGCAGCGGAAAGACAGGGATATTTTTTGCCCATCAGTGAATATTTGAATGAATACTAATGAACAGAATATCATCATTTTGTGGAGATGATATAAGTTTGTGTAGTCGTTGGTATTCTTCTGTATTCATGCTTTGGGGTTACTAACCTGTTTTTCCTAATTTTTGCTTTTGTAACATACAAAAATATATAAAATGATTGAAATTAAGAAAAGTATTTACCCCTTTATTAAACAGGACACTCAATAGATTGCTGTCAGAGTACGGTGGGATAACAAGAAAAGAACTGTTACCTTTATTACTGGATTCTATATAGACTTGAGGAAGGAGTTTATCTGTGAGGGTTGGTAGATTATCTCCCAAGGTTATTCGGAATCATGGATTAGGTTGAATGTTTGGGTGAGTGAATGGATGATTTCATGGTAGTGGCGAATGTCGGAAAATGTAAGGGAGAGGCCTTTACGGTCTTTGAGCCATTTCTGAGCCGGCTGATATCCACCGATAAAGAGATTCCATGCTTCTTCGGTAACGTTGCCGAAGAATTTGGTATCGTTGATATAGACTTTGCCGTCTTCATACCGAAAAGTTTCGACAACATTGTCGCTTCGTTTCTGAATTATATAGTCTGGAGCACCAAAATCAATTCGTGCAGGATCATTGATAACCACCATATCTGGTAAAAGTTCAGAAAGAAAACGCTGTAGAGCCGGACGCTAACTGTGTTCCCGAGCTTTTCCCGTGGAAAATTGTTTATTTAGCTCGGAAATATAATCTTGAAGAATAGCCATTATGTTGGAGCATTGAAGTTTATAAAACGGAGGCTATATTTCTCACGCGGGCCAAACGTTTCATGAAAGAGTCATCGGCTTTAGTTATCTGCATATTATATTCCGATTGCAGTTTGAGAAGCATATCGGCAGGAATATGTATTGCCGCCTCAATGAGTAACGCTAATTCTGTGTTCACTGCTCTTTTACCCTTGATGACTTCATTAAGCAGAGAGGGCTTCACCTCAATCTTCTCTGCGAGTTTTGCCTGTGTCATATTCAATGCCTCCAGTTCATCCTTTATCAGTTCTCCGGGATGGGTAGGCTCGAATGGTGTAAGATTATTCGCAATCATATCCGGTCTTACGCCTGGTAGTGTGATCATTTTATTTATAATGGTTAGAGAGTTCTACAATGTTACAGATAGTCAGTATGGATTTCTCTATGGTTTCTGAAAGAGTAAACTCAATTCGGTATTTGTCATTTACACGGATAGAGAATCGCCCTTTTTTGTTGCCTTGGAGAGCCTCGAAGTTCAGAGAATTGATTAAGAAGAGATCCTCCTTTCTAGATGCTGCTTTAAGGTAATCAACACAACGCTTATATCTCTTGATAATTTCAGGTTGATAACGATGTTTTTTGTCATTGCAGCAGCCATCGGTATAAAGGCTTTTCAGATAATCTTCTTCAAACGTAACTATCATAAGGCAAATTTAATCATAATTTCTTTAATTCACAAATAAGTGAAGTTTTAAATTTATAAATATAGTGAAAAGAAAAGACCGAATGCCCGGATAAGATCAATCAGTCTTAAATTTTACATTCACCTTAAAAGTACTCTTATAGCCTTAAAAAGGAGGATGATATCAATACCCTCTGTTGAGAAATTAGATTTACATATTTAGGGAATAAAAACGTAGGAGACTGAAATTGACGAGGAGGAAGTAGATGATTTGGAGTATAGATGAAGGAGAGTAAAGATAGTTGGGCTTTGGGTGGTGACTAATTCTGACATCGAAAGATGTCAGGGCCTATACGGAAACAAAGTTATAACCAGGGGCGGAAGTCTCCTGACTTCCGGAAATTACGGAAACAAGAATGTTTCCGCCCCCTACATTGGAACTGAAAAATTTCCGCCCCTATACGGAAACTTTTTTAGAAGAATTCTTATTATTGATTGTAAAATATAAGAGGGATCTTTATTAAATTAATCACATCACATATATTTGTTATCTAAATCAATAACTGTTAATTTATAGAATTACAAGATTTTAGGAAGTTATTCTTTCTTAAATCTTTTCTTTTATGAGATTATAAGCCTTCTTTTAAAATTTCCTTTTTCATTGATATAAATTCTTCTTCTGTAATTATGCCTTCGTCAAGAAGTTTCTTTAAATCAATGAGTTTTGCAATATTGTTTTCTTTATTTTCCTTATTCAAGGGAGTTCCTACTTTAGAGTTATATTGAGAAGAATCCGGTAGAGGTGAATTATTATAAGTGGAATTAGTTTCCATTACAGGGACAGATGGTGTTACTTCAGTTACATACCTATTATAATGACATAAGTAATTTAACTTAGGTAATTTTTTACATCCGGCAA
>JAFLTN010000195.1 GCA_022510445.1 Muribaculaceae bacterium | reverse complement strand
TTCTCTCTCCAAATATTCCGAATATGAGTCTAAAGCGTTGTGAATTAGCGTATCATATGTGATAATTCGTCCTGAGCCAGCAAGTTTATCGTTTGCTTCTTTCAACGACATTTCTGGAGGTAGGACTCCCTCACCAATTATACAAATTGCTGATATAGGTTCGTTTTCACGGTCAATTGCTTTTAAGCATTTTTTGAGTGCACTACGATATTTGTCAATCTGCCTGTGGAGATCATAAACATCCACTTTATAAGTGGGCTGATATCTTTTTAACTCTACAATAACGTGCACTCCTGATGTATTTCTATAGCGAATGTCTAATCTACCAGCACGTTCTTCTTCTGACAGATCGGCTTCTACAGTTTTAAATTCTTTAGTGACACTTTGTTCTAATCTTTCACTTCCCCTTGTGGCTCTTTCCCATGATGGATTAAGAAGCCATAGATTGTCATATATGTGCTTTTGAAGAATTTTTTCTTTGGCATTGTCGTCACAACTATCGGCTAAAGACCGGATGACTTTAACACGTTCATTGGCAATTTCCCAATATAGAGAAGCTTCAATTTCTTGAAGATCAGCAAAGACCTCACCAAATTTTAGTAAATCAGAAATCAAATCTTCATTATCAATTGATTCTAATTTCTCACTTATTTTCAAACGTTCGAATGCTAAAATTCCATATCTTAGGAATTCTCGTTTCTTTTCTTCATCACCATCAAAATGCATTGTTTCAATGACAGCGAATAATTTTTTAGCATATTTTCTTGAACTAACACTAAGTCCTTCATACCACTCCTTTATTATTGGGGATGAATTTGTTACCCGCTCTGTGGCTTTTTCTTTGCGAAGATCGGTCCACTTATTCTGTATGGTTTTTAACAATTTAAATATATGACTTTTCAACGATTGATATCGTTCATCTTCTTCTATGAATTGTTGTCGATTACTCGTTGAAATGTCATTTCTATCATCGGAATCTAGAAAATCTGCTTGTATTTCTCCGATAATATAGGACGAATATACACCACCTTCCCCAAATGATGCCAAAATATCTTCTTGAGCTAATTTCCCGCGAGATATAATGCTTATTTTATTATTATCCCCAATGTCACTTGGCTTTTCAGCGGATGCAATCCAACCTGAGATGTGATAGCCATCCGCAACATTACCTTGTAGTCTTGACTGAATTATTATATTGGGGAAAGCTGATAAAACAGAAGTGTCAAAGTCTCCAATGGGCCATAAAAATTGTATTTTCCCGAAGAAATCACGATCCTTTAGAGTTATGGGGTCATTGTTAAGGATTATATCAAAATCTTTACCAATTACGGAAAATCGACGTGCTAATCGCTTTCGAAGGAATTCTGAAGTTCGATTAATATTTTTCTTGAAACTTCTTATAACCATCTTAGTTCCCGTTTCGTTTTCAAAATCTTCAAATTTAATTTCAGATGGAGAATACACATGATTTTGAGATGTAATTTCTCGTTCGATATCTTCTCTTGACAAACAAAAAGCATTTTGTTCTCCATTCTTTTTTGAATAAATTTTGATAGTGTCTGCAATTGAAAGAAGTGATAGTTTACCAATACCCTTTCTCCCCATAACGGGTCTTCCATATTTGGGAGTAACTGCTTCTCCATTTTTTCGCTTTTGATATCCTACGCATAAAAATTTGCGATTTATGTCTTCCAGCGTCATACCACACCCATTGTCTATTATTGTTATCACATCTTCTTCTTGGTTGCAATTTATGGAAACCACTGTAGCATCTGCATCCCATGAGTTGGCGATTACCTCAGATAAAACCGCGGGGGTATTGCTATATAAGTTAAGACCCAAATGATTTAATACATTTAGATCTAACGACATTTCATATTTTTTCATATTTAATCAGATGTTGTATAATGGATTTTGCAATTACTTTCCCCAGTTGAGGAGGAACAGCATTCCCGATATATCTTGACGCTTTTGTCAAAGAAACAGCAGATTCATCATCAAAGAATTTGTAATCTATAGGAAATGTTTGTAAAAGGGCAGCTTCTCTAGCGGATATAGCCCTGTCTTGTTCGGGATGTCCGAATCTTCCATTACCAATACCTGTGCACTGTGTGGTCATGGTAGGAGAGGGTTTATCCCACTCCATTCTGCCATATACGCTTCCAAAACTTTTCCCAGTATCCTTTTTATGGCATTCTAATAAAAGTTCTTTTGGCCATGTTTTCCAACTTCCGCCCTCTTTAGTGTGTTGAAGCCGTTTTATATTCAAAGGGCTCAGAGAGCGGCAACGATGAAGTGGATCTTCAGAAGATGATTCTCCTTGGTTCAAAGCAGGTAATTTGCCAATCGCAGACCTTACTGTGACATATTCATTCTTTGTATGAGTGGGAGGCAACAATTGAATCTCCCCGGATTTTGAAGCTAAAAGAACTAATCTTTTTCGGGTTTGTGGTATACCATAATCTGGGCAAAAAACCACATCGTACCATACATAATATCCTTCCTCTTTAAGGAGAGAGATAAAATCTGGCAATACAGATTTAAGAGAGAAAGAACGAATGGCTGGCACATTCTCCATCGTCACAATATCCGGTTTAGTTTCTCTAACTAATCGAC
>JAFLTN010000194.1 GCA_022510445.1 Muribaculaceae bacterium | reverse complement strand
ATGGGATATTCAATTCGTTGATAATATATGTATTTTTACAGTTTTGTTGCACGACATTTCCCAAGACAGCTTGTGGAATTTGTTGCGTCAAAGCATCCCAGTTTCCAAGATCATGCCACTCACCCTCATAGGGAAGAAAACCAACTCGACGAGTATGCTCTATCACGGTTGTATCGAAACTGCTTTTAGGCAGTTTGTCATATTGGGAAACGAACTTGGCAAAATCTAACTGATAATGATGTTCTTGTAAAAATTTTTCTATAAATTTTAATTTGAAGACAAACACGCCGGCATTCCAATAAGCGCCGCCTTCAATAAACTTTTGAGCTAAAAATCTGTCGGGTTTTTCTATAAACTCGACTTGATCAGTACTGTCTTTTTTAGGGATAATGTAGCCAAAAAACGGAGATGGCGACTTTGGTTTGACTCCCATAAGGTAGATGTCTGCCACATCCTTTCTCACCTTCTCGGCCATCAACTTTATACATTCAAAGTAAGCGTCTCGAGTGTATACATCACACGGAATCACGGCAATCATCTCATCCTCCGGCAGACGTTTTTGAGTTTTGAAATAAAGCGATGCCAAAGCAATTGCCGGGAACGTACCTTTTCGAGAAGGCTCAGTAATCATATCTATGGAAGACCCAAACTGGGAAATCACATGGTCTTTCTGCGACTCAAATGTAGCAATAGTTATTTCCTCTGACAGTCGCGTTTCATGAATCTGACGAACGACTCGTTGAACCATTGACTCAGGTTCTCCGGAAGGCGATTTAAGCAGTTTCAAAAACTGTTTTGATCGACTCGTATTAGATAGAGGCCAAAGTCTTTTGCCAGCTCCTCCGGAAAGAATAACTACTTGCATATCAGGGTTGAATGTTTGTTGTTATTTCCTTGTAATAATCTTTTAGACATTTTCTGACAAAACCCTGTTCGAACCGTGAGGCTATTAAGGGGCGAGCTTCTTTTGCTAAATTCGTAACATCTTCAGGATTGTCTACGAAGCGTTTCATAGCATTATATAATGCATCCTCATCTTTAGATGGGATAATAATTCCGTTTTTACCGTCTATAATAATTTCCCGAGAACCGTTAATATCTGTCACAATCGAAGGCAATCCCATTGCACCGGCTTCGATAACTACGTTGGGAAATCCTTCACGATAGGAGGGAAATACCAAAGCATCGGAAGCCGCTAACCACGGACGCACATCCGATTGACGACCAACAGCTTCAATAGAGTCGTTCTCCTTAATTGCATCGATTGTCATTGTATCAAGAGGATCAATGTTTTGCTCCTCCGATCCGACAAGAATTAAACGCGTTTTAGGATGCTCCCTGTTTAAGCGAACAAATGCTTTCACAAGTTCATTAATTCCCTTATCACGCACAAGACGACCGATAAATATGAAAGTAAAAACATCCGGTTTACTAATCTTAGACGCCTCTTGCCGCACTTCGGAAATATCAGGCTTATAATATTCTAAATCAATACCGCGGATATTTCCAAACCCAAGGACTTTCAAAGGTTTTTTAGTAATCTTATAATCAACGAGATCCTTTTTGACACCTTCTCCTTCGGGGATTATATGAGAGGCGCACGCGCATGTTAAACGATCTGTCATTATAAGTACTTTTTGTTTTAGGCCGGTAGCCGTAGGGAAAACCAAACCGGTAAAGGTATGCATCCTAACAGGAACACCACAAATTTTAGCCGCTATCATCGATAATAAACCGGCTTTTGGAGTTATGGAATGAACCATATCGGGTTTCTCTTTGCGAAATACACGAATCATTCTCCACAAGCTCCTTATATCCTTCAGAGGTGAAATCCGTCGTTCCATCGGCACTTCAATCGTCCGAACGCCTTCACGCTCTCGAATTTCGTTAAGGGCATCACCCGGCGAAGAAACAGCCACAACCTCATAGCCTTCCTCCTGAAGCTCCTTCAAAAGCCCCTTGCAGAAAGTATTAAGTGATCCAGGAATCGTTGAGGTCCTAACCAACTTCATCATAGAATTATTTTTACAAGTCTGTCACATTTTGCATAAACCTCGTTATACCTAGGTTCTAAAATTTTATTATCAATTTCTCGCCCTTTTAACCATTCCACTATGGCTTTAGGGAAGTTTACACCTGCTTGATAACTGAAAGGGAATCCTCCACCAAAGCGTGGATTTAGTTCGAGTACATAGTATTTGCCATCTTTTTCAAATATATCAACATCTAGATTTCCTATATGATGTAATTCTTTACCTAAAACATGTCCGATTGAGCGTATGGCTGTATTATCTATTGTTTGAGCTTTATCAGTTTCTCCGGCTCGCATTGCTAGTTTCTTTTTAACTGATACTCCGCGATGATTCCCTTCCAAATCATTCATTACATCCATCCCATATTCTTGCCCATCAATCTTTTCTTGTATAAGAATATAATCGCTCCCAATAGTGGCGTTTGCAAGAATACTCCTCATAATTCTTTTTATTAATAACCCGTAGATTTCATAGAGTTCCCCAATATCATTAACAATTTCAATGCCAATTGAGCCAGAACCCCATCTAGGTTTCAAAACTAATGGAAATACTAAATCGCCATGATTTATGGCCTGTACAGCTCTATCGAGGTCATTAAATGTTTT
>JAFLTN010000193.1 GCA_022510445.1 Muribaculaceae bacterium | reverse complement strand
TTATTCCTTCTATTTCAAGACTTGAATTATACAGATAATGCACGTTATTATCCAGACCGTCTATATTAGCGCCATAGAGACATTCATCATGATTGCCACAGATAAAAATTTTATGTTTGTGGGGCAAATCACAAAACCAATTCAGGAAGTCGATGGCCTCTGCTTCAGTACCCGTCATAGTGAAGTCACCGGAATGAACCAATACATCCGCATCGGGAAGATCTCCCATTCTTCTATGGGCTCCATGAGTATCAGAAATATGCAATATCTTCATTTGATCTAATATCTTCTTTCCAGATAGTCAACCCAATTATCTGAGTCTTTTATTTTGCTTCCATTGAAACATTCCCTTATCATCTGGAACAATTCTTCATAAGTAAGATGTTTAAAAGTTCTCGACCCATTAACCGTAAGTTTATCTTTATATTTATCCCAAAGAAGTTTATTGAAGTGACCATTACCTTCCGGATAGATTGTCAGGGTAGTAAATTCAGATAAGGAACCATCCAAAACCATTGAAGCACCTAAAATATGGTTTCTCCATATCTGTCTATATTGATTTGAAACAACATGTTCCTTTGCTTTATGGCTAATTAAATCATCAACATCTTCTATATATTCTATTTTAAACCAACGGGATTTAAAACTTTGGTTCCAATAATTGTCAGCCAAATGAATAAGTCCGGAGATTTCATCATATGTCTCTTTCCATTCTTTAGTCCCTTTCTTAAGTAGATATTCTTTCTCTGTATATTTAACCTCAATACCGATACCTCCACGATTTCCGTTTAATGTCACATAATCCACGAAAACATCAAAGGCAGTTACATCTTTAAGGCCATTTTCTCCTTTTTCATTCTTCTCTTTATATTCTATAAGAATATCATTAATTTTCTTTATTTTATTCTTTCCCAATATTTGATTGAATAGATTGGTGGCACTCTTCAAATCATAATTCATCGGCTCAAATAAATTATATGGGATATGCTCGCTTCTTAAAAGATCTGTTACCATTATAGAAAAGGATGGTGAAGGGTCAGTTTTTTGACGATTATCAATTTTTTCAGTTATATCCTTCCTAAAGCCACTATATAAAATTCGGTAACCACCATCAGAATCCTTTCTATCTTCCCATAAAAGCATATTTGGAACCGGAACCGTCTTCACTTCTTTAGTTTTCCAATTCGTCACTTTCACAAACTGGTGCCTTTCCGCCGTTATCTTTATTTTATCATCGTTGATTTTGAATTCAACTTGATGTTTCCGGGCCTCTTGCTTAAATTGTTTATTCGTCATAAAATCCAAAATTTGCCACTAAGTTACAAAATTAGTGTCTCAAATTTCGATACAGTTCTTTTTCTGATAAAGATATTAATCCTGTACCGTTTTCTGAGTCATCTTAATATTAGATTTGCAAATTAAAATAAGTACGAAAAATAATTGCGTAGTTACACGCTAATTTCGCAACCAAATTACAAAATAATAGAATATGAAGACTATAGAAGGATATGACGTGAAAATCTTCACTGATAATGTTGAAGATACAGCTCTCGATCAGATAAAGCAGCTTCTCTCAATAGATGTATTTGCCGACAAGAAAATCCGAATAATGCCTGACGTACATGCTGGAGCCGGATGTGTTATCGGATTCACCGGAAATCTTGGGGACAAGGTGATACCCAACATCGTTGGAGTAGATATTGGTTGTGGGATGAGAATCCTCAAATTCGGAAAGATTGGAGATATCGATTTTCATGCTTTCAATGAACACATCAATGCAACAGTTCCATCCGGAATGTGGATACGTGAGGAAAGGCGTGGGTTCAAACCATTGGTAAATGATGAAATGGATATTTACCGAGAGGCAAAGGAACTTCTTAATTGTTTGTATTACTACCGTGACTTGAAAAATCAGGATAGAATTAAAAAAGCCATCGGTTCTTTGGGAGGAGGTAACCATTTCATCGAACTTGACAAGGATGATGAAGGAAATATCTATCTTGTTATCCATACAGGTTCACGGAATCTCGGCAAACAGGTGGCTGAAATCTATCAGGACAAGGCCATCAAGCATTTGACAGAAGGTGCCCATGAGTTTGAAGAAATGATTAAAAGAACTATCGAGGAATATAAGGCAGCAGGGCGTCGTCAGGAACTTCAGTCCGTAATCAATAAAATGAGGAAACAACATTCTGAAGCCGAACCCTCTCTTCCTATGGATCTATGTTATGTTGAAGGTGAAACTAGAGAACAATATCTTCATGACATGAGGTTATGTCAGAAATGGGCAGTCCTTAACCGTAAGTTAATTTCTCTTCTACTTTTGAAATTTTTCCCTGATGTGAAAGTTGAAGAAGAATTCGAGTCAATTCACAATTATATAAGCGACGACAATATGATCCGCAAAGGCTCAATCTCAGCAGATAAAGGTGAAAAATGTATTATTCCGCTTAATATGAGAGATGGATCTTTAATATGTATCGGAAAAGGTAATGAAGAATGGAACAAATCCGCACCACACGGTGCTGGTAGAGTATTGAGCCGTACACAGGCCTACGAGAAAATAACTATGGAAGATTTTGAGAAATCAATGTCTGGTATCTATTCTGAAAGTGTGAACGACTTCACTCGTGACGAGTCTCCGATGGTTTACAAACCGGCAGATGAAATTATCG
>JAFLTN010000192.1 GCA_022510445.1 Muribaculaceae bacterium | reverse complement strand
GTTATCTGAACTATATTGATGCCATCGGATCCAACTAAATAGATATCTTAATATATAAGGCTATTAAATGATTTCTATATATTTGCACTTTCAAAATATTGGAACTTGTCAATTACTTTAAAATAAGGAATTTTTTTAGTGAATGATATGCTTCAATGATTTGATTGTCCAGCCAAAAAAGATTAAAACCAGCTAAAAATAGATTAAAGATATGGAAGAGAAATTAGTATTAGAACCGGACGCAACGAAAGAAGATATCGCAAATGCCAAAAATATATGGGATCTGGAGAAAGAAGCACTGGCTTTATGGTTTAACGGTCAGACATCAGGATATAACAACTTATGGAGCCGTCAATCCTTCTCATATTTTGATGGTGTAGTAGAAAAGAGGATAGACAGCCATGAAGATATTGAGAAAGTTTTACAAACAATCGAAGGAAAATTGTTTGCTCCGGATGGATATCGCTTGGAAAATCCAAGGGTGCAGATATTTGGAGACACAGCCATTTTGACTTTCCAGATTTATGCAAATACCACTCTCATTGATATGAAGTATAACTGTATAGAGGTATACCATAAGGAGAGCAATGGTGAATGGCATGTCGTTCACTCCACCCGTTTTTTCATTCGTCCGATGGATATGGATTTCGGCAAAGCAAAACAAGTTGTTTGAGCAGTATTCTATAATAATTTATAAAGAGTTAGCCACAGCGTCAGCAGCATCGCGACAAAAGTTAAGATAGGAGGCACCGGAATTTCCGATGTTATTTCCCAAGGAAATAAATCTTTAAATGGGAAATTGCTTAAATCTGAAATGTAATTTTTAATCATAATTAGCCTTGAGATTTGAAAGGGTTTCAGAAATATCTCCCGGTAAAGCGATTGATTTTTCTGCTATTTCCTTCGGAATATAGATTTCATGAGGCAGATTCAGAGTAATATAAGTAGCCTTTGGTTGTTGATAAACCAATTGCATCAAAGGTAATTTAATTAACCTGTTACGACTTCCGATGCCTAATTCGAGAAACACGATTTTTTTCCCATTATATTCTGAAAAGAATTGATTGAAAACCTCATTTCGATTTACAGGTGATTCATTCTTTAGGGTTGTTCTAAAAGTACCCTCTATTTCCCAAACTTTCTCAGGATCAAAACCGGCTGCTTCCAAATGTTCGTCAGCGTTGGTAGTGAGAATGAAATATGGCTTATCCTTAACTATTGAATAAAGGTTATTCATTACCTCAGAGGGTATGTAATCCTCTGTCCATAATTTAACAAGTCTCTTCAAGAATTCCTGACGACTTTCCGCATACATATGTTCTGAAAAGATCCCGTCGAGTACATTCTTTATTCCAAACTTATCTTTAAAATCTCCGAACTGCTGCCTGAACATTTCATTATCTGCAAAAATATTATAACCTTCCGAAATGGACAGACCATTACTTGCACCTATGATAATTGCATCTGCTTCTTGTATTACTTCTCTGGCTTTTTCAATTGAAGTCTCCATATCAATATACTTTACCTGAATCAAAAATTTCTCCTTTGTCTCTCTTTATATCTTCTGTAGGCTTGCCTAAAAGTTTTTTCAAAACAAACAGTATATCGTCATTTATAGCCAGACTTTTCTTTTCAATCTCCTTAGGAATGATGGCATGTTTAGGATTTATCGTGGCATAAAATGCGTCAGGCCATTGATACACCATATTCATGAAGGGTTCCTTTATAAACATGGGGGTCATTACTCCTACACCAAGTTCAAGAAACAGTACCTTTTTATTCATATTGCTTCTCAAGAAGTTCATATATCTCTCAAATTCCTTTTCATAAAATTTCCCTTGAAGAAATTCTCTTGAACGAACCCAATCCGCCATATCGCCACCGCACTTAGGACATTTGGGAATATATCGCTCAGGCAATCTGTCGCCTTCAATTTTAGGATAAAGATCGTTTATAATATCTTCATTGTAATATATTTCATCATGGCATTGATGTTTACATTGGAAATACCTGAAATCACCTTGTAGCCGGGTTATTTTATCATCCGGAAAAGCCTTGAATGTTTGAAAATCCTGGTTGGTAGTGACAATATAATAATTCTTCCCCTTAAGAATTTCAGCCAGATCTTTATAGGTTTCACCGGCTTCGGCTTCATAAAGATGCCTGATATGCCGCAGCAACATTGCCCAATGTTCCTCTTTGGTTACACGAGGATCATAATAAAGGTCGAACCAGGAATGTATGTCATATTTATCCCTCAAACTTCCGGCAAGCTTTTTAAAATCATCATCATCCTGATAATAATACCTCTCTCCATTGGCAGCTGACATTCCGGAGGCGATTCCAACTACTATTGCCTGTGCTGATTCAATTTTTTCTTTCAAGAGTTCAATTTTATTCTGTTCTTCCATAGTAATTTCAAGTTTGCAATTAAAAGTTTTTGAAGTTTTCACATGCCCAATTAATAAGAGTACCTATGACAGGTATCAGACTTTTCCCTAATTCGGAAAGTGAGTATTCAACCTTGAGAGGTACCTGGGCATATACCTTTCTTATAACAAGTCCGTCTTTCTCAAGGTTCTTTAATGTGTCGCTCAAAACCTTTGATGAAATATCAGGAAGAGCCTTCTGAATTGAACTGAAACGGGTTGTGTCGTTTTCAGAAAGAATGCTTAATATCAGTAATGACCATTTCCCGGAAAAATGTGAGAGGACATTTCTTATAGGACA
>JAFLTN010000191.1 GCA_022510445.1 Muribaculaceae bacterium | reverse complement strand
CAATATCTCCACCTGGTGTGATATCCGGAAATCCAAAATCGCCCTGCTCCCACAGGAAATGAGGCTTTTCCCGGAAATCACGGTGATTGAAAACATACAGTTGAAAAACAGCCTTACAAATAAAAAGACACTTGCCCAGATAAAAGAGATGCTGGCACTCCTGGGGGTGGAAGAAAAATTTGATTCCCCGGTGGCTAAATTAAGTATCGGCCAGCAACAGAGAGTGGCGATTGTGAGGACCCTTTGTCAACCTTACGATTTCATTTTTCTCGACGAACCTGTGAGTCACCTTGACGAAACCAACAACAGAATCGTGGCAAAACTTGTGGAGCGTGACGCGGCAGAGAACAATGCGGGAATCATCACCACTTCAGTTGGCAATCATTTGCTTCTTGATAATCCGGAATTTGTGAACTTATGAGAAAAGACAGGAAAATTGGCATAGGTACCCTTTTGAAGAAAAATATCTCCAAAGGGCAGTTGTTGGGATATTCCATTGCGAATCTCATCGGTTTGACAGTGATTCTTTGCGGCATTCTTTTTTATTGCGACAGCCGCCACCATCAAAAAGACGACGACCAATTCTTCTCCGACGATTATATCGTGGTATCCAAAAAAGTGAAGGGAGTGAATCTGCAACCGGTGGCCTTTTCCGATGAAGAAATAAATGAATTGTCGCAACAGCCATGGGTGAAAAAACTTGGAAAGTTCACTCCTGCGGATTTCTCTGTGAGTGCCTCCATCAATATGGGCGGCAAGGGAATGACCACCTATCTTTTCTTTGAGTCGGTGCCCGATGAATTTTTCGACACCAAGCCGAAAGGTTGGGAATTTGACCCCGCATCTAAATATGTGCCCATTGTATTGAATAAGGATTATCTGGCACTCTATAACTTCGGTTTTGCACTGCCCCAAGGTCTCCCTCAACTCAGTGAGGACATGATCGGCACGGTGCCTTTAAAACTGGTGCTTTCCGGCAGAAACGGCACTCAGGAAGTTTTTGACGCTAACGTGGTGGGATTTTCCTCCCGGCTGAACACCATCGCTGTGCCCCAAGAATTTATGGACTGGGCGAATTCCCGCTATTCTCCCGATTCCCATCAGGAAGCATCGCGCCTTATAATAAAAATCGACAGGCTTAATTCCGCAGATTCCGATAAATATCTTGCTGATCACGGTCTTGAAATTGCAGGCGATAAAGAAGGAGCCGACAAGGTGTCGCAGTTCATGGCTTTGGTATCCGGCATCGTTTCGGCCACCGGCTTTGTGATTTCTCTTCTGGCGCTTTTCATTCTCCTTCTGAGCATATTCCTTTTGCTGCAAAAGAGCAGGAGCACATTGCGAAACCTTATTTTGCTGGGTTACTCTCCCTGGCAAGTGTCGAAATACTACGAAAAAAATGTTCTCACACTTAATTCCGTGATTACATTGCTGGCAGTGGGCTTCACTTTTATTTGCCGTCTGATCTGGCATAAACCGCTGGAGGCCTTAGGTCTCGGGAATGGCAATGTTTTATTTATGCTGGGCGCTGCCGCTCTCTATTTCATTATCATCACATCGATCAATATCATTGTGATACGCAGGCACCTCCTCTCCATCTGGCGCTCGAATTGATAGAAAGGTATTATTTTTTTCCTTTTAATTGATTAAATTTGCAATAAGACCCGGTTCCCGATTTTTGTTGATCCGGGAGCATGAAATTATATCTAATATAATCATGAATACTCGAAATAAGATTTTTATAACTCTTCTTACATTCAGCAGTTTATTTTCCCTTGCAGAGACTCCGAGATGGATAATGAAACCCGCTATAAGTCCTGATGGAGAAAAAATTGCCTTTTCATATAAAGGGGAAATCTTCACAGTGCCGGTGTCGGGAGGCGTCGCCACTCAAATTACTTCAGGGCCTGCCTACGATTCCTATCCGATATGGTCGCCTGATGGAAAAAAGATAGCATTCCTGAGCGACCGTGAAGGATCGGATGACATTTATGTCACAACGGCAGTCGGAGGCACACCGGTGAGAATCACCACCCACAGCGGAAATGAAACACCTCTCACCTTTCTCAATGATTCCATCCTGCTGTTTAACGCGACGAACCTCCCGGGAGTGAACACGGCACGCGCGCCTTACTTCAGTCAGATCTACTCAGTAAACATAAACCAAGACAAGAGCCGGCCCTCGCTCTTTTTATCCATCCCGGTGATATCAGCCAATGCCAACGCCAAAGGTGAGATACTTTATCAGGATAGAAAAGGATATGAAGATATCTATCGGAAACATGAAAGATCTTCCGGAACCTCCGACATCTGGCTCTATGATGACGGGAAATACCGGCAACTCACCCATTTCAACGGTTCCGACCAATCGCCTGTGTGGGGTCAGGGAAATTCTTTCTACTATCTGTCGGAAAAAGACGGCACATTAAATGTTTTTGAAGCGTCGGTAGAATCCGGAAGTGAAAAGCAACTCACCGATTTTACCCGCCATCCGGTTCGTTCGCTTTCAGTGGCCCAAAACGGCACTTTGGCTTTCAGTTGGGACGGTGATCTCTATTCAATGAAACCGGGAGAGACACCTCAGAAAGTAAATATAGAAATCAAATCCGATTTATATGATGGAGATTTAGTGAAAAAATACACAAACTCCGGTGTATCCAATATCGCTGTTTCGCCGGAAGGCAACGAGGTGGCACTATTGATCAGGGGGGATCTTTATGTGACCAATGAAAAATACAACACAACAAACAGAATCACCGACACTCCCTCTCAGGAAAGAAACGCTT
>JAFLTN010000190.1 GCA_022510445.1 Muribaculaceae bacterium | reverse complement strand
ATCGGGCTGCCCTTAGCCTGCTTTGTTCCACCGCCACAATAGCGAGATTTGTGTCCTTATCCACACCCTTCAGACCAACATTGATCCGATAAGCACCATCACCCAGATCCAGCACCAGACTCTCCGCTTTCTCCAGAGAGGAGTAATCCACCAGGATCAGCAGCTCCAGACCATTGTCCGCCACGATCAAACCGGGGGCCTGATTACTGCTTTCCTGTATGTCATCGAACCAATCGATATTGGAGATGACTCCGCGGATGGTAACAATGTGCTGGCTAAGGGCAGCCCGATAACTGCTGCCGTCCTCACTTAATTCGTCTTCATAAACAAGCCCCAGCAATATATTGTTCAGCTGGACATAATCCTCAACACCCAGCTTCATTCCGGACAGAATCTCCCGCATCCGCTCTTCTGTCAGTGTGGATTCTGTTTCCTCCACCGGTGCAGGCGACGGACTGGCTGATGGAGGAGCGGGCGATGGATTTTCCGAGGGAATATTTTCCGCCAGCATGTCCTCTGGGGACATCTCCTCCTGATCCTCCGGGAATGTTACGGGTTGGACCTGGGGCTCCTCCTCCGGATAGAGCCGATTGCTGATCACAGGCTCCAGAATCAGAAAGGTGACACAGGCCACCGTTCCGAAGATCACCGCCATGACAACGGTAATAATCGTCCGCCGGATCAGCTTCCTTCGGTTGATAGGACGGGTTTTAATCTTCTCTATCATAAAGTCATTTTGACTGGACGGTTTGTTCTGTTCCTTGTCGGGCATACGGGCTCCTTTCCTGTCAGATACCGTTTTATTCGTTCATTTTAGTATAGCGAATCCCGGAAAAAAAGTAAAGTGGCACTGTGCCTCATAAAATGTCAGAAAAGAAAGCCCGTATCATAACTAACATGATACGGGTATCACAAACTTTTTATTTTCTCCCTGTTGCTAACAACACAAACAAAAAAGGGATTTATTTATCCAAAGGATACTGAAATATTTACAACTTTTCCACAGGCACATAAGCATATCCGGTGCTGTGCCCAGAGACATCGAAAACCTCCATCTCCTGCGCTCCGTTTTCGGCCATTTTGTATCCGTAGGTGGGCAGGATGTAATTTCTGATATATGCAAACATCTCCCAGGGTTCACAGGTTTCTTTCGCAAGCAGCCCGGCGGTGCCGCGGTCCGTGTACCCACGAATGAACAGGGATGCCGGCATTTTAAAAACATCAATACCTTCCAGCTGTTGCTCTTCACTGGTCTCCCGCACGAAACCCATGGCACGGGAAGCCTCGTCTGACCAGAAATTAACGCTTAGAGCGATATCATATGCGGGCAGCTTGGCAGCCACGATCTTCTGTGAAACCAGCGTTCGTTGATTGAAATCCACAGAATCAATAGCAGTATAAAAATCTCCTATGCTTGGATAATCCTTGGCGTAAAATATTTTCCCCGCAAGAATAGTCTCCGGCTTTTTCACTACCTCAAAAACCGCTCCGCCAACCTTTATAGTCTCTATAACATGTTCAGCATCTTCCGGCTCTATCTCCAGCAAACTGTCAGCTGACACATGAAAAAACTTCGCAAGAATTTGAAAATGGAAAAGATCGGGAAGAACCTCCCCTTTCTCCCACTTCGAAATTGCCTGGGCTGAGACGCCGATTCTCTCAGCAACTTCTTCCTGTGAAAATCCCTTTTCCTTTCTGCACTGTCTCAAACGCTGTCCAAAACTGACCTGGTCCATCCCTATATCCTCCTTTTCTGCACCGTCTGGCGGCTTGACAAATGTGTTATTCCTGATAAAAACAGAATATCACGTCGAGAAGGACTCAAACAAGGATATACTTCTTTCATTATTATGTCGTGAAAATCAACCTGTAGTTGAATTTACAGTTTTTCTAATTGCCTCACCATTATAAGTCTCTACCCTTATCTTTTCCCCAGAAGCAATTCCCATGTCTGCTCTAACAGTTTTCGTATGGCATTCTCATCTATTTCGTAATAAATCCGGTTCATCTCCTTATTCAAGGTCACCAGACCACATCCCGTCAGAATATCCATATGATGGGAAATCGTAGCCGTCGTGAGATTTAATTCCTTTGCCAGCTCTCTGCCATAGCGTCTCTTCTCCTTCAACAGGGCAAGAATCTCCAGCTTGCTCTCATCCGACAAAACCTTCAATAAGAATGCCAGACGCTTCCGGTTATCCACCGGATTATTCCGAAAAATGTCAAGCCCAACGCGCTTTAATGCCATTCCTATACGGCACACGTCCGGTAGCATTTCCCCGTTTTCCTCCATCTGAAGAATGCCCAAACCAAAACACAGAGTGTGACTTCCCACGATGCAGGGCATCAGTATTCTTCCTTGGGGATTTTCCCCCACATCACAACCTAACTCCGATATCATATACGCTTCAAGGGATTGATCCGCCAGCTTCTTACGATAATGATCACAGAATTCCTCCACCAAAGGACGCCATAATGCCTCCTTCTTCTCAATGACCTCCATGGCCGTCCGTACCAGGGGCTCTACCTCCTCCCAGGCCTCCTTTGGATGGGTAAATACCCATTGTATCTGCCACTTCTGTTCCGGCGTATAGTCAGATCTGTCCAGACAATCCAACAGCTCCCGAAGAGTCCGAAAATCCTCCCTTCTCATGGAAAGTGCATCCACATCCATATCACTATCGACCTCTATCATCTGGCAAAATTGATAACAGCGCATTTCCTCTGACATTCCCAGCGCAGACTCCCTATGTCCATCCAGCGGCTTTGCAAAGTCATTGTACTGGGCGAGCAACGTCACCGCCCCCTTACAGAGACGCCCTTCCTTATTATAACGGGTAAAATATTCCTTCCC
>JAFLTN010000019.1 GCA_022510445.1 Muribaculaceae bacterium | reverse complement strand
CTTATCCAAATGTAAGGATTGTCAATAACACGTTCCACTTCTCTTCCAAGCTGATATTTATGCATGAAGTCTATAATGAACGGATGCGCGACTATCAGAGACAAAACCAAAAGCAGCACAATAACTATCAAATCCGAAATACGGTCACCAATATCTGTACCGATTACAGTTGACAGGGGGGCTTTCTGTCTTTTACTTGCATAAATGCATCTCCAGGCCTCTCCCATATCAGGGAAAATAAGGTTTAAGGCATATGCCCCCCATATTGAGACACATTCCGCCAAGGGGGGCATTTTTTTTATACCGGCAGCCCTTAGCTGAAGTCCCCATCTTATGCCTCTGACAGCCATTGACAGGGCTGTCATAACCATCATGACGGCAATCCACAAGAAATTACATTTCTGATGGATGATTTTCATCACCTCATGGAAATCTACTTTATGAAACATCCATAATATGAGGCAAATAGAAATGGCCAGAGGAAAAACATATCTGAATACTCCCCCGATAAATTTCTTTAACAGATCGAAAGTCTTATGATTTTCAAGCTCTTTGATCTCATCTTCCACTTTGGTGAGATGAAGAGATGAATCTGCTTTTAACCAATTTTTTGTGTCTTTTAATTTTATCATCAGACTTTCTTAATTTTACTATATATAACATCATTGTTAAATCAAGAGTTTAATAATAGTTGTTTCAAAGAATTATATTGTGTAATTTCGCAGTTGGAAAAATGATTCCGCTAAAAACACTTGAATCTAATTCTAAAAAACAGAAGAGATGAGATTTCCAATTTTAACACCGGAAGAGGCCGCTGAATTTGTAAAAGATGGTGATAATGTAGGCTTTTCCGGATTTACTGCGGCAGGAACTCCAAAGGTGGTGCCTGTTGCCATTGCAAAGAAAGCAGAAAGACTTCATGCAGAAGGCAAGCCTTTCCAGATCAATGTATTCACCGGAGCTTCAACAAGTGATCTTTGTGACGGTGCCTTGGTGAGAGCCGATGCCGTAAACAAAAGGACCCCTTATCAAAGCCACGGCGATTTGAGAAAAAGTCTGAACTGCCATAAGGTTCATTATTTTGATCTGCATCTTTCAGAACTTGCACAAAAAATCAGATATGGTTTTTATGGTGATATTGATGTAGCTATTATTGAAGTTGCCGATATTCGTGAAGACGGATCTGTGGTTCTAGGAACCGGAGTGGGGAATACACCCACTTTTACAAAATGTGCAAAGAAAGTTATAATTGAATTAAATGAGAAGCTTCCGAAAGGATTGGAAGGTATCCATGATATTTATCTGCCACTTGATCCTCCGGTGAGAAGTGAAATACCTATTTTCAAAGCCAACGACCGCGTCGGCTCCCCATTGCTGAAGATAGATCCGGAAAAGATCGTCGGTATTGTAAAGACAAGCGCGCTTGACGATATCAAGCCGTTTACAGAACCTGATGAAGTGACGAAACATATCAGTTCAAACGTTTGTAACTTCCTTATAAGTGAAATGCATAAGGGGATTATCCCGGCCTCTTTCCTGCCGTTGCAAAGCGGTGTGGGTAATGTGGCTAATGCTGTTCTTTATGGTCTTGCCGATGCCAAGGAGATACCTGCCTTTGAAATGTACACCGAGGTGATTCAGGATGCAGTTCTTGACCTTATGAAGAAAGGACGTTGCAAATTTGGAAGCACTTGTTCACTGACAATTTCCGAGCATAGTGAACAAGAATTTATGAATAATCTCGATTTCTACAAAGACAAACTTTGTTTAAGACCGGCCGAGATCTCCAATAATCCGGAAGTGGTCAGAAGACTTGGGGTCATCACCATGAATACTGCTTTGGAAGCTGATATTTTCGGAAATATCAATTCAACTCATGTGACAGGAACCAAGATGATGAACGGTATCGGCGGTTCAGGTGACTTTACCCGGAATGCCTATATCTCCATTTTCTCTTGTCCTTCAGTTACCAAAGGCGGGAAAATTTCAAATATTGTTCCGATGGTATCACATGTTGACCATTCCGAACATTCGGTGGATATCCTTATTACAGATCAGGGCATAGCCGATCTCCGCGGCAAGGATCCTATCCAAAGAGCACACGAAATTATTGACAATTGTGCAAGTCCGGAATATAAGGAACTGTTAAGAGACTATTTAAAAATAGCTGACAGGATCGGCGGACAAACCCCGCATATGCTTGAAGCGGCCTTATCCTTCCATACCGAATTCCTGGGCTCGGGAGACATGAGGAAAGTTGATTTCTCCAAATTCTCTTGATTACCGAACACCGGCTTTTGCCGGCTGACCCTAAAAAACGGGTCACCGAAAAAGGGGTGCATGAGAAATGTTGAAACGAACACCGAATATATCCGCTAATACAAAAAAACAACATCCGGAAAGGATGTTGTTTTTTTATAAGAGAGTATTGAAATCTAATCTTTAATTTTTACAAGCAGAACTTTTGAATTAGCTCTTGCCTTTACACTATGCGCCACATTGGCTCCCATCAATAGGGCGTCTCCCGCTTTCATTAGATGAGTTTCATCTAACATTGTAAAATCTATTTCACCTTCACAAACAGTCACCATAACCTGAAAAGGTGAGGTGTGAGTTTCCAGCTTTTGTCCCTCTTTAAAGGCCAAAAGGGCTACTCCTCCGTTAGAAGTCTCAAAAACCTGACGGAATTCAACCTGATCGGAAGCGTAATCAACCTGATTACATAGGGAAATTATTTCTCCGTAACGATAATTTGTTTTCATAATATTTCATGTTTTAAAGTGCTATTATAAAAACAAAGGAAGAGTAAATTTGTTTGTGTAAAATCATTTCAATTTCAAGCCGTCGCCAAAGGCTTTCCCAACTCTTTCACCAATAACCCGGTATTCGTTGTGAACGGGATCGAACGTAATAGGAGACAATTTCGCGGGATCGATTTTCCCATCCTTGTCAAGTATGGATTCATCGGCTGATACATTGATTATACGGCCTATAAGTGTGCATGATTCAGGATTGTAAGAAACAAGCTCACATTCAATTGTCATTGGCAATTCATTTATCACAGGAGCATTCACAAAGTCAGATTTTGTTGAGGTAAAGCCGGCTTTAGCAAATTTGTCGGCAACCTTATTCCCTGACACGATGCCTACATAGTCACAGGCAATAAGATTCTTTACATCTGCCATACTTACGGTGAAGGCTTTCGATGCAAGGATATTTTCTGTTGTCTTATGGTTTGCGCTGATACACATTGCAATCTGATCATCATAATGAATACCGCCCCAGGCAACGTTCATTGCATTGGCAATTCCATTTTCGTCATAAGCTGCCAGGATAAATACGGGCTGGGGATAACACCAGGGTTTAACACCAAAGTTCTTTCTCATAATTTTTTATTTTTAAAGAATTTGTAATTACAAAATTAATTGATTTTAATGATTATCCCGAAAATAACCCCAAAATTTAAAATATGGAACAACGCCGACCTTGCCGGGGAATGACGATGAAAAAACTCAAAATAGCTCGGAGAGCTTACACTATAGTGAACCCCAGCATAAGTGAAGCGAAGCGAAACTTACCGGGGAGATTAAAGAACTGATATATCCTGATTTATCACCACACATGCATACCCCGGCCTATTCTAACGCTATTAAAAATTGGTGATATTTGGTATTTTAACTATTTTTGTGGAAGAATTAATTTAATGACCATGAAACATGAAAAAATCAGACTTTCCGCTGAATTTCCGGCATACCCGGAATTCCGGAAAGGTATAAGAAGAGCACCTGACAGGGGATACACCCTTAATGAATCTAAGACTATAACCGCATTGAAAAATGCGCTAAGATATCTGCCAGAAGAACTACATGAGAAAGCGGCTCCCGAATTTTTAGAAGAGTTAAAGACCCGGGGACGTATCTATGCCTACCGATGGCGTCCGGAAGGGGATCTGAAAGCCAAGCCAATCGATGAATACAAGGGAAAATGTCTTGCCGGAAAAGCCTTCCAGGTAATGATTGACAATAATCTATGTTTCGATATCGCACTTTATCCTTATGAGTTGGTGACTTACGGAGAAACCGGACAGGTATGTCAGAATTGGCTTCAATACCGGCTTATAAAGAAATATCTGGAAGAATTGACCGATGAACAGACGCTCGTCATAGAGTCAGGACACCCTCTCGGCCTTTTCCCGTCGAAGAAAGATGCTCCGCGGGTGATCATTACAAATGCCATGATGGTCGGAATGTTCGACAACCTGCATGACTGGCATGAGGCCATGCAAATGGGAGTGGCAAATTATGGACAGATGACAGCCGGAGGATGGATGTATATCGGTCCTCAAGGTATAGTTCACGGCACTTTCAACACATTGCTGAATGCCGGGAGAATGAAACTTGGTATCCCGGAAGATGGAGATCTTTCGGGGCATTTATTTATATCATCGGGCCTCGGCGGAATGAGCGGCGCTCAACCCAAGGCGGCTGAAATTGCCGGAGCTGCAGCCATAATTGCAGAGGTGGACGCATCAAGAATCGAGACAAGAAAAAAACAGGGATGGGTGCAGGAAGTTACTGATTCTATCCCCGAAGCCTTCAGATTGGCCGAAAAAGCGATAAAAGAGAAAAGACCGATATCTATTGCATATCACGGAAATGTGGTGAATCTGCTCGAATATGCCGTTGAAAATAAAATCCCGGTGGAGCTGCTCAGCGACCAGACTTCATGTCATGCCGTTTATGAGGGAGGATACTGTCCGGCCGGTCTTACATTTGAAGAGAGGACCGCTCTTCTTCATAAAGATCCCGGTGAGTTCAGAAAGAAAGTGGATGAATCGTTGAAAAGACATTACAAAGCCATAAAAGCTTTAGTTGCCAACGGAACTTATTTCTTCGACTACGGCAATTCATTTATGAAGGCTATTTATGATGCAGGAGTAAAAGAGATATCCAAAAACGGAATCGATGAGAAAGATGGTTTCATCTGGCCTTCATATGTGGAGGATATTATGGGACCCATGCTGTTTGATTTCGGATACGGTCCTTTCCGTTGGGTTTGTCTTAGCGGAAAACATGAAGATCTCGTCAAGACCGACAAAGCTGCAATGGATTGCATAGATGTTAACCGAAGGGGCCAGGACAGGGACAATTATAATTGGATCCGTGATGCAGAAAAGAATGCACTTGTGGTCGGCACTCAGGCACGAATTCTTTATCAGGATGCCATGGGCAGACTTAACATAGCACTTAAATTTAACGATATGGTGAGAAAAGGAGAGGTAGGGCCGATCATGCTGGGAAGAGACCATCATGATGTCAGTGGCACAGATTCTCCTTTCCGCGAAACCTCCAATATCAAAGACGGTTCAAATGTAATGGCCGACATGGCTGTGCAGTGTTTTGCCGGGAATTGCGCGCGAGGCATGAGCCTTGTGGCTTTGCATAACGGAGGGGGAGTAGGAATCGGTAAAGCTATCAACGGCGGTTTCGGAATGTTGCTGGACGGCTCCGACAGGGTGGATGAAATTTTAAAAAATGCCATGCTGTGGGATGTAATGGGAGGAGTGGCCAGAAGATCCTGGGCACGCAACGAAAACGCCATGTCAACCGTCAGGGAATGGAATGAAACCCAGTCGGAAAACGGTTTCATGATCACCGAACCGTTTATAGCTGACGAAGGATATTTGAAGTCAATCTTAAAATAATTTCGAAGCCAGATGAATCAGATAATAGAATGTGTTCCCAATTTTTCAGAGGGACGTGACAAAGAGAAGATAAACAGCATTGTCAATGCCATTAAGGAAGGAGATAAGGTCAGGGTGCTTGACGTTGATCCCGGTGAGGCAACTAACCGCACCGTCGTAACTTTCGTCGGCGAGCCTGAAGATGTGATAGAGGCAGCGCTCAGGGGAATGAAAAAAGCGGCTGAAGTTATCGATATGAGGGAGCATCATGGCGCTCATCCGCGTATGGGTGCAACCGATGTGTGTCCTCTAATTCCGGTGAGCGGCATCTCCCTTGAAGATTGTGCCGCGCTTGCACGTAAACTTGCGCAAAGAGCTTCAGATGAATTGGGTATTCCGTGTTACGCATATGAGGCGGCCGCATTTACCCCAGAAAGAAAAAATCTGGCTGTTTGTCGTGAAGGAGAATATGAAGGTCTCCCCGAAAGACTTGGCACTCCCGACAAAGGTCCCGATTTCGGCAACCGTCCCTTTGATGGAAATATAGCAAAGACAGGTTGCACTGCTGTCGGAGCACGCGATTTCCTGATTGCCGTCAATTTTAATCTCAACACGACATCCACCCGCCGGGCAAATGCTGTGGCATTCGATGTCAGGGAGAAAGGACGGCCACAAAGAGAGGGTGGTAAAGTTAACGGCAAACCGGTGAAGGATGAGAATGGGAATACCGTCATGATCCCGGGAACTCTCAAAGGTACAAAGGCTATTGGTTGGTTTATCGACGAATATGGCATCGCGCAGGTTTCAATGAATATCACTGACGTGAACCAAACACCTCTTCATAAGGCGTTTGATGAAGTGTGCCGTGCCGCTGCCGCACGAGGACTCAGGGTTACGGGCACTGAAATAGTGGGACTCGTGCCGAAACGAACTCTCGTGGAAGCCGGTAAACATTATCTTAAAATGCAGCAGAGATCGGTTGGTATCCCGGAAGATGAGATTATCCGGATTGCTGTGAAGTCAATGGGTCTTGACGAACTCAAGCCCTTCGTAAGGGAGGAAAAGGTGATTGAAGATATGCTCACTGAAAAAGGGGGCAAAAAGTTGGTTGACCTTTCTGTCACTGATTTTGCCAATGAAACCGCATCCGAGTCTCCGGCTCCCGGAGGAGGTTCCATCTCAGCATACATGGGAGCTCTGGCAGCCTCGTTGGCTACGATGGTGGCTAATTTGTCAGCCCACAAGCCGGGTTGGGACGATCGTTGGGAAGAATTCTCCGACCAGGCTGAGAAGGGCAGGAAATTAATTGACCGTCTTCTTGCTTTGGTAGACGAAGATACCGAGGCCTTCAATCGGATCATGGCAGTTTTCTCCATGCCAAAATCAACTGACGAGGAGAAGGCTAAACGCGCACAAGCCTTAGAAGCTGCGACGCTGTATGCCACCGAAGTGCCTTTAAACACAATGAAGGTATCTTACGAGACTTTTGATATCATAGAGGCGATGGCGCTCAAGGGTAATCCTAACTCAATCACTGATGCAGGAGTGGGAGCCATCGCAGCAAGAGGTGCGGTGCTCGGTGCACAACTCAATGTAAAGATCAATGCCGCCTCTCTTAAAGACCGTTCCCAGGCCGACCGGCTCATCGCCGAGGCCGATGAAATTGCAAAAAAGGCATGCCAACGTGAGGCTGCAATCCTCGATATCGTGAATAAATCCATAAGTAAATGAGCAATAGAAAAATAATTGCGAACGCCACTATCGTCACCCCCCTTGGAAACTCAGCAAGGAAGGGGCATGATATGAGCGAATTATATACTCTCGAAAACGCTTTCATTTTCATTGAAGACGGTATTATCAAATGCACAGGCCGGATGACGGATATTGATTTCCTGGGTCTGAACGGAACTGCCGAATGGATTGATGCCAAAGGCCGGGTGGTGCTTCCGGGATTTATTGATTCTCATACCCATCTTGTTTTCGGAGGCTTCAGGCCGGATGAGTTTTCCTGGCGTCTGAAGGGTGATTCCTATATGAGCATTATGGAAAGGGGAGGAGGTATCCAGTCAACAGTGAATGCCACAAGGAACACTTCAAAAGAGAATCTTGTCGAAAAGGCTGAATGGTTTATCGACCGGATGATTGAAATGGGAGTCACCACTGTCGAGGCAAAGTCAGGATATGGTCTTGATACACCCACCGAGCTTAAGATGCTTGAGGCTCTCTCGGATTTAAGCAACAGTCCGGACAGAAAAGTAGATATAGTGGTCACTTTCCTCGGTGCCCATGCAATCCCGAAGGAATTCAGCGGAAGGACTTCGGAATATTGCGACGTCATAATCAGCGAGATGTTGCCGGCTGTTAAGGATAAGGCTAAGTTTTTCGATATCTTCACTGAAAAAAATGTCTTTGAGATAGAGGATTCGCGTCGCCTTTTAAAGGCTGCCAAAGAGGCCGGGATGAAACTTAAACTCCATGCCGATGAGATTGTTCAGCTCGGCGGAGCCGAACTGGCGGCTGAGATGGGTGCCGTTTCCGCCGATCATTTGCTGCATATAAGCGATGAAGGTATCAGAAGAATGGCTGAAGAGGGTGTGGTGGCAACTCTGCTTCCTCCCACCGCCTTTGCTCTTAAAGAACCGTATGCCCCCGCAAGAAAGATGATAGAGGGCGGGTGTGCTGTGGCGTTGGCCACTGACTTAAATCCGGGGAGTTGTTTCTCGGGTTCCATTCCCCTCACTATTTCTCTTGCCTGTATTTATATGAACATGACAATTGAGGAAGTGATTACGGCCTTGACCCTGAACGGCGCGGCAGCCCTGGATATAGCAGACCTTACAGGTTCTATCGAAGCCGGGAAACAGGCTGATCTCGTGATCCTCGATTTCCCGAATATTAATTTTCTACCTTATTATGTCGGTATGAATTGTGTGAATACAACCATACATCATGGCAATATTGTGTATCAACGCAACGGCATAAAAGGTTAATTAATCCGCCATCATAGTCTAATAGATATGAATAAACTCGAAACTTATGAAATAGGGTCAGGTCAGCTCACATACGACCTGATTGAAAAAATACTGAAGGATAACTCACGTCTCTCTCTCTCGGAAGAGGCAAGAAAGAAGATACAACATTGCAGGGATTTCCTGGATAAAAAGACAGATGAAAACACTGTCCCGGTTTATGGAGTGACAACCGGATTCGGGTCGTTATGCAACAAGCATATTTCTCGTCAAGATCTGACAATTCTTCAGGAAAACCTTGTAAAAAGCCATTCATGCAGTATCGGAACTCCTGTTGACAAAACTGTTGTCAAATTGATGCTTCTCCTCAAAGCCCATGCTTTGTCAATGGGTTTCAGCGGTGTGCAGGTAAAGACAGTTGAAAGGATTCTGGATTTCTATAACAACGAAATCTATCCTGTTGTCTATGACCGTGGTTCTTTAGGTGCATCAGGAGACCTTGCACCTTTGGCAAACCTGTTCCTTCCGCTTATCGGAGAAGGAGAGGTTATGTTCGAGGGGAAAAGATTCAGCGGGCGCCAGATCCTGGATATTTTCGGCTGGGAACCTATCACTCTTCAGTCGAAGGAGGGGCTTGCTCTCCTGAACGGTACCCAGTTTATGAGTGCCAATGGCATAAAGGCTCTTATAGACGGCTGGCATCTCGTCAATTGTTTCGATCTTTTCGGAGCAATGAGCCTTGAAGCATTCGATGGCCGCATAGAGCCTTTCTGGGATTGCATCCAACAGGTTCGCCCTCATCCGGGCCAGGTAGAGACCGGTAAAGTATTCCGTAAGATTCTTGAGGGTAGCGAAATTATCAGAAGGGAGAAACCCCATGTTCAGGATCCCTACTCGTTCCGTTGCATACCGCAGGTGCATGGTGCTGTCAAAGACGCCATGCATCATGTCACGGAAGTGTTGCATATAGAAATAAATTCTGTTACGGATAATCCGACCGTCTTCCCTGATGAAGATCTTGTGGTGAGCGGTGGAAATTTCCACGGAGAGCCGATAGCTCTTGTTTTCGATTATATGGGTGTTGCCCTTCATGAACTTGGAAATATTTCAGAAAGACGTGTGGCCCAATTAATCTTAGGTTTAAGAGGGCTTCCGGAATTTCTTGTGGCAAAACCGGGGCTCAATTCAGGTTTTATGATTCCACAATATGCAGCTGCTTCTGTTGTGAGCCAAAACAAAATGTATGCCTGGCCGGCCTCTTGTGATTCAATCGTAAGTTCTAACGGTCAGGAAGACCTAGTGTCGATGGGAGCTAATTCTGCTACTAAACTTCATAAGATAATTGACAATCTTAAGTTTGTGGCAGCCATAGAACTGATGAATGCAGCTCAAGGAATCGATTTCAGAAGACCATTGAAATCCGCTCCTTTAATAGAAGAAATCATGAAGGAATATAGGAAAGCGGTGCCTTTTGTTGAGGATGATGTGGTAATGGAAGAATATATAAAGAAAACAATGGACTTCCTTGATCATTTCGATATAGTTATAGAATAAGCAAGGAATTTCTTATCAATATATAAATGCCCCGGCATAAGGGAGCGTCAGCAACCTCTCCTTAATTTTCCGGGGCAATTATTTTTTATTAATTTTGTGAGAATCTAAAACTGAAAAGACCAGATTATCCCGGGCCGGATTTTTAAATTACATAAGATTTTTGGCAAAGAACATTTTATATAGATATAACCCTGAAACGGACAATTTTGAACGTTATTTCACTCCTTTTAAAACTCGTTTAAGATCTTTAGGAGGTTTGATTCTTATATCCGCGTTGTTTGCTATCCTTTTTATCATCTTATTTCAATATGTCTTTTCTTCTCCCACTAAAAAGAATCTAATAAAAGAAAACCGAAGGCTGAAGAGCCAGTATAGCGTTCTTTCAAAACGACTTGACAATATGATCGGAGTGATTGACAGATTGTCGGACAGGGATGCCAATTTTTATAGAGTAATGATGCAATTAGATCCTATGAGTCAATATCAGGGTCAATCCGAGTTAGAATCGAGATATAAGGAACTTTCGAAATTGTCGGATTCCAGATTGGTGGATGAACTTTCTGAAAGAATGACGATGCTTGAAAATAAAATTTATACCCAGATTCAAAGTTTCGATCAATTGAAGCTGACCCTTGGGGACCAGCAAGACAAATTGGCCCATATCCCTTCTGTTATTCCGATAAATATTGAAGATTATACGATGTCTTCCGGTTACGGATGGCGCAGGGATCCTATATATGGTTCTTCAAAATTTCATGAAGGTCTTGATTTTGCAGCCACCGTCGGAACCAATGTTTTTGCGACCGGAGAGGGTTTGGTCAAGATTGCCCGCTACCAGTCAGGCTACGGAAACTGTATCGATATTGACCATGGATATAATTATGTGACCCGTTATGCCCATTTAAGTGAAATTGATGTAAAGGAAGGCGAAACGGTGAAGAGAGGACAGTTTATCGGCAAAGTAGGATCCACCGGTAAATCCACAGGGCCTCATTTACATTATGAAGTGAGATTTAAAGATGTGGCCCAGAATCCGGTCAACTATTATTTTATGGATCTGACTCCTGAAGAATATTATGAAATGATCAGGCTGGCAGAGGATGCAGGACACGTTATGGATTAATGCTTTTCTTATGGAAGATTCTTTTGAACTAACTAAAAAATTTTATAAAATAAAAGATGTCTCCGAGATAATCGGAGTACCACAGACTACCTTACGTTTCTGGGAGAGTGAGTTTCCTGAAATTCAACCCCGGAGAAGCTCTCATAACCAAAGATACTATTCTCCCGAAATGATTCAGACCCTTAAAATTGTTCATTTTCTTGTAAAGCAAAAGGGTTTAAAAATTGAGGCTGCCAAAGAACAGCTTAAAAAAAACAGAAAGAATATTTCTAAAAGAATAAAAATTATTGAAGAACTTATTAAGGTAAAGGAGGAATTACAGTCTTTACACGATTCCCTTAATATCCGTTCCATCAAGAATTCTTAGATCCTCGCTTCGCTCTTCGTATTTCGGTTTAGCATCCTCGGCCTATATAGGAACGGGAAATTTCAGACTTTAAGATTTGAATTATAATATTTAGGGTCGCCGGTTATATTTTTACCTATAAAGGGTGGAATTTCATATTCCTTTTCATTTTCCGCGAGTTCCACCTCTGCAATGACACAGCCCTCTAAAGAACCATGGAATTCATCCACTTCCCAAACATGACCTTTATATGGGATTAGATATCTTGTTTTCTCCACAATCCCGGGTTCAGCCAAATTCAATATTTCCTGCGCTTCCTTTTCCGGGATTTCATATTCATATTCAAGTCTTTTATCCCCTTGGTTGATTCCTTTTACAGTTAAGTAGCCCCGTTGTCCGATAATTCTTATCCTGACTGTACGGTCAGGGTTTCTGTTAAGATAACCCTGCCGTATTTTGAGTCTGTCAGTTGCCATTTCCTTGTATTCATCATTGATTACAAGGTATTTATGTTCTTTTTCGATTCCCACTAAACAAGTTTTCTATATCTTATTCTATGAGGAGTGTCTACTCCGTCTCTCTTTTTCTTAAATTCTTCGTAGTCTGAATAAGATCCTTCATAAAAGGTTACCTGGCTGTCTCCCTCAAAAGCAAGAATATGAGTGGCTATTCTGTCAAGGAACCATCTGTCGTGGCTTACCACCACTGCACAACCGGCAAAATTTTCAAGACCTTCTTCCAATGCTCTCAAAGTGTTTACATCGATATCATTGGTGGGCTCGTCGAGCAAGATCACATTTCCCTCTTCTTTCAAAGCCATTGCCAAATGGAGACGGTTTCTTTCACCTCCTGACAAGACACCTATTTTCTTTTCCTGGTCGGCCCCTGTAAAATTAAATTTGGAAAGGTAAGCCCTTGCATTCATATCTCTGCCTCCCATTCTGAAAGATTCGGTGCCTCCGGAAATAACTTCATAAACAGTTTTTTCAGGATCCAGATCTTTATGTGTCTGGTCGACGTAGGCAATTTTTACGGTTTCTCCAACTTCAAACTCACCATTGTCTTGTTTCTCGAGTCCCATGATAAGTTTGAAAAGGGTAGTCTTCCCGGCTCCATTGGGTCCTATCACTCCCACGATGCCGTTGGGAGGCAACATGAAATTCAGATCAGAAAATAAAGATTTGTCGTCATATCCTTTTGCAAGATTTTTTGCTTCGATCACTTTATTCCCAAGTCTGGGTCCATTTGGAATAAATATTTCAAGTTTCTCTTCGCGTTGCTTCTGATCCTGGTTCAAAAGTTTATCATAGCTGGATAGACGTGCCTTTCCTTTAGCCTGTCTGGCTTTAGGAGCCATCCTTACCCATTCAAGTTCCCTTTCAAGGGTCTTTCTTCTTTTACTGGCCTGTTTCTCTTCCTGAGCCATCCGTTGAGTCTTCTGCTCAAGCCATGAGCTATAATTCCCTTTCCAGGGAATCCCTTCGCCTCTGTCAAGTTCGAGTATCCATCCCGCCACATGATCAAGGAAATATCTGTCGTGTGTCACAGCAATCACGGTGCCGGGATATTGCTGAAGATGTTGCTCCAACCAATCAATACTTTCGGCATCAAGATGGTTGGTGGGCTCGTCAAGCAGAAGGATATCAGGCTGCTGAAGCAATAATCTGCAGAGTGCAACCCGGCGCCGTTCGCCACCTGATAATATATTTATTTTTTTATCATCGGGAGGACACCGCAAGGCATCCATCGCCCTTTCCAGTTTATTGTCAATATTCCAGGCATCGCATGCGTCAAGTTTGTCCTGGAGTTCCGACTGACGGGCCATCAGTTTGTCCATTTTCTCGGGGTCTTCCAATACCTCGGGGTCTTCAAACCCTTTGTTTACTTCATCATATTCTGCAAGAAGATCCATAATGGGCTTTACTCCCTCTTCAACAACCTCCCGAACAGTTTTTTCGGGATCAAGTTTCGGTTCCTGCTCCAGATAGCCCACACTATAACCCGGAGAAAAAACAACGTTCCCCTGATAATTCTTATCTAATCCGGCTATTATCTTTAAAAGTGTAGATTTCCCGGATCCGTTCAATCCGATTATACCGATTTTTGCTCCGTAAAAGAAAGAAAGGTAAATGTCTTTTAAGATCTGGCGTTGTGGGGGTATAACTTTGCTCACACCCACCATTGAGAATATAATCTTTTTATCGTCAGCCATAAAATTTATGTTATAGGAAAATGTCTGAATTAAATCGAAACAATTATTTATTTAAAAATTTAACTTTATAGTCGCAATCAACCTTCCCTTTGGAAATATTGTTCAGCTTTGATTTTATCAACTGCTTCCTAATCGGGGCAATTCTGTCGGTATACACTGCTCCCTCCAGATGATCCATCTCATGCTGGATGATCCGGGATGCAAAATCTGAAAACTCTTTTTCGTGAGGATTAAAGTCTTCATCAAGCCATTCGAGCCTGATATGTTCGTGTCTTTTTACATTTTCGGATAATCCGGGCAAAGAAAGACAGCCTTCTTCCCTGGTGACCGGATCTCTGTCGGTTATTACGGTCAGCCTGGGATTTATAAGCGTCAATTTTAAATCCTTACATTCCGGAAATTTATCTCCCAGGACATCTCCGTCTATAACTATCACATTTATAGTTTTCCCAATCTGAGGAGCTGCAAGTCCGACACCTTCAGAATTATACATTGTTTCAAACATATCAGCCACCAGACTTTTGATTTCCTCTTTTTCCTCTGCTTTAACATCCTCACATTTTTTCCTTAAAACCGGATGTCCATAAAGATAAATGGGCAGTATCATTTTTATTTGTTTTAATACTTTGACTATTCTAATATTAATTCTCTTCAAAATTAATCAAAAATGAATTTCCATACAAGCAAAATGAAATGTAAGAAAAGAAGAAGAGGGGAGAAGTAAATAAGATAAAACAGAGAATGTTTTTATTTGTTTCATTTCCTCTTTTTCATTAATTTTGGGAAGTTGATAACCACTCTCAAAGTGTCAAAAGTTTTCATATTGCAAATTTTGGGAGATTATAGCAACACTTTATTAACCAAACAAACCAATTATCGTTACAAATGGAAGAAAATTGTGCCAAAACATGTCTTCATGATCGCCATGTAAAGCTGGGAGCATTGATGTCTCCCTTTGCCGGATTTGATATGCCGATTCAATATAAAAGCATCACCGACGAACATAATGCAGTGAGACAAAAAGTAGGAGTGTTCGACGTAAGCCATATGGGAGAAGTCAGAGTCACCGGCCCCGATGCATATAAATTCGTCAGCCATATATTTGTAAATGATGTTACCGGCGCTCCCGACGGACAGATCTTTTACGGAATGATGTGTTATGAAAACGGAGGCACAGTGGATGATCTTCTGGTTTATAAAGTTAATGAAGAGGAATATTTCCTTGTGATCAATGCATCCAATATTGATAAGGACGTTGAATGGATCAGAAAAAACGCTGAAGGTTTCAATGTCAAGATAGAAGATCAAAGTCCTTATTATGGAGAAGTGGCAATCCAGGGCCCGGAAGCAGAGGAAACGATTGAAAAAGTTCTCTCATTGAATGTGAAGGATATTCCGTTCTATAATTTTAAGGTTTTCCCAATCGACGGCGAGGAAGTGATAGTGAGCCGGACCGGATATACCGGTGAAGACGGTTTTGAGATTTACGGCAGTCATTCCTATATCCAAAAAGTCTGGGACAAACTGATGGAAGCCGGAGTTCAGCCTTGTGGACTCGGATGCCGTGACACCCTCCGCTTTGAAGTAGGTCTGCCTCTTTATGGAGATGAGCTGTCGGAAGATATCACTCCGATAGAGGCAAGTCTCAGCATGTTTGTGAAATTAGAGAAACCGGAATTTATCGGTAAAGAAGCTCTGAGCAAACAGAAAGCAGAGGGAGTGAAAAGAAGAATTGTAGGTCTTGAGCTTGAAGATAAGGCAATTCCACGTCATGGATATGATGTTGAGGTTGATGGAAAGAAAGTGGGTGAAATAACCACCGGTTATCGTTCCATCTCAACCGGAAAGAGCGTGGCCATGGCTATGATTGATAAACCTTATGACAAACTCGGAACAAAAGTGGAAGTGAGGATCCGCAAGAAAACTTTCCCGGCCGTTGTTGTAAAGAAACGTTTCTACGAAAAAAATTATAAAAAATAAAATAAACAGACAGATATGAGCAAAGTATTAGCAGACCGTCGTTATGCCGACTCCCATGAATGGGTAAAACTTGATGGAGACATCGCAACTGTAGGAATTTCCGATTATGCACAGCATGCAATGGGAGATATCACTTATGTAGATATGCCCGAAACCGGTGATGAAGTGTCGAAAGGAGAAGATTTCGGAGCAGTGGAATCTGTAAAAGCTGCCAGCGACCTTATCTCCCCGGTGTCTGGTGAAGTAATCGAAGTTAATGAAGAATTGGAGGATCAGCCCGAATTACTCAATGAGGATCCTTATGCAAACTGGATCATTAAGGTTAAAGTTTCCGATCCTTCTGAAATCGATTCTTTGATGGATGCAGAAGAATATAAGAAAATTTGTGAAGAATAATTGATAATCGATCAAGATAACAGAGGGTGTGGCGTGTTTTATAAACCGTCACGCCTTTGCAGTTTAAAAATCTAAGGTCGTTAAGTTTTATTATTAAATATTTGAATTTTAGTTTATGTCTTACAAATATATGCCTCATTCCGAAGACGATTTAAAGGCAATGCTTGAAAAAATCGGCGTAGAGACAATAGATCAGCTTTATAGCGATGTGCCTTCGGAGGTGATATTTTCGAGGGAATATGATATTCCTTCAGCCATGTCTGAAATAGAACTCAGAAAACATTTTAAGGAACTGGCTCAAAAAAATAAACCCCTCACAGTGTTTGCAGGGGGAGGGGTTTATGACCATTATTCCCCTTCTGTGATTCCACATCTTCTTTCAAGAAGTGAGTTTTATACTGCCTATACTCCTTACCAGCCGGAAATTTCACAAGGAACCCTTCAATATATTTTTGAATATCAGAGCATGATTAGTGAACTGACCGGCATGGAAGCCACAAATGCTTCTATGTATGACGGAGCTACTGCAGCTGCCGAGGCAATGTTCATGATGGTTGCTTCTTCCAAGAAGAGAAATCGTGTTTTGATTTCTGATACGGTAAACACCCATGTAAAGAAAGTTGTGGAAACCTATACGCGTTTCCATGGCATTGAAATCACTTTTTTACCTGAAAAAGATGGAGTGACTGATCTGGCATCTTTAGAAAAAGAGCTTGCAAAAGGTGATGTGGCCGGAGTTTTGTTGCCCACTCCCAATAAATACGGAATCATAGAGGATTATACCGGAGTTTCTGAAACAATCCATTCCAACAAGGCCTTTCTAACTATCTATGCAGATCCGTCTTCCTTATCAGTATTAAAGACCCCGGCGGAATGGAATGCCGATATTGCTTGCGGTGACGGCCAGTCACTCGGGATGCCTCTGTCGTTCGGCGGTCCTTATTTAGGTTACATATCTTGCAGCAAAACAATGTTAAGGAAAATGCCCGGAAGAATTGTAGGCGCTACAAAAGATGCCGATGGCAAAAGAGCTTTTGTTCTGACCTTGCAGGCAAGAGAACAGCATATACGTCGTGAAAAGGCTACAAGTAATATCTGTTCCAATCAAAGTTTAATGGCGCTTTACGCTACAGTATATTTATCTTTGCTTGGTAAAGAGGGATTAAAAGAGGTGAATATCCTTTCATGTGACGGTGCTCATTATCTATATGACCGATTACTTGCCACCGGTAAATTCCATAAAGCTTTTGACAAGCCTTTCCTCAAAGAATTTGTGGTCAAGACTGATCTTGACATGAAAAAGATCAATGAAAAACTTTTAGAGGAAGGAATAATGGGAGGATTGGTAATCGGCGAAGGATTGGTGGAATTTGCCGTTACTGAAAAAAGATCAAAAGAAGAAATTGACAGATTGGTTGACTTAATGATTGAAGGGAAATGAAAAACTACGATAAAATAATTTTTGAACTTTCCACGCCCGGAAGAAAAGGGTATTCTTTGCCGGCAAATGAATTTCATACGGATGGACTGAAATCCATACCCGCAGACCTGCTAAGAGAAAAAAGCGCTCAATTGCCTGAAGTGAGTGAGTTGGATGTGGTGCGCCATTTCACCAATCTTTCAAGTAAGAATTTCGGAGTAGACACAGGTTTCTATCCGTTAGGAAGCTGCACAATGAAATATAATCCCAAAATAAATGAGGAATTATGCGTGCTTCCGGAATTTACATCACTTCATCCGCTTCAGGATGAAAAAAGTGTTCAGGGTGCTTTGGAGCTTTACTGGAATTTACAGAGAATGCTGTCGGAAATAGCCGGTCTCTCGGAATTTACTTTAAATCCTTATGCCGGAGCGCATGGTGAACTCACGGGACTTATGGTAATGAAACATTACCATGAAGCCAGAGGAGATTATAAACGCAAGAAAGTTATAGTTCCGGATTCAGCCCACGGAACCAATCCGGCTTCTGCTATGGTCGCCGGTCTTGAGGTGGTGGAAGTGAAGTCAAAACCAAACGGCTCTATCGATGTTGAAGACTTGAAACCCCTTCTTGACGATACCGTTGCCGGAATCATGATGACTAATCCCAATACCCTCGGTATGTTTGAAACTGAGATAATGGAGATTGCAAAACTGGTTCATGAAGCTGGAGGTCTTTTGTATTATGACGGGGCCAATCTGAATCCATTGTTAGGCAAAGTGAGACCGGGAGACATGGGCTTTGACATCATGCATATAAATCTCCATAAAACATTCTCTACACCCCATGGCGGAGGTGGGCCGGGTTCAGGTCCGGTAGGAGTTGCCGAACATCTGAAGCAATATTTACCCAACCCAAGAGTAATCAAAGATAAGGATGGTAAATTCCACGTTACCACAGATAAGGATTCCCTCGGTTCGGTATCTTCTTTCTTTGGTAACTTCGGCGTGATGATGAGGGCTTACGCCTACATACTTTCTTTAGGGAAAGAGAATATTAAAAATGTAGGCCCGTTGGCTACTTTGAATGCAAATTATATAAAAGAGAGCCTTAAGGATGATTATCTTTTGCCAATTGAAGGTGTTTGCAAGCATGAATTTGTCTTTGATGGTTTAAAAGATAAATCGACAGGCGTCACTACACTTAATGTTGCCAAGCGTCTGCTGGATTATGGTTTCCATGCTCCCACCATCTATTTCCCGCTCCTTTTCCATGAATCTATGATGATCGAGCCGACCGAAACAGAAAGCAAGGAGACATTAGATGAATTTATAGAGGTGATGCATAAAATTGCTAAGGAATCACGTGAAAATCCCGAGACAGTTAAAGAAGCTCCTCTAAAAACCATCGTAAGAAAACTCGATGAGACCACGGCAGCCAAAAATCCGATTCTTACCTATAATGCCCTAAAAGAGTCTGAGCAATGAATGCCGATTTAATAATTATTGGAGCCGGCCCCGGAGGATATGAGACAGCCCTAAAGGCAGCCGGCCAGGGAAAGAGCGTTATTCTGTTTAACGGCGGCAGACTTGGCGGAACCTGTCTTAACGAAGGATGCATACCGACAAAATGTCTGTGCCGGGATGCCGAACTCATATCCCAGTTCAAGAATGGATCTGAATTCGGTATTGATGATTTCTCTTTTTCTGTTGATTTTAACAAGATAATAGCAAGGAAAAAGGAAGTTACTGATACTTTGAGACAAGGAGTTGAATCTTTATTGAATCGGGCAAAAGTAACAGTAGTCAATACTACCGCTTCTTTTAAAGATGCTAAAACCGTTATTGCAGATGGAGAGGAATACACAGCGGAAAATATCATCATTGCAACCGGTTCGGTGTCTAAATCACTCCCTATTCCGGGTCATGATCTGGAATGTGTGATGGATTCCTCAAGAATTCTGGAGATTGAATATATCCCTGCTTCCCTTACAATCATAGGAGGCGGTGTCATAGGAATGGAATTTGCTTCTATTTTCAGTCAGCTTGGATCTAAGGTGACTGTCATAGAATTCATGAAACAGATTCTTCCTCCATTCGATTCCGACATTGCAAAGCGTCTTAAACAAACTTTGTCGAAGAAAGGTATCAACATTATTACGGGTGCTGCAGCCAAGGAAATCCGTCAGAACGAATTCTATGAAATAGAAGTGGTCTATGATGTGAAAGGCAAAGAGGAAATTGTCACTTCCAGCGATCTTCTTATGGCTGTGGGACGCACTCCTAATATAAAAGGGCTTAATCTGGAAGCTGCGGGTGTAAATTATTCGGCAAAGGGCATACCGGTTGATGATTTCATGCAGACCAATGTCCCGGGGATATATGCCATAGGAGATGTCAATGCCAGAATGATGCTTGCCCATGTGGCAACATTCCAGGGAGACCGTGCACTCAATGTTATTAACAGACAACCTGACAAAATCAATTTCGGGATTGTTCCTTCAGCAGTGTTTACAGTCCCCGAATGTGGAATGGCCGGAAAGACCGAAGAACAGTGCAAGTCTGAAAATATTGAAATAAAAATTGGCACTTCATTTTTCCGTGCCAATGGCAAAGCACTTGCAATGGGAGAACCTGAAGGTTTGTGTAAACTCATTTTCAGGAAAGACAATGAGCAACTAATCGGTGCCCACATAATGGGATTGGAGGCAGCTGATCTTGCCCAGCAATGTGCAGATCTGATGAACCGTGAAACAACACTCCCGGAACTCAAGGAAATTATTTTTGGACATCCAACTGTTTCTGAAGTAATTCTGAATGCAGCCCATTCTGTAAAGTCGTAAAAGGCCTTTATCTTTCAGGATAAATTCATTCACACCCCACCATAAGCGAAACTTGGTGGGGTGTGTTTTTGAAGTAAAACCATCGGAGAGGATAAAAAAGTATAGCCCCCGCAGTGTTTCCACTACCGGAGGCTATTGTCCCGATCTCTTTACACGTATGTGATAGAGCCCTTTTATAGAACTATGAATGGTCGGGAATTATAAGTTTTATCATTAGTTACCGAAGTTGGTAACGCCTGTTGTATCTTCAAAGAAACCTATTGAGAAAATCCACCAAAGAAGTATTGCAACTAAAACCAAAACTCCTAACCATAACCACATACGGTTCATTTTCCGGGTGTTTTCCCTATGTTTCTCTTTACCTTCTGCTTTCATAGATCTCGCAATTTGATCAGCATTATCTGTATTTTTTCTCTCGTCCCTTTCCATAACCTTTTTGTTTTTCTTGTTTGTTAATTAAACACTCAAAAACCAATTCTGGTTCATTTTTCTGCCTACAAATTTAAAAAAAAAATCTCAAATTTCAATAAATGCTTTTAAAATGGGACATCTTCATCGTGTGAAGCCATAAGATCAGGAGACAAGGAGTCTGATCTGTTGCTGAAATTCTGAATAAAATTGTTGCCGGAGTCATGGCCGGAATTCAATTTTGATTCGATTTTAAACGTTGTGTCTGCTATTGCTTCCTGAACAGCTTCATATCCGTCTTCCCAATTTTCAAACTTGGCGTATTTGGAAATAAAATGTAGTTTCACATCTCCTACAGCTCCCGATCTATGTTTGGCCACTATGAGGTAGGCCAGACCTTTTATGCTGTTGCCTTCTCCATCTTCCGTGGCTTTGGTGTAATATTCCGGTCGATGAATAAAGCATACAATATCCGCATCCTGTTCTATTGCTCCCGATTCACGCAAATCTGACAATACCGGTCTTTTGTCTTCACGGCTTTCGGTGCTACGGTTCAATTGGGAGAGGGCGATGATAGGAATATCGAGTTCTTTTGCCAACGCTTTTAATGACCTGGAAATTGTGCTCACTTCCTGTTCTCTGCTACCAAGTTTCAAACCTGAAGCATTCATTAACTGGAGATAGTCTATCATAATCATCCTGACACCCTTCTCCCTTACAAGTTTTCTTGCTTTAGTGCGTAATTCCGTTATTGACAACCCGGGCGTTTCATCAAGATAAAGCGGAGCTCCATAAATATTCCTTATTCTCGAATTTAATCTGTTTTCTTCATCAGGGGTCAGTCGGCCGCTTTTTATTTTTTCTCCTTCCAGGCTTGCAACATTACTTATCAAACGTTTTATAAGCTGCACGTTAGACATTTCCAAAGTAAAGATTGCAATGGGCAAATTAAAATCAACCGACATATTTTTTGCCATAGAGAGGACAAAAGCAGTTTTTCCCATTGCAGGACGTGCGGCGATAATGATCAGATCTGAATTCTGCCAGCCTGAGGTAATCTTATCAAGCTCTCTATAACCGGTCTGAAGGCCTGATAAACCGCTTTCACTGTTAGCGGCGTTCTGAATCTGTTCGAGAGCCAGGTTAACAACCGGGTCGATTTGAGTAACCTCCCTCTTTAACTGATTTTGGGAAATATCAAAAAGCTTGCTTTCTGCCTCCTGTAAAAGTTCTTCAATGTCATTACTCTCATCATAAGCCTTGGTTTCGACATTCGCTGCAAAATTAATAAGACGCCGTGCCAAATATTTTTGAGCTATGATGCCGGCATGATATTCTATATTTGCGGAAGAATAGACCCTGGCTGTTAATTCAGTTATATGGAGGGCACCACCGACTTCTTCAAGGGTTCCGTCTTTTCTTAATTGTTCGGTCACGGTCAACATGTCGATAGGCCGTTGATTCAACCCTAAGGTCGTAATAGCCTCAAAGATCTTCTTATTTACAGGATCATAAAAACTATCCGGAACCAGAATGTCGCAGACATTCATATATGCGTCCCGTTCCAACATACAGGCCCCCAGCACTACTTCTTCAAGTTCTGTATCGCGTGGTGGTAGTTTTCCGGTTGTATCAATATTTGCTGCTTTATGTTCCGGTTTCAGTGCCATATAATTTTAATTTTGTTAGGTTAGATAAAGAGAAATAAGAAATTAAGAAAAATAAATATATCCGGATGTATCGGGTTTCAGACACGCAACTATAAAAATAAGATATGCGGATACAAAGAAAAGTAATATTGAGGTATTTTTCAAAACTTTGTTAAGTTCAAGTCCGCGATTATTTTTCAATTTATTCCAAAGAATGGTGTGAACACATAAATATGTAAGCCAGCCGGCCGAGACCCAAAAGGGTAATGCTGATGAAGCCATAGCAAGAAATATAGCAGATAATACTCCGTTGAAATAGTAGATCCCTGCCATAATTTTCCTTCCTAAAATAACAACTGATGTTTTCTTATTGACGGCCTTATCATCTTCCATATCCCTATAATTATTTACTATCAAGACATTGGCTGCCATTAATCCGATAGCCGCAGCAGTTAGAAGGGTAGTGGAATCAAGAAAAAGAAATCGTGTCTGCACATATTCAGTGAACACCACAGGGACAAATCCAAAAAATATAATAACAGCGATTTCTCCAAGGCCATGGTGAGAAAGAGGATAGGGGCCGGTGCTGTAGGCTAATGCAAATATTGCAACTGCAATGCCGACAAAAATTAACCACCATCCACCCCAGATGATTAAAGAACAGCCTATTAAAATAGTAATCAAGAGTGTCAGGAACGTAGCCCTTTTCATTTTTTCAGGCGTAATGTCTCCTTCAGTCACTCCTCTTCTGAAGCCTTCTCTACCTTTCTTATCTATGCCATTCTTATAATCATAATATTCATTAGCAAAATTTGATGTTATTTGGGCTCCTACAGCAAAAAAAAGACATATAATGGCAGGTGCAACTGAAAAACCGTGATGATATATGGCGCAAGCTGTCCCCGCTAATACTCCTGCAATGCTGACCGGAAGTGTGCGAAGCCGCATTGCTTCTATCCATTCTTTCATTTCTTTATCTTCTTTTCCTGAAAAAATCTTTCATCAGTTGGGAGGATTCTTCGGAAAGAATCCCTTTTGTTACAATCGTTCTGGGATGTAACGGTGAAATTCCGTAAGAGCAGAATTTCGTGAATCCTTTTTTGGGATCATCGGCTCCATAAACTATTCTTCCGATCTGGCTCCATCCTAAAGCGCCGGCACACATAATGCACGGTTCAACGGTCACATATATTGTGCATTGAGGGAGATATTTCCCTCCAAGATGTTCAGTTGAAGCTGTAAGGGAGATCATCTCAGCGTGGGCAGTGACATCGTTTAATGTCTCGGTTAAATTATGTCCCCTTGCTATGATCTTTCCGTTTGAAACAATCACAGCCCCGACAGGCACTTCATCTTCTTCATAAGCTTTCCTGGCTTCTTCTAAAGCCATTTGCATGAAAAATTCATCCCGAGGATCCTTAAAATCTTCTATTGGCATAACTCTATTGTTTCCCTGATTTTACTGTCCCGGCTACTTTCTCCATAAGCCATAGAGGTGTGGAGGTAGCCCCGCAGATGCCTACCGAAGCCGCATCCTCAGTCCATTTTGAATCAAGTTCTGTTTCATCGGATATCATATAGGTGGATGGATTCACCTCCTTGCACATCTCAAACAAAACTTTACCATTTGAACTTTTGCTTCCGCTTACAAAAATAACAACGTCATGATTCTTTGCAAATTCTTTCATTTTTTCCATACGGTTTGCAACCTGACGGCATATGGTGTCATAATATTCGAATTTGCCTCCCTTTTTCCTGTTTTTGATTTCCTCTACTATTTCCCGAAAGCCTTCAAGGGATTTTGTGGTTTGGGAATAAAGAATTATGTCTCTTTGAAAATCAATTGAATCTAATTCATCCTTATTCTGAATAACAACGGCTTCCCCATTTGTTTGGCCAACGAGACCGTTGACTTCAGCATGGCCGTTCTTCCCATATATCACAATAAGGGGTTTCACTCCTCCTTTTTTTTCTTCAATTTCCCCTTCGTCATAAGCCTTTTTAATTCTTCTCTGAAGCTGAAGAACCACAGGACATGTTGCATCGATAACCTCCACTTTATTTCGGGAAGCCATCTTATAAGTTTTAGGAGGTTCGCCATGGGCTCTTAACAGAACTTTTACATTCTTAAGATTTTCCAGATCATTGTGGGTGATGGTCTGAAGCCCCTTTGCCTGAAGTCTTTCAACTTCCCTTGCATTATGAACAATATCACCCAAGCAATATAATTGCCCGGTGTCGTCCAACTCTTTTTCAGCTTTTCTGATGGCATTTACTACTCCAAAACAGAAACCGGAATTGGAATCGATTTCAACTTTCATAAATTTTCAGTTCTTTCTTGAAAGATTTTCAATAGCCATTCCATCTGTTCTTCATGGGTGATTGCATCATTGTTCAATTCTACAGCATCCGGAGCTTTTCTAAGCGGGGAAACTTCCCTGGTGGTATCTATTTTATCTCGAGCTTCCAGATTTCTGAGCACATCTTCAAAATTGATGTCGGTCCCTTTCTGAACTAATTCCCGCCATCTTCTGCGGGCTCTCTCATGGACTCCGGCATTCACAAATATCTTGAGTTCCGCTTCCGGAAAGACTGTTGTCCCGATATCTCGGCCGTCCATTACAATGCCTTTATCTTTGCCGAATTCCTGCTGAATTTCAACCAGACGTTGTCTTACTTCAGGAATTTCAGCAATTGGGCTGACATTGTGGCTTACTCCCATCGACCTTATCTCCTGTTCCACATCCTTACCATTTAACAGGGTGTGTTGAATGCCATCTTCTCCGGCTGATGGCTGAAATTTTATGTCAAGTGAGGGTAGGGCTCTGATTAATTCTTCCTTTGATACATTCCCATCGCCGGCAATCAATCCATGATTCATTGCAAAAAGAGTGACAGCTCTATACATGGCTCCGGAATCAATGTAGATATATCCCACTCTTTTAGCCAATTCCCGCGCCATAGTGCTTTTCCCCGATGATGAAAAACCATCGATAGCAACGATTATTTTCGGAATGTAGCTAATTTCTTTCTCAGATGTCATATCCTTTATTTCTGATTAAATTCGTTTAATCTTGCCAGATATTTTCCTATTATGTCAAATTCAAGGTTTACAATGCTTCCTTTTATTATTCTCCTGAAGTTAGTATTGTCATGAGTATAAGGGATTATGGCAACACTGAAAGAATCTTTTTCAGAATCACAAACGGTGAGACTTACTCCATTAACTGTTATTGACCCCTTTTCCACGGTCATATAACCCTTTCGCGCAAGTTCAGCAGAGATGGAATATTTAAAGCGGTAACGCCAGCTTCCGTCAAGAGTCTCAACTTCTTCACACACGGCTGTGGTGTCTACATGGCCCTGAACTATATGTCCGTCGAGACGTCCGTCCATTTTCATTGATCTTTCAACATTTACAAGATCTCCGATTTTTAAATTTCCCAGATTAGACCTTTCAAGGGTTTCTTTTATAGCCGTAACCGTGTAGGTGCCGTTTCCCGGTAATGAAACAACAGTTAGACATACTCCATTATGTGAGATACTTTGATCAATCTTCAATTCATCGCAAAACGGGCATTTCATGGTTATATGAAGATTTGATCCCTCTTCCCTCAGATTCACTACCTCTAAGGCATTTTCTACTATACCTGAAAACATATTATTTTAAGTTAACTTTCTAATTTTCAAAATTTAATTTAACAGATGAAATGTTTATCCACCAACTATTGCACCCACAAATTTACTTAAAAAGTGGCATGAAACCTTTGTTGAATTTTGAAAAAAATTATTATCTTTGAAAACCAATTAAGTTTCAGTTTCATGTTTTCAATCAAACTCCCGCCTCTGATAGATGGAAAAAGTGTGCCGCATCTTCCTGATGCCCGACAGTTAACTATTATAGGAGGAAGCGGTGCAGGAAAATCAAAATTCATGGAGAAACTTATGGAATTAACAGGTTCAAGAACCTATTGCCTATCTGCCGTAAGTGCTCCTTTTCCCCAAAGGGAAGAATCCGATAGACCCGGAAGCATCGATCAGCTTTTCCGGGAATCGGCTGTGAAAAGACCTTATATGCGCACCGACGCAGTCAGTGAACTTGAAAAGATCACTTATATGCTTTTCACAGATGAATTCGATTATTTAATGAAAATTAAAGAGGAAAATAAGGGGAAGGCAGGTTCTCTGATTTTAAAACCGACAAAACTTGACCGGCTGGCTAAAGTTTGGGAAATGATTTTTCCGGGCAACCGGATAATCAGATCGAATGGCAACCTGATGTTTTCTACAGATTCCGGAGATGACTTAATACCGTTGGAGAAATTAAGTCAGGGAGAGAAAACTGTGTTGTATTATGTGGCCGGAGCTCTTTATGCGATGGAGAATGCAGTGGTTTTTATTGATTCTCCGTCACTTTTTCTTCATCCGTCGGTTTTAAAGTCTTTATGGAATTCTATTGAAGGTCTCCGACCGGATTGCACTTTTATTTATAATTCAGTCGATGTTGAGTTTGTAAGCTCCCGCACCCGGAATGTAATTCTTTGGGTTAAAAGTTTTGATGCCAAGAGACAAGAATGGGATTATGAAATTTTTTCTCCGGGAGAGGTCACAGAAGATATTTTCGTGGATCTTGTCGGGACCAGAAAACCGGTACTTTTCATAGAGGGGGATATCAGCCACAGCATAGATTCAAAACTATATCCTTTAGTATTCCCGGATTATACAGTCAAACCTTTAGGCTCATGTGATAAAGTTATTGAAACCACCCGCTCTTTCAACGGCATAAAAAATATGCATCATCTTGAAAGTCATGGTCTTGTTGACAGGGATAGAAGAACAGACCGGGAGGTGGAGTATCTAAGAAAAAAATTAATTATGGTGCCGGATGTGGCGGAAGTGGAAAATCTTTTCCTTCTTGAAGACGTCATACGGCAAATGGCAGAGGTGAGAGGAAAAAATCCGGATCAGATTTTTAACAAAGTAAAGAAAAGAGCATTCGAAGAATTCAGACGTCACCTCGAATCACAAGTCTTGCAACACGTCCGACATAGAGTTAAAAGGGAGGTGGAATCAAAGATTGATGCCAGATTTACTTGCATCACAGCAATGGAAGCTCACCTCAGAAAGCTGATAAATCTTCTGAATCCGCGCGGTCATTATAATGAACTTCATAAAGAATTTGAAAATTGTATGCGGAAAGAAGATTATGCCTATTTGCTTAAGGTCTTCAATCATAAACCACTTTTATCCGAGTGCGGATTATATGAGTTACTCGGGTATAGGAATAAAGATGAATATGTTTTAGGAGTCATTTCCGTTTTAAAAGGAAATACCGTTCATTCCTCGTTTATCAGGGATGCTATAAGGAAATCATTGCGTGTTGAATCCGGGAACATTCATGATAATACTCTAAAAGATATACCGAAGGAGAATTCGGAACAGAAAATCAATTATCCGGTGAGGAAACCTAAAAGAAGAGACCGGTTGAGAAAAAATAGAACTCACGGCGTTATATAATTAAACGGAATTTGAAATTGAAATATAACCCATACCAGATATGAAAAAGAAATTGGCTTTTTTAAGGAATGATCCCTGGCTCGAACCATATGCTCCGGCCATTGAAGGACGTCATCAGGATGTTATAAGAAAACTTGATGAACTTACAGCTGCTTCAAACGGCTCTCTCTCCGATTTCGCAAATGCGTATAAATATTACGGTCTTCATCATCTTCCCGGAGGTGGCTGGATTTTCCGTGAATATGCTCCGAATGCAAAGGAGATATGGCTCACCGGTACATTCTCTGACTGGAGACTTGATGAAAAATACAAACTCACAAAGATAAATTATGGAGATTGGCAGTTAAGTTTGTCAGAGGATGAACTTCATGATGGTGATCTTTATAAAATGTTTGTCAGATGGGAAGGGGGAGAAGGAGAAAGAATACCGGCATATGCAGAAAGAGTGGTGCAAGACCCGGATACAAAAATATTTTCCGCCCAGGTTTATGCGCCTTCAAAACCATATAAATTTAAGGTTAAAAAATTTACTCCCGATGTCAAACCTCTCTTGATATATGAATGTCATATAGGGATGGCTCAGGAAAAGGAGGAAGTAGGGACCTATGATGAATTCCGGGAAAAAATTCTACCCCGAATTGCATCCGACGGATATAATGCCATTCAGATTATGGCCATTCAGGAACATCCTTACTACGGTTCATTCGGTTATCATGTCAGCAGTTTCTATGCCCCCAGTTCACGTTTCGGCACTCCCGATGATTTAAGAAGGCTTATAGATGAAGCCCATAAATATGGTATTGCTGTGATTATGGACATAGTTCATTCTCACGCAGTAAAAAATGAAATCGAGGGATTGGGACGTTTAGACGGTTCTTATGATCTCTATTTCTATGGCGACAATCGGAGGGAACATCCGGCCTGGGATTCACTTCTGTTTGACTATGGGAAAAATTCCGTTTTACATTTCTTGCTCTCAAACTGTAAATATTGGCTTGAGGAATTTAAATTTGACGGATTCAGATTTGATGGCGTCACCTCCATGTTATATTATGACCATGGTCTTGGGAAGGCTTTTGGTTCTTATGCAGATTATTATGACGGGAACCAGGATACAAATGCCATAACCTATCTGTCGTTGGCAAATATCCTTATTCATGAGGTTAATCCCAAAGCTGTGACAATTGCAGAAGAGATGAGCGGAATGCCCGGACTGGCTGTTAAATTTGAGGATGGTGGAATAGGTTTCGATTATCGCATGGCCATGGGGGTTCCTGATTATTGGATTAAAATGATCAAGGAGAAGAAGGATGAAGACTGGCATCCGACTTCAATTTTCTGGGAACTGACAAACAGACGGGCCGATGAGAAGACTATATCGTATTGCGAAAGTCATGACCAGGCTCTTGTAGGTGACAAGACAATTATTTTCCGTCTTATCGACAAGGAGATGTACTGGCATATGATGACAGGAGACAATGATATGACAGTAGCCCGGGGCATGGCTTTGCATAAAATGATCCGGTTGGTGACTCTGGCAACTATTAACGGAGGATATCTGAATTTTATGGGCAATGAGTTCGGCCATCCGGAATGGATAGATTTCCCCAGGGAGGGAAACGGATGGAGTTATAAATATGCCCGCAGACAATGGGATCTGGTTGACCGGGAAGATCTGAAATACCGGTTCTTGAATTCATTTGATAATTCAATGATAGAGCTTGTGTCAGGAGTTTTCAATTTCCAGGCTCTTCCTGTGGAAAAACTCTGGGAAAAAGATGATGATCAGATTCTGGCTTTCATGCGCGGTGACCTGGTGTTTGTTTTCAATTGGAATCCGGTAAAAAGTTTTGAAGGTTATGGATTTTTAGCTCCTGCAGGAGAATATGAAGTGGTTCTGGATTCGGATGATCCGGAATATGGAGGATTCGGACTTGTAGATGATAAAGTGCATCATTTCACTTCTCCCGATCCTTTATATGACCCCTCCGGGAAAGGATGGCTGAAAATGTATATACCGGCACGTACAGCCATGGTTCTTCGCAAGATTAAACCTTCTCCGAAGAAAAAAGTCTCAAAAAAGGGAGTAAGGTAAACTCTTAATAAATATTCAAACTAACATAACATTATGAAATTTTTCAGACATTTGTTTATTGCGATGGCAATAGTGGGTTCCTCTTTAAGTGGAAATGCTCAGGGACTTGGCGACCTCCTTAAGGGTTTAGGTGGAAACGGTGGAGGCATTGGTGATGTGCTCGGAAATGTGCTTGAAGGTGTTTTCACAAAATCAGACCTTACTCTTCAGGACTTGGTGGGTGATTATGTAAGCCAGGGCCCCGCTGTTACGTTTAAAAGTGAAAATTTCCTTCAGAAGGCAGGAGGTATTGCAGGAGCAGCTTCAATTGAATCAAAGCTCAAACCTTATTATGAAAAGTTCGGTCTCACAGGAATGACCCTTTCGATTGATAATGACGCCAATTTTTCTATGAAGATAAAAGGCCTTACACTTAAAGGAGTGATTTCAAAAAATGATGACGGAACCTTTGCTTTTAATTTTAAGGTGACCACCATTAATCTTGGTAAATTTACAGCTTATATAGAGAAAAGTGGTTCTAACTTGAAACTGATGTTTGATGCCTCAAAGTTAATGGATATTATATCTGCAGTGGCAAAATTCACAGGTAATTCTGTGGCATCTACTCTTTCAAGTCTTTTAGACAGTTATGACGGTGCCTGCCTGGGATTTAAGATGGTTTCAACCTCTTCATCATCATCTTCTTCCACTAATTCATCCAATTCAGCAAATGATAATAACAATGGCTCTTCCTCAGTATCAAACGGAGTGAATGCATTAAAAGATTTGCTTAATAAAGGGAAAAAATAATTGACCTGACTTATATAAAATTAAAGATGAATCTTTTCTAAGGTTCATCTTTAATTTTTCAAAAAGTTTTTGTAGTTGGAAAAAAATCTATAAATTTGCAAAAAGAAACCGGGGCATTAGCTCATCTGGCTAGAGCGTTTGACTGGCAGTCAAGAGGTGACGAGTTCGAGTCTCGTATGCTCCACCCAAAAAGCCTGATTCTCAGGCTTTCGTTGTTTTAACACCCAATCTCACACCCAATAATTTCCAACTGCATCTCGATATTTAGTTCGATAGAATGTATATTCAATTCCGACTAATTTCAGAAAATCTTTCATCCATTTATCTTTTTTTGTCGTTATTAAATGTGTCATAACGCTTAACCACGGAGCTTCAAAAGATGACAGATTAAAGGACAATTGTGATTTCAGGATATTATCTTTTTAATACTATCGCTTCAGTTTTGTCATACTCGAGTCCGGGCATTTGGACACCAACCGGAGCTCCAATATAAGTGGGATCACAGACCGTGAATTTACGGCCATTAATCATCATGGCGTCTCCATAGATATCTTCATTAAAAGCAACTGCAGTTGCCAAATGGCCAGGATAATAAACTAATGCAACATCAAGTCCGAGAAGATCCCTGACTAATCGAGAGAAAAGAATTGATCGGTCTTCGCAGTCTGCGTAAGGATAATAGAGGGTTTCTTCAGAAAAAAAAGCTCGGTCGTGACCCCAAACCTTATCATCATATTCATATATAAAACCGGTCTGGACCCAATCCAATAATTTGTTGGCAGCATCAAGTTCTGAATTTGAGGATAGAAATTCCTTGAATTGCGGATATATTAACTCTTTGCTTTTCTCTGCTAAAGGAACATTGGCATACATAGCCCATCTAGTCAAGGGATTGTTGCCGATCTGAGAAGTGGGATATGTATCAAAGAATTTTACCAATTCTATGGGTACCTTAGAATCGATTCCTAAAAGGGGGTATTTATCAGAATGTATATGTCTTATATCTGATAATTGATTTCCAACAGTCTGCTCTGTATCAATAATGAGTGACATAGGTGTCTCACTTTCAAATTCAGCGTTACAGATACTGATTTGATTAGACATTTTTCCGAAAGGATAAAACATCACCCCATCAATCTTAAAATATGGCTGGTTATAAATATGATGTTCACTTCCATATAATAGTTTCAGATTGGTATCATTGTCAACTGCCAATCTCATCTGATATCCTGATTGACAGTATAGGAAAGCTGTCAATAATGTTGCTTCATTAGGATTGTTAGAAAAGGCTTTCCCAACTTGTTCTAAAAACAGTAGATAAGCCCAATCGGAAAGACTATATCGAATTCTTGCTTCGAGACAATCGCGAATGGTATTGTTTATTTCATCTATACAAAGAGTTTCCCATCCATTTGCAATGGATTGAGGTTTTACATTATTCAATTTTAGATTTATTTCTTTTGGGAATCTCACTTTAGCTGGTATCCCATAAAAATCAAAAGCCAAAACATTATCATCAATAACCGGTTGCTCATAAATCGGTTCAATTGGTTTTGGTTGAGGTCTAGGCTGAGGAATCGGAGCAGGTTGAGGAGTCACAACAATTGGTTGTTGTTCCTTTTCTTTTTCATATGGTTTGGGAGGAATAGGATTACCATCAGGAACCGGAGTTGGTTCCTCTCCATAATACCATCCCCATGCATCTATCAGAAATTGAATATATTT
>JAFLTN010000189.1 GCA_022510445.1 Muribaculaceae bacterium | reverse complement strand
TCGGAAACCCGAAGCGACATGACGAGAAGGATCTTCTCATCAATCAAGGTTTCGCAGGGAAACAACGACTTATGCCTTTCTTCAACCTCTAACAATGAAGACCTAATCCTCGCCATTCAGACCGCAGGAGTCAGTCGAGGACGCAACGGCTTCAAGAAAGACAAGAGCGGTGAGAAACTTGCGGAGTCCGAGGAAGATTTGCTCGAACACCGCACGGACGGCACAGACGCCTTCGATACTCTATACATCGGCTGTGAGAAATTCCCGTACCGGGATAGTTTCTCACTGCCGATGAGTGGTGTTATTTGATTTTTTATTAATTTTGCAATTAAGTAGATAGGTGATGATAGCATAGGGGAAACACCTTTTCCCATCCCGAACAAAGAAGTTAAGCCCTATTGCGCCGATGGTACTTTGAAAAAGGGAGAGTAGGAAATTGCCGTTTATTAGATACATCTATTTTTTAATTAATAAAATCATAGTATATGAATAATAAACTTAAGAAGTAGGAACGTCTAATCAAGAGGATTAGACGTTCCATGAATAAGCACCTACTGACTTTAGCTATGTTCGTTTCAATGTGTTTAGCTGAGTAGTAGGTCGAGTATTTCGAGGATCCTTCATATAAAACGTGTTCCCATGTTACAGAACACTTGTACGAACTCAATCATGGGTTGAAGGAAAAAGAAGAAAGTGAGATGTAAAATCCTCAGGCTGATCTACAGCTGACCGTCACCTCCGGGTGGCGGTTTTTTTCATTCAAAAATCAGGTACCTGTTGTATTATCGTCAGAAAATTTTTGTACCTTTGCATTAAACTTTAAAATCAACATGATGTACAATATTTTTATTAGTCATTCTTGGAAGTATTCTGAAGCCTATAAAAGCATTGCTTCGTTCTTGGATACTAATTTGGGAGTTGATAACTGGAGAGATTATTCAGTGCCAATGGACGATCCTATTCATACTAATGGGTCAGATCAAGAGCTCTATGATGCTATTGAAAGAAAAATCAAGTATAGTAGTTGTGTAATCATACTCGCTGCTATGTATTCACATTATAGCAAATGGATAAATAAAGAAATTAAAATTGCACATGAATGGGGGAAACCCGTTATTGCAGTAAAACCTTGGGGAGCTGAGAGAGTATCTACAACAGTAACAGATGCTGCCGATATTGTTGTAAATTGGAATGGTAAATCTATTGCAGAAGCTGTTAAAGAAGCTTGTAAATAAATCAACTATGAGAAGGGCTGTCTTAATTGGTATTGATCAATACCCTCCAGGTAATGAACTATCCGGTTGTGTTAATGATATTACTTCGCTAAAGGATGTTATTGAATTAAATGAAGACGGCACAGAAAACTTTAAAGTTGTGCTCATGCCTAATGTTTCCTCTAAAAATGAGGCGATGTTAGAAATTAAAGCACTTTTTAGTGGTGCAGGTGATATGTCGCTTTTATATTTCTCTGGTCACGGATATGTTAACGATACGGACGCTGAACTTGCTTTCCCCGATGGTATTCATAATAATGATTACTACAAAGGTATTAAAATGAGTGATATTATGAATATTGTTCATAAATCAAAGGTCAAAAATAAAATTATTATTCTAGATTGTTGTCATTCAGGTTCCCTAGGAAAATTTCATATAAATCATGATGAATCTTTAATAGGTGAAGGTGTTTCTGTGTTATGTGCATGTAAAGACAGTGAATTTGCAATGGAGAGCAATGGTCAGGGTATGTTTACTGTTCAGTTATGCAATGCCCTAAAAGGAGGTGCTGCGGATTATTGCGGAAATATTACGATTGGAGGGATATACGCATTTATAGATAGAGTATTTGGGCCCAAACAACAAAGACCTACCTTTAAAACAAATGTTACAGAATTCTCACCCGTACGACGAGTCATTCCTAAAGTCCCCGTTTCAATTATAAGGTTATTACCTTCGTTATTCCCTAATATGAATGATGAATTTAAACTTGATCCGTCTTACGAAGAATCGAATATTGCAGGAAATGAAAATTCCATTATGCCCTATGCTAGTCCAGTAAATACTTCAACATTCAAGAGTTTACAAAAATTAGAGAGTATAGGATTTGTTGAGCCTACTGATGAAGAACACATGTATTACGCTGCAATGAAGAATAAGTCATGTCATTTAACTCAAATAGGTAAATATTATTGGAATTTAGCTAAAACAAACCAGATATAACGACTCCTTAATATTTTCAAGCATAAAATAGACAAACTAACCACGGGTACGTACACTTTAAAGTTCAACTACATCACATAATCAATAAACAGTTGTTCTGTGTCGTAAGAGCGTTTGTTCGACACCTGGGATGGTACCGAACATTATGCTTTTGAGGTTGGGATTTTAGTTCATATAACAGCGGTAGCTGTACCATTGGTAATCGTCATCATAGTGGTGGCGATTTTTTGTATCTGGACTTCCGCAGAGGTGCGGTCGGTTTTCAGAGGTATTACGCTTATTGCCGTTGAGGATTACTTCACGGTGCTTATGTGTTTTGAAGCGTTGTGGCTTGACGTTCGCCGTTGGGGGTACGCCATGCGTTACGTTGCATCATTGTTTTGCTTTCAGCCAATTTCAGAGAACAATCACTTTAACAAAAAAGGGTTATTTGTTGATGTTGTTAATGTTGTTGATGTTGTGGTAGTGACTCTATAGGGCCAATGCATCATGAGATGGGATAAAGCCGCTAGCAGGGTTGGGCTATGTGGGGATATTGGAGGGTAATACTGCTGGGGCGGCTATGCCGGAGACGGAATGCTGACACTGAACGGAGGGGATAATCACCTACGATAGACCTCCTGCGGAAGGGATTGGAGAGAAGGGCCTGCCTTACGG
>JAFLTN010000188.1 GCA_022510445.1 Muribaculaceae bacterium | reverse complement strand
ATAGACGGTTTCTACGGTCCTTTTCATGACTCTTCTGATTTAATCTCAAAAGTGTCAACTTTTTTCAGTTCAAGTCACTCTTCTATTCAATCCAATTAAATCCTAAACCGCAATATCCAATCAAAGACATCTCAGCTATCAAAATAATCCTGAAAATATCTGATTTAAATCCGGAAGTTATTCTTATTCATGATTTTTCCTTCAAAATCCTCCAACAAATCTTCGATGTATGGCGTGTTAATATCCTGAATGTCAAAGCTCTTTCCTTTAAACTCTCATTCAATTCAGTTTATAAACAGAATTGTCATCCCTTTTTATTCCTAATCTTTGATTCGCTCCTTCTAAACACACTTCTTCCGAAGATCAAAAAAGAAGAGGGTATCGGCATATTTGAGACGCAATTCCTTGGCAAAGGTGCTTTTTCCCGGATCCCGGACTTCCGATTATTAGTATTCAATTCAATGGATTTCTTTTATGATTTTAGCTGGGTTTCCGACTAAAACTACATTAGAGGGGAAACTTTTGTTCCATATCTCTTCAAATTCCATCATATTTCAGTTTTTGAAATGCAATTCTCGCTGTACCGTCTCTACAAATTATTTCCCCGCATCTTTGAAAGCCTAAATTTTTCAATGCAAGCAACATAGGTTGATTGTCTTTGTGTGTATCAATTCTGATGTTCTCTACCTCATTGAAACAGTATTCACAAGATCTTTTTAAGACACCTCTTGTTTTACCATTAGAGGCAATTCTATGAATAGCACCATAAGGGCTATCATTTAGCCACTTTCCTTTTATCATATTATAAGTCGGGTCTTCTCCCTTTATAAAAGCAAATGTCAATACTAATTCTCCATTACAATTTTCTCCTACATAACTGTTTCCATTTTCGATATCCATTCTAATAGTTTCCTCATCCGGATAACCATCTGACCATTGAGAAACATTATTATTCGCTCTCATATATCTCTTTGCGGAGTCAAAAATAGAGATTATGTTATCGACATCTGCAATTGTGCTTCTACGAATCTTTATATCATCTACCAATTTATAGGCCAAATGAATCATCGGTTCTCCACAAAAGTTATTTACACCATCCTCTATGAAGCCCAATTCTTTGTATAATTTATGGGCTTTTACATTATGTGGTTCTACCAATAAACCGAAAGGTTTGCCAATTCTTCTATAATTCTCAATGGCTGCTTTTATTAAGGTAGAGGCTATCCCTCGGTTCCTATATTCAGGAATAACATATAAGGAATCAAGATATATTTCATTGGAATTCGTCTCGGGCTCCCACTGATCGGCTTCTTCAACAGTAATATTCCATCCTAAAAGTTCATTTGCTTTTGCAATGAAATCCTTTCTCATTTCTCTGAGTCCTTCTCCGTCATAAACAATGACGGCACCTATTCTTTCATCATTCTTATCAACGGCAACTAATGTATTCTTAAAGCTGTATTGGGCACTTTCTGTAGCTGCAAGATCTGTAAATAATTTCAATACACTAGGGAAATTCTCTTCACCTTCAGCCAAGCCAACACAAAATTCATGACCCATTGCCTCGGTTACGGTCTTTCCGATAAATGGAGCATCTTCCCTTCTCGCGGGTCTTATCACAATTGTATTATTGAGTATATGATGCATCTATACTTTCTAATTAAATCTAAATTTATAAATCCATTAATTCCCTATACTTTTGATAAGAGATGTATTCACCTCCAAGCCTTTTAAACGTGGGAGTCTCAAACTGAGTGTCAATAAATTTTATTTTCTTTGCTTCTATACTTCCATGCCGGCAGAGTAGAATCAATCCTATCTGGCTCGCTGAAGGACGCAAAGAAAACATGCTGTCGCCCTGAAAAACCCCATTATACCAAAATCCATAAAATCCTCCCACAAGTTCTTCTCCTTCCCATACCTCAACACTTTTGGCGTATCCCAGCTCATATAGTTCTATGAACAGTTTTTCAATGGTATCACTTAGCCATGCCTGTTCATGATTGTCTCTGCCATTCACCATCCGACATTGATGAATTACTTCCCGGAAAGACTGGTTAATGGTGAAGATGTATTTATCTTTATTTAAGATATTTCTCAATGAATGACTTACATGAATTTTATCAGGAAAAATAACATATCTTCTGCGGGGACAATACCAGTCAGCTTCTTCACATTCTTTATAAGGGAACCAAGGGAAAATACCCCATTTATAAGACTTTACCAATGTTCCTATATCAAGATTTCCACCGATTGCATAAAGTCCTTGTTCATTTACACTGTGTATATCATACTCCGGGATTTCGAATAATATCAAAGGATCTTCAAAAGTTCTTCCATTATTTAGATCACATACCAAAAATTTTTTTTCCGGATCAGAAATTTGGTAGACATATAACAAGTTTATTCCAGGCATAAAGAACGATTTTCTTTGTCAAAATCCACTTTTATTTCTCCTCCATCTTTAAGTTTGTCAGTCATGAATACTTTCATTAACTTCCTTTTTAATTCATGCTGTATAACTCTATCAAGTTCTCTGGCCCCATATTCTTTTGTAAAACCTTTTTCAAGAAGATAATTCTTTACCTCCTCTGAAACTTTCATTTTTACATTCTTCGATTCCAATTTAGATTCAAGTTCATTCAATTTTTTTTCAAGAATCTGAGAAGCCATATCTCTTGACATATCATTGAAAACCACTGTAGCTGAAAGACGATTGAGAAATTCAGGTTTAAATGTCTTCTTTACCTGTTTAAGCATGGCATCGCCCTGTGTCATATTGCTTGCAAAACCTACATTGGCATGAGATGCAAATTGTGCACCCGCATTAGAAGTCATTATAAGAACAATATTTCTGAAATCCGCTTTATTTCCTTTATTATCGGTCAACTTTGCATA
>JAFLTN010000187.1 GCA_022510445.1 Muribaculaceae bacterium | reverse complement strand
CTGAAGTGGCAAATAACACAATTTTCTTGCCTGCAAAATCATAGCTCTCCAAAAAGGTGTTGATGATCGTGGGAGCTACATACCACCAGATGGGATAACCAATAAAGACGACATCATATTTCTCAATGTCTTTCACTGTATCCTTTATAGCAGGTCTCGAAGTTGCATCATGCATTTCCACGGATGAACGGCTGTTATCATCCCTCCAATCCAAATCTGCTGAAGTATAAGGAGTTTCAGGCTTAATTTCAAACAATGTAGCTTTCATTATTTCTGCAAGTTCTTCTGCAACATGTTTTGTTGTACCGGTTGCAGAGAAATATGCCACCAATATTTTTGAATCTTTGTTTTCTTCCATAGAAGTAGTTGATTCTGTTTTTTTGGCACAGGAAGTTGTTGAAATCAACAATCCCATTAATGCTGTAATGATAAATTTAATTTTCATAAATGTATTTTATTCAGTAAAACCTAATCCTTTCAACCAGGAATCGACATTTGATCTTGCGACATCACGATGTTCCTGAGCAACTTTTCCCTGTATAGCGAGGCCTTTGCCTGTGAGTACGTTTGCTCCCTTACATGAGTTGGCAATCCTCTTGTCAGTTCCTCCCATTCCACTTCCTTCATGGGTGATGAAAGGAATCACTGTCTTGCCATCCCAATTGTGTTTTTCAATGAATGTATAGATACACATCGGTGGTTCTCCCCACCAGTTGGGATATCCCAGGAATATAACATCATATTCATCAATATCGATATCTCCTTGTATTGCAGGACGGTCGTTTGCATTCAATTCCTTTTTAGCCACATCAATACATTCATTATAATTTACAGGATATGGTTTGAGAGGAGCAATCTCCCAAATATCAGCTCCGGTTGCATCTGAAATCATCTGTGCAATGATATGGGTGTTGCCTTCCTCAATATAACCCACATTATAATTTTCGCCTGTATGGCTGAAATAAACAACTAACTTCTTTCCTTCTGTATTCATATCTTTTGGTTCATTTATCTCATTTTTACTTATGTTTATGGTCGAATTTTCTTCAGCATGACTCCGATTGTTCGCAGAGCAAGAGCAAACGCTAACCAAAGAAAACAAACTCATAAAAACTGTTGAATATAATTTTTTCATTTTAATAAAGCAGTAAACGGATATGGAACTTTATATTCCATATCCGTATGAGGAATGAATATTTGAAATTAGAACTGAAGGTAACCATCCACTTCTGCAACAGGATGAGGCTGATAGGGAGCCTCGAGCTTTGCAATCTGTTCAGGAGTAAGAACGATGTCAAGAGCCCTTACTGCTTCCTCAACGTGTTCAACTGCTGTTGTACCTACGATCGGAGCGGTGATATAAGGTTTGCTCAACATCCATGCTAATGCGGTCTCAGCCATTGTGTAGCCCCATTCAGCAGCACACTTCTGGAGGTTGTCAATAATAGGAATATCAAGTTTTTCAGTTGCTTTCCAAACCATCGGTGAAACCCCGTCAATCTTGTTACGGTCTGTCACAGTTCCCCATGGATGAGTCAATCTTCCACCGGCAAGTGGACTCCAAGGAATGATACCAACGCCTGTTGACTGGCAATAAGGAATTATCTCTCTTTCTTCCTCACGGTACATAAGGCTGTATTGATCCTGCATTGTAATGAACTGTGTCCAACCGTGTTCCTTTGCAATTGTCTGCAATTTCTGGAACTGCCATGCGAACATTGTTGATGCACCGATGTAGCGTGCCTTGCCGCTCTTAACTACATCATTGAGTGCTTCCATGATTTCTTCCCACGGTGTACCCGGATCGAGACGGTGAATCTGATAGAGATCTACATAGTCAAGCTGAAGACGTTTGAGGCTCTTGTCAATTTCACTAAGGATTTCTTTGCGTGAGAGACCGCCACCATTGGGACGTCCAGGACGCATTTCCATGTCAACTTTTGTTGCAACAACGATATCGTCACGGTTCAGACCAAATTCCTTTATGAGTTTACCGGTAACTTCTTCAGAAGTTCCCATCTGATATACATTGGCTGTGTCGAAATAATTAATGCCAAGGTCGATTGCTTTCTTGAAGATCGGTTTAGCTTCTTCAAAATCCTTTGCCCAAGGGAAAAGACCGTTCTCAGGACCCGGAGCACCGAAACTCATCATACCTAGACAGATGCGTGATACATCTACGCCTGAATTACCAAGTTTTACGTATTTCATATCTTTAAATTTTAAGTTTAATTACTCTGATGCAAAATTAATAAGCCTCAAAATAAAAACTGTTTCAAAAAATACGGCAAGTATGACACATTTTTCCGAAAAATGCAAAATTTACTCAGTTTTACCTTCAAAAACTTTCTTGTAGAACCATTCCTTGAAATTTTCGAACCCCATTTCAATATACTGGTCATATAGTTTCTGACAAACTGAATCTGTGCAATATCTAACTTGATCTTTTCCATCATTTACCGCAGTCCAAACAACTTCAGCCGCTTCCTCCGGACCAGGGAACTCTTCATTTCCTGCCAGAAGATATTTTCTTTGATTATCTGCAGGAGTCTCATAACCGGTTCTATCGTTAAAAGGAGTTTGGAAATTCGTCTTTGTATAGGCGACATAACAATGATTCTTAAATGGGGATAATGTCTTTGAAGTATTTCGAAAGAAGCTTCCAGGTTCCCCGTGAACTGCTGAATGTCCATGGAATCTTCATCGCTGTACATGGGGTGGTTCATCAGGTAATCGGTGGCAACATACATGAAAGTTATCACATCTATTGTGTTCAGGTCTATATTGGAAAGGGTTTCATAAACATATTCCCCTTCGGGAGGAAGGTCATCTCCCATAACCTCGGCAACTTTCAGAAAATTGGGCGCAACTTCGCTGTTCATAGCCAGTGTGCATAGCCAATAGGGCGTGTAGGCATCCATAGGGACATCAT
>JAFLTN010000186.1 GCA_022510445.1 Muribaculaceae bacterium | reverse complement strand
AGAATATACCCTTAAATTCGTTCTGGATCCGGACGACCGCTGGTATATTGATATGCCATGGGACGGTAACCGGGCCAATCTTGAAATGGTTGCTGGTGCCGATGACCTTCTAACGTATCTTGATGAAGATGGTAATCATGAAGTGACTATTCATGTAATACCGTCAGAGACTCCACTTGAAATTGAGGATCATACAGAACTTCGTCAATTGGATAAATCGACATTCGGAGGTAGCCATTATGATGCAACTGATTTTCCAGGCTTTAGAATGAGTAAAATCTGGATATGTCCTGTTACTCTATGTGTCTTGGGTTGTTATCCCAAATATCTGTACATTCAGAAAGTAGCATAATAGAAGTTTATACAATAAACATGGGGGTTGGTACATTCCAACTCCTATGTTTACTTTTTTATGTGTATTGGTATTTATTATTGTAACCAAATTAAAATAATTTTATCATGAGAATGCCAATCAGAACCACCTATACCAAACCTTCTTGGGATTTGGAAAGAGAATTAGGTCGGCTTTCACAAATTGCAGCCGCTTCTAATTTATTGGGAATAACGAATCTTTATAATCAAGCTAAAAATGCCTATAATAACCTGGTTCTTTCATATAATAATCAACTACCACCAGAGAAAAAGAAAGGCTTTTGGGCACAATTCAAGGCAAATATAACTTTTACGGATCTTGATAGAGATTTCGTGATTCGGTTAGAAAGACTTGAGAGTTCTTCTCAATACCAGGGTGATTTGGATTTAATGAAAATCATCCAGCAAAACGGGAATCAATTCCTTGTAGAATATTTAAATGAATTGTTGAAACGCAAATATTAAAAGCAATATGAGTATTTTAAAAATTTTCAAGAAAAAAGAAAGTCAAAAAGAAGAAGTCGGGACAGCCAGTGCTGTTTCAAGTCAATCAATCAGTGAGGAACTAAAGGACAAAATTATGGAAGATCAAAAAGAACAAACACCGAAGCCTACAACGGAGAGTGCTAAAGTTTATAACCTTATCATTCTTGATGAGAGCGGCTCAATGTCTGCAATCTATCAGGAAGCGTTGACAGGAGTGAATGAGACCCTGCAGACAATACGCATGGCAAAGGAAGACAATCCTGAACAAGAACATTTCGTGACTCTTGTAGCTTTTGATACTGGTCATTATAATGAAATCTATAAGGGCGCGCCTGCTGTTAAAGCAATTGATATCACAGCGGAACAATATCGCCCATGCGGAGGTACTCCTTTATATGATGCAATGGGAAGGGCTATATCAGATTTGAGAAATCATTTGGATTACCTTGATCATTCATCGGATAAAGAAGATAATGTTGTGTTGGTGACCGTTATCACAGACGGATATGAGAATGCCTCCAAAGAATATACCGGACCCGCTATCAAAGCCTTGGTTGAAGAGATGAGAAAGAAAGGCTGGGTATTCACTTTTATAGGTGCCAATCAGGATGTGGAGAAGGTTGCGGAATCCATGGCTATCAATAACAGAATGGCATTCCAGTCTAATCCTGAGGGTACAAGGGATATGTTTGCCAGGGAAAGAATGGCCCGGAAGAAATTCTTTAGTAAAATCAGCAGTTTTTCTAAGGGTATCACATCTCGAGAAGAATTAGAAAAAGATTTCTTTGAAGATATTTAACAGAACAAAGATGGGGCGGAAGTCGCTTGATTTCCGGATATTTTACGGAAACTGGAAAGTTTCCGCCCCTTCATGAAATTTATGAAAAAGCTGATTATCATAAAGAGTAATTTAGTGCCCAAGCATACTTGTGTCAATCTTTTCGGGACATTCTGGACCCGTGACAAGTCATGGATTGACAAATATGTAGTGAACCATGAGAGAATTCACACCCAACAACAGAAGGAACTACTCTTCATCTTTTTCTATATTCTTTATATTTTGGAATGGCTTTTCCGCCTAATACAATACCGGAAACAACATGAAGCTTATATGAACATATCTTTTGAAAGGGAAGCCTATAAATATGGCCATGACTTAACTTATCTTTCTCAACGCAAACTTTATTCTTGGACTCAATTCTTAAGAATGAAATGAATTTGAAAAGACCTTACTTTAACACTCCTAAATTAGGAATCAGAATCTATCAGCAGAGGATATCGGGATATTCTTTAATAGGGATTTTTCTGTTAATCTTTATGGTTTTTTGCTTCTCATGGTTCTATTGTGATATATGGATTGGAAATTGGTTAAGCTTGTATTGGGAAAGTATAACCTCCATAGATATAAAGGAACAATATAATTTCAATCATCTTTGGATACAACCTTTATGGTTAAGCTTGATTATTACTTTATTTTTTACTATCATTCTGATGGTTATAATTGATTTAACCATTGAAGGGTTTAAAGCAATTGACTGGATAATCTCAATCATTAAGCGTATGTCATTTAAAAGAAAGAAATATTATTATATCGTAGGATTATGCTGATATTCCTACCTCTGATTAGTTGTAAGAGATATGACAGAATGGCTGAAGAATTCAGGACTATAAATGCTATCAGTTCTTGTAAGACTTTAGATCCTTCATTTGATGATACAATCAAAACTAAACAAATTTGTGAACTTATCCTTCAGATTAAGAATAATCAATCTAATTATGAAGATATGCCATGGGAAGACATTGCCAAAAGTATGTTAACAATGCCTGATAGTGTCATATTTAATTACGATACCTGTCCTAAATGTGATTCTGCCAGGACTCAATTATATTTTCAATCTCCAGAATGGACATGGCAAAACCTTTGTGGACGAGCAGGCCACATGGTTATCTGTCCAATATGTAAAACATAGGATTTTCATCTTGAAATCATGAATTAGGGATATGTTACGAAAAGTCATAATATTAATCATGCTGTTGCTTCCCATAACTTGTATAGCAACTGCTGGTTTTGCTGAAAGATACAGTGAACAAA
>JAFLTN010000185.1 GCA_022510445.1 Muribaculaceae bacterium | reverse complement strand
ACCACTGTTACTGCCGAACAGGAAGTGACAACAAATTTTTCTTCCAAGTATTCCGAAGTCAAGCAGATTATAAACACTAAAATGAATGATGTCAATTCTTATCTGATTTTGGCAGCCACCATCACAAACACAACCACTCAATTGTCAAATCTGATTAAAGAGTATGAAAATTTTATGGAGGTATGCACTCCCATAATCAAAGAGAAACCCACGGTATCGGTCAGATATGCCGATACGCAGAAACAGTTGGCTGAAGAAACCAAACGACTTACAAAATCTATCATGGCATTTTCAGCCACAGGGGTAAATATCCTGAAAGCTTCAATGAAGGAAAAATACAAACTTATCTACTTGATTGACGACTCTATTTCAAGAATGAGAAGTGTGCTGTCAAAGAACAGGAACTATATTCTTTATACCGCTGGAAGAAACTTGTGGACTGCTGATGTCAGGGATATTATAACTGACCCGATGTTGAAGGGTGTTTCAGAAAAATTGATTCAGCAATGGAACAGCAATCTTAAATAATTGAAGATTATGAAAAAGACATTTCTTTCACTTATCCTTATATTTTCTCTTTTTCCCTCGGTAAGCAATGCTCAAACTGCTGCCATTGTTTCCGATGATCAGAAACGAAAACAGTGGAATTCTATGGAGAACGGTGGCTGGGATTTCGCCCCCGACTGGTATTATTATACGCTCCACAAAGGTTATTCCGGTGCCGAGATGTACTGGACATGGACTTTAGGTTTTATACCCACTCCTCATATCCGCTTCAAGGAGGATAAATCAAACCAGAAACGAATATATGTTCCGCGTGTTGCTCAAATCCCGGCTGTCCTTGATACCAAGGTAAAAACCCAGACAGAACTGGACTCCATTAATCCGGTATGGAAAGAGGAAATGGAGAGAGCCGCAGACCGCAATATCGACGGCATGTATTTCCAATATGAGGATGATTTCAAGAAAATGCAGGCTTCGATTTCTCAATGTCTTTCCTATTCTTTAGAGAAAAGCAAGGGGAACCTGGCAGAAGCTGTGGCAATTTTACAGGAAGAAAACGAGTCGGTAATGTCTGATATCGCTTATATACATAAGACAGGAGTTGGTTATGAACTGGAAAATACTAAACGTCAGACGGCCTACGAAGAAGCCCGTGAACGGATGAGAAAACTTCTCAAACATTCTGCAGAGCTTGTTTATTACGCAAAATGTCATTACTAAGGCATTCAACTTACAGCTAATTACCCTTTTTTCTTTTTATTGATCTTTCAACCTTAACCTATCCTAATATTGAATTAAACAATGATACTTGGAACAATGGGTCTCGGGACTATTGACGAGAACCTTCAGAACCTGATAAGCCATATGTCCACATTCCCGGAATCTTCCCTTCTAGGTGTGATTCAGAATTGGGCTAAAATAATCGGACTTTGTATAGCTCTCGGTGTGGGTTCCTTCGAGTGCTGGATGATGATGCTCGGGAAACGTGGCATGGATGTCATGAAGATACTCCATATCATTATAATTTCTCTTTGTATCAGTTCCGCCTCCTGGATCTGTGAGGCTGCTGCCGCTCCGGGGAAATCCTTGGGGGACATGGCATATGAAATGGCTCAGGGAATGAATGACCAGGTTGCTGAAAAAGAAAAGGATCTTGCAGACAAACAACAGGAATATTCCAAGAAATTAAGGGAAATCATCACCAAGGCTTATGAGGAAGAAAAGTCAGTCAAACCTGATGATGGAGAAGGCTCTTTTCTCGGAATTACAGAAGCCATAGATGAATTCAAGAAAAATGCGGAGATAAGGATCAAACAAGCGACCCTCTCGATAGAAACATCTCTATGTGAATGGATAAGTATCGCCATCCGATTCATTGGTGAAGTTTTCTTCCAGATAGTCTATTACGGAATGTTGGTGGCACAAAATATATTCATGCACCTTTTGGCAGCATTTTGTCCCATCGCTTTCGCTATGTCTCTTGCTCCTCCATTCCGTTCTGCGTGGAGCCAGTGGCTATCAAAATATCTTTCGCTTTCTCTGTGGGCATTCGTCATATACATGGTACTCTATTATGTTGATTTCATCATGCAGTACAATCTTCTCAATGATATAGCTGCCTATGACAAGCTTATAAATGATTCGGGTACTACTTCAGCTGCAACCGGTTCCATGGGTGAAATACTTATGTTGGGTATGCAGGGTCTTGGTACCACCTGTATGTATGTCGTAGGTCTTCTTGTAGGAGTATTCGTGATGAAGTTCGTACCTGATGTATGTTCATGGCTGATACCCGGCGGAGTCGGCTCACCGATCGGAGGTGCCGCAGTGGGAGTTGCCATGGGTGGCGCTTCTATGGCTGCAGGAGTTGCCGGTGCTGCTGCAACAGGAGGTGCGAGTTTGGCAGGAGCTATAGGTTCCCAGGCAGGAAGAAATTTACAAGGACCTACTCCATGACAGCTATGAAAAAAATGATAATTACAATTGGTGAAACTCTACTTCTCCTCATTCTATTGGCCGGCTTTGCTTTGATAGTATTTTATATATTGAGCGATTCATGGAATTGTCAATGAGATCCGGACTACAATAGCCCTTCTCTATAATAAAACAGTTTTCAATCAATAAAACAGACAAACAGATTCAGACGATATGATTATTCAATCCCTTGAACAGAAAACACGTCTGGCAATGATGACAGTCCTTGCCTCTGTTGCCGGCAGTGTCCTTATATGTGCGACAACCTTGCTCGGTTGCTGGTCGATGATTGACAAGGAACGTCAGCAAATATATATTCTTGACGGTGATATACCTTTTCTAGCAGAAAGGGCGCAGCTTTCCTCCAATTTCATTATGGAGAGTAAGGCTCATATCAATCTGTTCCATCAATATTTCTTTAATCTCCCGCCTGACGATGCTTATATGAACTACACCGTCGGGAAGGCTCTCTACA
>JAFLTN010000184.1 GCA_022510445.1 Muribaculaceae bacterium | reverse complement strand
CTACGGTTGCCTCTTGCTCGATCTTTTGCTGTGCCAGTTTCTCCTGAGCCTTTTCTTCTCGCTGCAATGCCACGGCAGCGTCATTCTGAGCCTGCGCCAGAAGTATATATTGTCCGTTTAGATTATCTATTACTCCCGTGATTTCGTCAGTGCGGCGTTCTCTCCAATCGGAAAACTCCTGCATATAGCGTATCTTTCGCTTGGCCTCGCTCCAACTCTTTGACGAAAGTAAAAACACGAGACCTGAATTGCGTTTTCGTGCAACCCTTATTTTTTTTACAGCATTTAGATATTCGCCTCTTAATTCTATGAGCTCATCCTCCTGAGCTGTAATTGCGGCCTCCAGCATATCGATATTCGCATTTATCGACTCAAGCTGGCCCTGATAAGTGGCGATCTCATTCTGCGACACTGCAATGTCATCATCAATTTTTCTTAGCGTCGCAAGACATTCCGTCACTTTTTTCTCGTTAGCTCCCAGCTGGGATCTGGCCTCTTTAATTTCACTCTCAGCCTCCCGTTTCTGTTTTTCAATATCTGATACAGACTCCGAAATATTCTGAGCTTGGAGAGAGGTATAGGTCAATCCTACCGCAAAGAGTATCAAGCCCGCTGCCGTAAGAAGTATGTTAGTTTTTTTTGTTTTCTTAGAAGAGAGATTCATCCTTAAATATTCCTTATTTTGCGAGAAGTTTTCTCAAGCTTACTTCCTTATATTTAGAATTCAATTCAATTCGGTTCATTTTTTTTGTCTTTGCATCAGGATTGTTCAGTTTTAACGTCGCAGACATTACACCGTTGGGCAGTTGAAACTCCATATCCATCGCCATATCTTTTTTATTCCATTGATATGTACACTCTGCTCCAATACCGGCTTCTTCGCTCATGACGGCAAACTTATCTATAAGATAATTATCACCGTCAATTACATAAATATATTCGAACAATTCTTCGGGTAGATTATTTGTCAGAGGCCATATCAACCACCCGGATTCCATATCGTAAATATCCACAAATGGGGCATTTTCCTGATTTAGTTCTCCTGACCCTACAATCGTTACTCTCCCCAAGAGCAAATTCTGAATAGCCGATAATCCTCCCGGGAACACAGGCTCTATTTCCTCAATCTCTACAGTGGAATATGTATTCTGCATTTTGTTGACTCCGAGCACCCTTTCGTTGTCTATTTCTATCCTTGCCACTTCTCCCACCAATGGACCGGATATGGAAATAAGGACAAGGCTATCTCTTTGCATATACAATTTTACCGATGCGGTCATCGGAAGCATCGGACCCGATAACTTACCTGATATCGACATTTCATCCCATTCATAATATCGGGAGACTATGGAGTCTACCGCCGAATCCTTCGCAACTTCTGCCAGTGGTTGCGGAATATCATCCTGTGCTTTAACAAAACTATTGAAAAAGCCTATTAAGAATATAATGAGAAATACTATTTTTCTGCTATTCATAGAAGAATGTCTTATTTGCTACTTTTTTCTTCAACAATTTGTTGTCTGGTTCCAATTCCAATGCTTTTTTCCATTGCTCTAAAGCTTCAAGAGGCTGACCCAACATAAACAGTATGTCCCCATAGTGTGAGAAAAGCTCGCTTGAGTATTCATCTTCTTCTGTGAGATCTATTGCTATTTCCTGATATTCCAAGGCCTCCTTATATTCATGGTCTTTGAATAGAATCCAGGCATAAGTATCATAATACGTTCCCTGAGGATTATCCTCGGTCATTTCAAGCGACTCACGGCTGAGTTCCCGCGCCTTCTCAAATTCCTCGCTTCCCGGCTCTACTTTCATCGTTTCTATCAGGTAGTATGCATAGTTATTCTGAGCCGATGCATTCACGCCAAACAATAGTTTCAACGAATTTTCATAGCTTCTTACCACATCTTCGGGACTTCCGATTTTTGCATAAAGATCTCCGGCTATCTCGAAGGCAGAACTTAGACTAAAAAGCGAATAGAAACCTAACTTTTCAATCAGCTCTTCAAATCTCTCGTCGGTTATAGTATCCCTCAGAGAAAGTCCTTCTCCCTCGTTTTGTATGTAATTCTCTACCAACTCCAGAGCCTTGCTATATTTACCTGTCCTCTGGACTGCTGAAATATAGGGAAGCAAACAATCAAAACTTCTTGCCTCGTCACTTTCCGGGAAACTTTCATATATTCTGATTCCCTCCTCGGGTTTATCCAATGCAACACTCATAGCTACAACCGATGCCAGATAATCTGTATTCTCCGGATCCAGTTCAAGAGCTTTTTTCTTGAGTCGATAAGCCTCCTTTGTGTTATCCTTCTTTAATTCATAATTTGAATATATGTCTAAAAATTCAGCATTTTCGGGATATATTGAATATACATGTGAGAAGAGCTGATCCGCCTCCCTGAAATCCGACTCTGAGTCTTGAATCTCATAAAGGTAAGTCCATAATATCTGTAACTGTTGCTCTTCATCATCGTTCATGTCGTCAAACACTTCTCTTACGAGTTTATGAAATGTTGCTGAATCGCCTTTCTCAGCATAACTGGATGCCAATCGGTATTTTATCTCTCCGTTTTCCGGATGCAATTTTAACGCGTTTTCATATACCGGCTGTACTGAATCCATAAAACCGAACATCGAATAAGCCTTGGCCAGATTAAGATAACCCTGCACATCATCGGGATGACGTTCCGAATATCCCTTTATCTCGTTCAAGGCTCCTATTGTGTCTTTCTTATAACCGAAATAAGACACCTTCGACATAAGTGTCTCGAAATCTTCTCCTACGATTTTCTCATATCTCCTTATCACATCTATGGCACTGTCAAGCTGATCTGCTTCAAGATAACAGCTTGCCAGAGAAAAAGTAAGATCCTGGTTACTCTCATGTCCCTCCAGTATTTTCTTATAAACCCGGATGGCTTCAGGATAATTTTCAAGCATCTTTGCAAAAGATGCGTATGATTCAGCCGTCTTTACATCATTAGGATATGCC
>JAFLTN010000183.1 GCA_022510445.1 Muribaculaceae bacterium | reverse complement strand
AAGGTTCCGCAATCTCGACTCTCTTAATGATATCTATTCCGCTTTCTCATACGTATTGATGCAGGACGGCGACATCACTTCTCCCCGCTCGGTTTCCGTAGCGAAGCAGGACAACCCCGAGTCATACGAATTCATCGGCGCTGCCTGGGCAGTGCAACGTGGTGTCGGACTTATCATCTTCCTTTGCACCACTCTTCCCGTATCCGGAAGCGGTGAGATAAACTGGGACGGCGAAGCTGCCACTCCACGTTTCTATTACTCTCTCTACTCTACAAAGCAAAACAGAGTAACAAAGGAATGGACGCCGATCGCCGGAGAGTCATCCGGATCAGGAACCTCCAAGGAAAAGCAGGAACATTTCATCGATGTATCCGTAGTCTCAGAAGGAGGTATGCTATCTCCTAACTATTCGTTAAAGGTCACAAATTCTCTGCAGGAAATAACTGACATAATCGCCGACATGAAGGAGGTTACAGATATGCGCTCGGCTCTGCTCACCCTCCGCATGAACGGCTATGCTTATCCGGCAATAGAGATCCAAAGCTATTCCCAACAGGCCATCGTGGCATACTTCGCTTACCTGGGTGCTTTAACAAAAGCAAATGCGGAGTTTGCCGGTTATGACAAACCGAAAATCTTTAAGGTCTATCTCGAAATTACTGAAGAATCAGACGCTGTAACATCCGTGGAAGAGATTGAATGGCCATTCGAGCAAAAGGTAAAAATCGAACGGGCTGAAGGTGAAAGCCTGAAGGCCGAGCCGGGAAAGTGCTACACCTTCAATTCCAAAGTCAATAATCTAAGCATCGAATTGCAAGACGATGACATCAGCAGCGAGTATCTGAGTTCCCTGTCGATCTTCTTTTCTACGGGAGACGCCCCTAATGTTGTGCTATATTCCAAAGACGGAAATCCTTTTGCCGAATATTCCGGCTACGCCATCGAGGCCAACACCTCCTACGAGCTAAATATAATGTGGAACGGTGAAAATTGGGTTGTGGCCTATGCTGTTATCGAATAGAAGAAGGGAAATGGGTGGCCGTGAGGAACCGTTTGACGGCTTCCTCATTCGCGGCAAGTTCACAGACAATTCCACCGAGGCCGACTGGAAGTGTACCATCGACGCCAAGGTAATTTCTCTCGTGCAATTCGTAAATCCCGCCACCAAGGAATTTGAATACCGTCAGGACTCCAAGCCGAAGTCACTTAATAAAATGTTTGCTTCCAATACAGGCATTGAACGAATTGATGTTATGCAGGGAATTGAGAAGGTATCTGACTTGTGGCAGGCTTTTAATAATAGTACTTCTTTGGTTTCTCTCAATATGTCTCAACGTGAGACAATGATAATGACTCCAACGGGGTTCCATTCGGTTATTGCCGGCGCTCAAAAATTGAGATATTTAGCTCTAAATGTCGACCTCTCCAATGTGTCTGAATATTTCCGTTGGTTCTTTTATAACAATGCTCTAACGGATTTAAAGGGGAAAATGTCTAATATCAAGGTGTCTGTTGACGCTTCTCAAACTGCATTATCCGCCGAATCCGCACAAGTGCTCATTGATGGCCTTTCAACCGAAGTAAGCGGGAAGTCTATCTCTTTTGCTTCTGTAACAAGGAACGCGCTATCAGAAGAACAGAAGCAGATGATTCTTGATAAGGGATGGCAGTCTAATTTCTAACTTTTGTAACTATATGAATAACAACATATTACCCCCCCCCAATTCGGGGATACTATCAGGAAGGAGAAGGTTTATGAGCAGAAATAACAACCGGCCCTATGACGCGGAAATAGAGTATCTGGAGGTCAACGAGTCAACTGAGGGTTGTCCCTATATAGACACGGGGCTCATCCTGAATGGTCACGATTATATAATTGATATAGATATTCTTATTAACGGAAGAACACAGCCCTTAATAGGTAATCCTACCTTTGTTTACAATGAAACATTGATTGGTCCTACTGGAGCTAAATATGGATTAAGGTATGCGGGTGGAAATAGTGATGTGGGAGTATTGGCGTATTGCGGACATAATGGTTCTGGGTGGGTTCTAACTACTTTTAAAACAGGGGAGCGTATTCTTATAAAAATTGACGGAATAAAGCAATTGTTATATGCTAATGGTCTTCAAAGAGTCAGGTTAAACTCCACACTTTCTACATTGGAAAACTATGACCCTATAAGGATATTCTCATCAGATTCTGAAAATCTATCGTTCTTTAAGATTTTTAGTGTAAAAATCAGCGGTGAAGACGAAAAAGAGATTATAGACCTTATCCCCGTCCGAAAAGGCGACGAAGGTTTCCTATACGACCGCGTCTCCGGAAAGCTATTCGGCAACAGCGGATCGGGCCGATTCATCCTCGGACCCGACATTTCATAACGACTTAAATTCTTTACAATTATGACACGATACTACAACGCAGAAGAAAACAAGGTCTATTACGAAGGCCGTTCAATGACACGACAGACGGACAAAGGTCTGTTCTCAGGCATCCCTACCGAACAGCAGTTGAGGGAATGGGGCTACGAGCCACACCCGGAACCCGAACCCATAGAGCCTACTCCCATATCACAAGAGGAAAGGTATATCTACAGGGTGCGCGAACTTATTAGAGAGAAATACGCCATTGAGGATGAGTTGGCCATTCAGAGGCAGAGGGACACCGACCCTGACAAGTTCAATGAGTACAACGATTTCTGCGAGGCGTGTAAGGCAAAAGCGAGGGAGGAGATATATAACGTTCAATCCACCCCCGAAGCCCCCGAAGCCCCCGAAGCCTCGGCAAGCGAAATAAATCACAATAGTTAAACCCAATAAATTTATTTAATATGGAAATAAAACAATTGATAGAACGAACCGGAAGTTTGCTACTGAAGGAAGCTGCTAAGTATGGCAGTTTTCGGGAAGGTCAGATATTGGTCGAAGCCGGGCTCAGTACATTCGAAACAGGACCCAATGGGAGCATAGGGACTATTGTATCCTTGATGTGTCCCCGTTTCTCAAC
>JAFLTN010000182.1 GCA_022510445.1 Muribaculaceae bacterium | reverse complement strand
TATCATTTGCGATATTCTTCAAATCATGACGATCGAAGCCATCGGTACCTAGCCAAGGTAATTTCATTCCTGAAGAATGTTTATCCCTTGTCTGCCAAACCATGATCTGGACAATTGGCTCACCTCCATAGTCAAACCAATCAGTGGCAAGAAGTCTTTTCTTGTCCTTGTCATAATATGTATATGTGTACATCTCGGTAGAATCGCGATTCCAATTCTCCGGATATTCATTGTATGTCCACATTGTATATGGATTTTCAGTATTTATTGAAGAGGTCAAAGAAGATGGCCGTATTGCTTTCATTGGCTGTTTGGGTCTAACAAACATCATATTCATGTGAGGAGCATAGAAAAGTATCTGCGCGCTGTCCAGTTCTGCTGTATGCAAAACATCGGCGATAAAGTTTTTCATTCCCGGATATTTTGTTACAGAATCCATCGTTGATATAATGGTTAGATTCTCCGGATAAGAATTATTCCCAAGCACCATTCGATATGTGGTATCTTGAATTATAATCTTTCCATAGTTATTCTCAATATACCATATTCTGTCGGCAAAAAGCAACTCTTTCGGGTGGCTACAACCAACAAGACAAATAGATAATACGAAAATCATTAGGGAGAATCGATACAATTTGTTTAGATATTTCATAATCACTTGGTGTTATAGAGCAATCATATTCAACATGAGCAAAGTTAGAGGGACAAAAAGACCTATACTATACACAAAAGTGTAATTCTACATATCAGTGTTGAGTAATGATTATCAAAATTTCATGGTCTTTAATTATAATAATTTCCTTCTTTTCCCTACTATAGGAATAAACATACGATAGGTATTACATCCAATTCTTTTTTATCTAATGAATTGGCAGCTAAAAATACCTATTCGGCAGAATTTGCATATTCATGAGGTTTTTCCTTATCCTACTGGCCAAAGTCGGAACAAAAACAGAAGTGCAGGAATAACCGCAGTTCCTGCACTTTACTACTGACTCTTTATTTTTCGATTGAGTCTGGTATTACGTTTTAATAAGTTTCGTAATATTTCACAGTCTTTTGGGGGTCATCAATCCTAAGATTACCGGGCACGGTGTTTTTGGGGAACGGCTGATGTTCCCATGTACCTTGTGTAAACTTATATTCAGCGGGCAGTCTAAGATTAAGGTCAATTGTGTAGGTTGAATCATTAACCTGATTCATCTTTACACCCATCGGATTCCAGTTAGCAAGTGCCTCCTGATTTCCTGTTATATAGACATCACCGCTTAACGATTTACCTTTGAGCTCGATATGAACCGGATATGCTTCCTCTGTGATAGGCTCATGATTGTGAGTAAGCCTATAGATGCAATAATCCTTAAGGGCATGGATAATCACTGGCTGATAACTTTGGTTATGGGAATATTGTGGTGATTCGTTGAATTTCATCACGATGTTGTCAGGTAAATCAGTTGATTCAAAATGATTCCTCACCTTATCGTAAGCCGGTCGCCATCCGGGTCCCCAGCCTGAGATCTCACATTCGTCAGCCATATTAAAGAATAAGTAGCGTGGCTTGCCGTCATTAAAATTGAAATTTATCAGGCGGTCTGCCCAAATCTGATTGTCCCATTCAAAATTTGGTGACAAGGCTATGTAATCATCAAACATATCCTCAGTTTCCAAAGCATCAATAATGAAAGAGGCACTCAATGAATGGCCAACAGCGAGAGTATGGCCTGTAGTGCGGTAGTTTGAATCTATATAAGGCAGCAGTTCCTCCTTAAGGAATTTTTTGAATTTAAGGGCACAAAAGAATTCCTCCGTCTTTCCTTCAGGAATAGGAATATTTATCGGTAAGGAATAGAAATCACTGTTTCTTCCGTAGTTATACTCAGGAATAGAAATGGGCGATGCTACCCCTACCACTATGTATTGGCGCGTATCTTCATTCGGGGTTGCCTCTTCCTGACAACCATAATGCATCAGATCGTGCACAAGTCCGAATCTTGAGCGCCATTGAGAGTCAAACACGTAAATGACATCATAATCGGAGTAAATATTGGAATCATAGCCTTCAGGAGTAAAAATAAGGATAGGACGTTTAAAAGGGAAATTCTTTGAATCGAACTCTTTGTATTCTACTCTTGCGATCTCTTGAGCTGACATTGTATATACGGTAATCAGCATCATCAGGACTGTTTGAATAAGTCTTTTCATACTTTGTCTGTTTTAATTTTCACAATGCAAAATTAGATTGACAAAAATACCTTCGCCATACACAAAAGTGTAATTTTACACTCACTATAGGCTGATGATTGTCAAAATTTCTTATTCTTTAATTATAATAATTCCCCTTCTTTTCCCTATTTAGGGAAGGGACCTAAGATTTGAATAACGTCCAATTCTGTTTCATCTAATGAATAAGCGGCTAAAATACCTGTTCCTCCGGTAATGTTTGAAAAATATTTTATTGGTTCACTAACACCAAGGTCAATCATGCCACCGTGCAATCCTTCATTACCGGGATTATTGTACAGCTTGGAAAGAAGGTATTGGTAATATGATTCTGATATGGAAAACAGTTTGATTTTTCTTCTCATAGTAGGATAACCTGCGAGAGATCGACTTCCGCTAACAATCTCCTTTACAACCAAAGTATGGGTGGTACCGTCAATTCCATTATCTGAAAAAGGCAAACCGTCAGGACTATAAGGCTCCCATCCGGGGACACTGGCATTTATATGATTCGCAAGCTGTTGGAAAACATATTCATAAGTATAGTCACGTTCTCCCATACTAATGTTCCCCATCACTGCCCCTATATCATCATATTGTAGAAAATAATAGTTATCTTTCCCTACTGGGTCATTAAAGGTAATGTTGTATGTGATAATATAGTCATTATTAAAATATATGGACAAAGGACCTTGTCTGGTTATTTCTATTGACTCTATTTTTACCTTTTCCGGGATTGTATCCTTGCTTTCCACTATCTGATCTCTATATAGTGTTTTCAGTTCTATTAC
>JAFLTN010000181.1 GCA_022510445.1 Muribaculaceae bacterium | reverse complement strand
AGAAAAAAACAAAGGAGTTTATCTTTCAGAATCAGGGAATGGTGCGTGATGTGCTATGGGAGAGCCCTTCTTCGAAAGGTAATATGCATGGACTCACCGATAATTATATAAGGGTTTCAGCTCCTCTTAAAGCTGAACTCATCAACACTATAAGTCAGATAACAATCACAGGGCTCGATCCGGCCGACCCGGAAGGTGCCGTTGCAATTCATCATGCCCGATAAATCTCAAAAAAAGCTTGCCGTTATAATCCTGAACTGGAACGGTCTTGATCTTCTGAAAAAATTTCTCCCCACTGCTGAAAAATTCACATCGGGAGAACAGGTGGATCTGTTTGTGGCCGACAATGGCTCCACCGACGGAAGCATCGATTGGCTTAGAGAATTCCATCCGGAACTGAAAGTTATCCCCTTCGACAGGAATTACGGATTTGCAGAAGGATATAACAAGGCTATTTCCATGACCTCCTATCCCTACACTTTGCTTCTCAACAGCGATGTGGAGGTAACTGAAGGCTGGTGGCAGCCCTTGCTCAGCTTCATGGAAGATAATCCGGATGTGGGAGCACTGCAGCCTAAGATAAAGGATTTCAAAAACAAAGATTCTTTTGAATATGCCGGAGCTGCCGGCGGTTATCTTGATGCCTTAGGATATCCTTATTGCCGCGGCAGACTTTTTGACTGCATTGAAAAAGATGAAGGTCAGTTTGACGGTCCGCCCGTTGAGGTTTGCTGGGCCTCCGGAGCCGCCCTTATGGTCAGAACTGATCTCTATTTGCGTCTGGGAGGGCTTGATCCACTTTTCTTTGCCCATATGGAAGAGATAGATCTCTGCTGCCGTATCCGGTTAAACGGATACCGGGTTTGTGCCCTCAGTGACTCTGAAGTCTTTCATGTAGGGGGGGCTTCTCTCGCTCAGGGAAATGCACGGAAGACCTATCTGAATTTTCGTAACAATCTATTGTTATTATATAAAAACCTGCCCCCCTCTTCAGGCGACAGAAAGATCTTTTTAAGGAGGCTCGTGGATTCGCTGGCATTCTTTATGTTTCTTGCAAAGTTTGATTTCAGGAACGCCCAAGCTGTTTTGAAAGCCCATTCCGATTTCAGGAAAATGAAGAAACTTAATTATAAAGATTACAAGCGCCCGGAATCTTTCCTTGCTTTTCCGGGCAGCGAAAAAAACATTATTCGCGACAGGTTTATTAAAGGAATAAAGAAATACACATATGACTGAAAAAAGACCGCTCATCCTTGTGAGCAACGACGATGGAATATCAGCAAAGGGAGTGCATGAACTTGTAAGGGTTCTTTCGGGGATCGGTGACGTTGTGTGCGTCTGTCCGGAAAGTCCGCAGTCGGGGATGTCTATGGCTTTAACCGTGAATTCACCCCTAAGAGTGAAGAAACTGGAGGATTATCACGGGGCCGGGATGTATAAGGTAAGCGGCACTCCTGTAGATTGCATCAAAATGGCGGTAGACAATCTGTTGGAAAGGAAACCCGATATTGTGGTTTCAGGCATAAACCATGGCTCCAATGCAGCAATCAATGTGGTTTATTCGGGCACTATGGGAGCGGCTTTCGAGGGGTGCGCCTATGGCATTCCGTCAGTGGGACTCTCTCTGACAAGCCATAACGAGGATGCAGATTTCAGTCCCTGTTATCCCTGGATCATAAAAATTGTGAAACTTGTTCTTGAAAAGGGATTGCCTTACGGGATTTGCCTCAATGTGAATTTCCCGGCTCATTACGAACAGTTTGAAGAGATGAGGGTTGTGAGGTCGTGCAAAGGAAGATGGAACGACCGCTATGAAGAATATCTTGATCCGGCTAAAAGAAAATTCTATTGGCTGGCCGGCCGATTTGAAAATGAGGAACCTGAAAGCGAGGATACCGACGAATGGTGTCTGAACCATGGTATTATTTCCGTAGTGCCGGTCATGCTGGATCCCACTTTCCCCCATCCCGAACAATTCAGCTATCTGAATTCCTCACCTGACAACCAATAAGCAAAGCGAAACTTGATGAGTCAAGTTCACTACTAGGAGCAATATCAATGAAAGGCAAATTTTTTTTTCACATTTTTTGGTTATTACAAATTTATTATTAATTTTGCCAATGTTAACGCTAACAGGCGCTAACAGGCGTTACAATTTCTTGTAATGCAGACGAAATCAATATAAAAATTCTTCTCATAAGACCAATTAATCGTTTCATTGATAATTTTATTGTTGCATTAGTAAAGTTATGGATTAATAGTTAAAATTAGGATTAGGACCATCAATGTATCGCGATGTGTATCGGGGTACATTGGAAAAAAGGGGTGCGTAGTGATATGCGTCCCTTTTTTTATAACCCTCCCCATTCCGGATCAGCGGAAACCCTCCCCATTCCCTTCATCCTCCGATTGAGTAGGTAGGGAAACAAAATAAGTTTCTCTACCTATTTTGTTTCCTTCCCTCTCACACCACCGTACGTGCCGTTCGGCATACGGCGGTTTAATGGGTCAATGTAAATAGGTGGTTGAACTGTTAATAATTAAGGCTTAGATGTTAAAGATATCAGGCACAAAGTTTGGAGAGTCTGAAAAGAAAGAAGGGAATATCTTTTACACCGCGGAATTGAGATCTGAACGCCTTCACCTTGGCATTGAAAGATTCTGCTCCTGCATTCGTTGAGCGATATATAAAGAAATTAAGGATAGTGTCGTAGTGATTACGGAAAGTATCGGTGACAGTTTTAAACTGCCCCATATCAAGATTATCCACCTTGTCATACCACCTTGCAAGATTTAGTCTTGCCTGATCCTTATCTGACTTCTTATTGAAGATATCGGTAAGTTCCATAGCCAGATCATAAGCTTTCTTGAGTGTGGGATAGAACTCAAAAATAATGTCAGCCCTGTGTTTCTGGGATGGCGTCCATCTGATATGATGTTTTGTCAGGATATGCTTGGCTCTTGCCAGCAGCTGTTTGCGTGTATCGCCGTTTGCATACCGGAATGGCACAT
>JAFLTN010000180.1 GCA_022510445.1 Muribaculaceae bacterium | reverse complement strand
TGTAATCTGCAAATAAACTTTCCTATATTTTCGGTAAAAATGAATCGGCAGTTATAGGTAAAAAAATATCAGGATTTTCTAAATGATTTTCTATGCTCCATTCTATAACTGTTTCCTTCAAGTTTTATGACATCACAGTGGAACAGGACTCGGTCGAGGATGGCAGCTGCAAGAGCTGGATCCTGCATTGTTTCAGCCCATTCTGAGGGAGATTTGTTGGTTGTTATTATGATTGATGTCTGCCCATGAAGTGTGTTTATGAGGTTGAAGAAGCCGACCGCTTCGTCTTTCTGCATGGGGAAGAGCATTATGTCGTCTATGGCGAGAAGATGCAGTTTCGATATTCTGTTATAGCGTGCCATTGCCGCAGCCGATAGCTCCCGCAGACGTATAGTGGATATGAGATTCTCCATGGTGGTGAACATTGCCCTGTAGCCTCTGTTGATGGCATCGTTTACCAGGCCCGATGCGATGTATGTTTTCCCGGTTCCGCATGGACCCATCAGCAGTATGTTGTATATCTGGTCGAGCCATACGAGTTGGCGCAGTTCTGCCATCTGAGGTTTTGTTATGCCTGAGGGATGGTTGAAGTCGAAGTTGTCAAGGTCGCAGTCTTTGGGCAACTGAGCCAGCGAGTGAAGCCTTTTACGTTTGTATTCGTCTCTGTCGGCGAGTTCCTGTGTGAACAGGTTGCAGAGGAAGTCCATGTAGGTTGGTTTGTCCACCTGTGCCCGGTGGATTACGGATCCGCATTTTTTTGAGAAGTTGCATAGCCTGAGTTCGTGTGCAAGATAGCTGAGGCGTTCTGTATTATTTGTCGTTGTTTCCATTTCTTTCAGTTTTGTGAGAGTTCTTCTATAAGGAGGTCATAACTGGTGATGTCGCTTCTGAGCGGTTCCAGATTGGCTGCCGGAGCCTGTCTTTGTCCGCGTCTGCCGTAACGGCTCATCATCTTTTTCAAGGGTGGGAGGCGGTGTCTTTTCAACAGTGCAGATGCGATCTCGAAGGCGTCGAAGGCGTTGACGGTCTTGTTCTCGATCAAGGTCTCAAGCAACAGAGATGCGATCGGGTCGGGAAGTTGGGAAAACAGTTCCCAGAGAACCCGTATGCTCGCATTATAATACCGGGGCCTGTCTTCAAGTATGGTGGACATATAAAGAAGAAGTCTGTCATGCATGGGTTTTCCCTGATATCGTTTCATCAGAAGACTCTCCTCTTTGGAGGCATCTCTCTTGTCGCTGGTCAGGACCTCGGGTTTGACAATATGCCTGCCTTTTATGGCGCTAACCGTGTAGGATATGATGAAGTCACCCCTGATGGTGTCGTAGATCTCTATTTCATTTTCTGATATCTCCACAAGCCTCACTTTGGTATCGTCTCCCGTATATGTTCCGTTTGGGAGCTGGTAGTAACAGCTGTGATAACTTACAGTATTGTCCCTTCTCACCGTATAGAGCCTTCCCTGTGCCCTGGGCTGCTCTATCTTTGCTGCATATGGTTTCAGATATCCTTTTTCTTTTTCAAACTCCTCGGAGGGTATAAGTTTTGTTGTGGCGTGACGATGACCGTTGCCGGTCCTTTCAAGCCATGTCAAGGCCTGTCTGTTAAGCTCCTCGACTGTGGTGAAGACTCTTCCTTGTATAAAGTTCTTTTTTATGTAACCCACGGCATTTTCCACTTTCCCTTTTGACTGTGGATCGGCAGCCTTGCAGAAAACCGGCATGAACCCGGCTGTCTTGACGAAAGCCCTCATCTCTTTGGTAAGTATGTAGTCACCGAGATTTTCTGATACCACCAGCTTTACATCCTGATCGAAAAGTATCCTTTCAGGCACTCCTCCGAAAAACTCGAAGGCAAGATGATGGGCATATACCGTACTGGCAGCCGTGAACGGGATGTCCTGGAAACAGACGAACTTATACCTGCTCCGGCTCAGGATCATCACAAAGAAATAGACTTTCTTCCACCGGCCGTTAACCGTTATCATGTTCTTTTCTCCCCAGTCAACCTGTGCCTCTTTGCCATACAGTGTGTCCGGCAGCTTGCTCATCTGCCTCTCTGGCTCTTTTGTCTTGGGGATGGCCAGCTGATGACGAAGAGTCTCCACGAAGTTATAAACTGTCTTGTCTGAGACTTGAGGCAAGGAGTCGTAATTCTCCTTGAGCCTGTCATGTATCTGTGGGGCAGTGAGATAAGGATGCCTTTTTAATAAATCTGTCGTGAATCCGGTGTAATCGGCAAGTTTCTTGCGATGATTATTATAAGGACTGTTTATCCTCCTTTCTACTTCTTCCGGTGTCATCTTTCTATAGGCCCTGACCGTGTCCGGATGGATACCCAGTTCTATAGAAATTTGTCCCGTTTTAAATCCTTTTTCAGTTAATTCTTTAATTTTGTACCACATGTTGGTAATTTTGAATTGATAAAGTTTCAGCATGCAGAAAGATGTTATTTTGTTGTTGGCACTTCAAATTTAACATCTTTCTTTTTTCTTTCTCAGGTCATTTATTCACCTTTTTTTGCCGATTCTTTTTACCAAAAACATCGGATTCATTTTTTCCGATTTTCTACGATTCAAAATTACCGATTACATAAAACGGCTCTCCGCCCTCGTCTTTCGGCTAAGAAAAAACGAAGGAAAAGACTCATAATAAGAAAAAAAATCCCTATCTTTGCACAACAAAAGAAAACTCTCGCCCCGGGAGAAACTTATGGGGCAAGGGGAAAATCGTCATATCCAAAAATAACAACCCGGTTACAAAATTTTCTAGCTATGAATCACGGAGTGATTCGACAGGCCTAACCGCATGCTTCAGTTCCCCAGGCTGCGAGCTGTCGCTCTTGCCTAGGGTTAGCTCTATTAAGCTCCTCCCGAGCTTTTTCACCTCTGCCCTCGTCTCTCGGCTCTCGGCCCATAATTCTTGCTCCGTGTGAGCACAGGGTGCGAATAAAACTGTAATCTGCAAATAAACTTTCCTATATTTTCGGTAAAAATGAATCGGCAGTTATAGGTAAAAAAATATCAGGATTT
>JAFLTN010000018.1 GCA_022510445.1 Muribaculaceae bacterium | reverse complement strand
AAAGACTCGCGCCGAGAAAACGGCAAGGAACATTTCTCAGAACACAGCAATCAGAATACCGGCCCACAATATCCCGGCATTCAAGCCGGCCAACACGTTCAAAGAAGAAGTCGCCAAAGGCAGCGCACCGGAAAAGTAAATTAATTTTATTAGAAAAGATAAAATTCCGAAACTTTTTTAATTCTGAGTGGTTATACTAATAAACAAACACTTAAAATTATGGAAAAGAATTGCTGTTGCAAAAGAAAACATTCCTATCATTTCCATGTAACGGAAATCAAGGAAGACAAGATTAAAGACGTATTCGGCTTTAATTTCGGTGGTCATCATGACCTCAAGGCTATGGTTGAAGACGCCGTCGCTACTGGTAATATCACAGAAAAGCACGCTAAAGAGCTTGTTTGCGGTGTGCGCCTGCTTCATCATGTTTTGAAGAAATATCCGGGTAATCCTATTTTCCAGAGCATAATGCCCGCTTTTGAAGACTTCAAGCATGCTCTCAAAAATGAATATTGCCCTTGTCAGAAAAAGTAATCAATCTAAAAAGTAAAGAAATTATGGAAAACGATAAAGTTAAACGTTCATATCATTTTCAGGTTGCCGAGGTAGTAGACAACAAAGTGAAAGATGTGTTCAATTTCAATTTTGGCGGTCATCACGATCTTGAAAATTTGGTAGATAAGGCTGTGGCAGTAGGTAACATCACTGAAAAACATGCGCGCCAGCTTGTATGCGGAGTCCGTCTGCTCCACCATGTGCTGAAAAAATATCCTGATAACGAAGCATTTAAGGCTTTTGCTCCTAAGTTCAAGGAATTTAAGGATGCACTTAAAGATCAAGCTAATAGCAAATAACCCGAATTTATAAATAAATAATGCCAGGGGATTGGAATATGGTTCTAATCCCCTTTTTTCGGCTTTGTGCTTAAGTTCTTAATTTAACTTGACCAATAAAGTCATTTAACGTTGTGTCCTGTCATTTTGGCACAAATTTTACTTTTTAAGTCTTCCTCACCATAATTTAGAGAATTTTTTACTATTTTTGCGTTGAAATTCAGATAATTCAAACTAACTTACTAAATAATGGGAAAATTTCTTGAAGATTTTAAGCAGTTTGCTCTGAAAGGCAATGTGATTGATATGGCAGTCGGCGTAATCGTCGGCGGGGCTTTCGGTAAGATTGTTACCTCTCTTGTCAATGACATAATCATGCCGGTCATTACTCTTTGCACAGGTGGAACCGGCTTTGAAAATATGAAATTCGTGATTAAACACGGTATCCCGGCCACTGAAGAAGGTCAGGTAGCCGTTGAAGAAGTGGCTGTTCATTATGGCACATTCATCATGAATATCGTGGATTTCTTTATAATCGCATTGTCTATTTTCGTAGCTATCCGGGTCACTATGAAGTTCAAGGAAAAATGGGAGAAACCGGAACCGGAGGCTGCTCCCGAACCGGAACCGGCTCCTACTAAAGAAGAGATTCTCCTTGGAGAAATTCGAGATCTCCTCAAACAACAAAACTCTGAAATCGAGGCTAAAAAATAATCCGGAGCTCTCGTTGTGTTTAAACCTGAAGGGTATTATATAGTCGTGGCAATCATGGCCGTCCTGGCTGTGATTGTATTCATAGCCTTGCATAGGATTAAGGCCGGTTACGGTATGATGTACACCAGAAAATGGGGGCCAGCCGTCAATAACCGTCTTGGATGGTTCATTATGGAATTCCCGGCTTTTGCCTGCATGGCTGTTATTTGGGCACTTAGTCCACGAGGTGGTGACCCGGCCCCTTGCGTCATGGCTGCTCTCTTCGAATTGCATTATTTCCAGCGTACTTTCATTTTCCCTTTCCTTATCAGAGGAAAGAGCCGAATGCCATGGGCCATTATTGCCATGGGAATGGTCTTCAATGCCATTAACGCATATATGATAGGAGGCTGGATTTTCTATCTGTCACCTCCCGGTCTTTACCAGCCGTCATGGCTCCTTTCACCTCTTTTCTTCCTCGGAACAATAATATTCTTTATCGGTATGGGCATAAACCTCTATTCCGACCATATAATACGGAATCTAAGGAAACCCGGCGATACAGCCCATTATATCCCTGACCGAGGGCTTTATAAATATGTGGCATCGGCAAATTATTTCGGTGAAACAGTGGAATGGGTCGGTTTCGCCATCCTTTCCTGGTCGGTTGCAGGTGCTGTCTTTGTGCTCTGGACATTTGCTAACCTTGCTCCCAGAGCCAGAGCCATCCATAACAGGTATTGTGAGGAATTCGGCGATGATTATCGTAAGTTAGGCCGAAAATTCATCATACCCTTTCTTTATTAATAACCGGAATGTCTGAGAATAAAAATCTGTTTACTCCGGGAAAAATTGGTCCCGTTGAAATTAGAAACCGTACCATTCGCTCGGCTGCTTTCGAAGGAATGGGTAAAGACAATAATCCTACACAACAACTTAAAGACTACCATGTTTCCGTAGCTCGTGGAGGTGTGGGTATGACCACAATAGCCTATGCCGGTATATGCCGTTCCGCTCTTTCTTTCAAGAGTCAGTTATGGCTAAGGCCTGAAATTGTGGGTTCTCTTAAGGAAATTACTGATGAAGTTCATTCCCACGGAGCTAAGGTTTCCATTCAGATAGGACATTGCGGCAACATGACCCATATGAGCACGGCAGGCTGTATTCCGGTAGGAGCCTCTACCGGATTCAATCTTTATTCTCCTACAATTGTGAGGGGATTAAAGAAAAAAGAGATAAAGGAGATAGCACGATATTTCGGAGAGGCTGTAAACCTTGCACGACAGGCAGGATTCGATTGTGTGGAGGTTCATGCCGGTCACGGTTATCTGATTTCCCAGTTCCTTTCTCCATATACTAACCGACGGCATGATGAATATGGCGGCGGTCTTGACAATCGCATGAGATTCATGAAAGAATGTATGGAGGAGGTTATGGTGGCTGCCGGTGACGATATGGGTGTCCTCGTCAAGATGAATATGAACGACGGATTCAAGAAGGGGATGCAGGAAAATGAAGCGCTTATTGTGGCTAAGGAACTGCAGAAAGCCGGTGCTCATGCACTTGTGTTGTCAGGTGGATTTGTAAGTAAAGCCCCAATGTATGTTATGAAAGGTGAGATGCCCATCACTTCCATGACTCATTACATGGATCAGAAATGGCTGAAATATTCGGTGAGAATGTTCGGTTCCATGATGGTGCCTAAAGAAAAGTATACGCCTTTGTTTTTCCTAAATCAGGCTCGCCGTTTTCGCCGTGAAATTGATATGCCGCTGGTTTATGTTGGCGGAGTCACAAGCCGTGAAGATGCCGACAGAATAATCGATGAAGAGGGTTTTGAATTCCTGCAGATGGGTCGCGCGTTGCTTAATGAGCCTGATTTTGTCAATAAAATCAAGGAGTATGAAGATCATAAGTCGGGCTGCGACCATATTAACTATTGCATAGCCCGGATGTATTCTAAGGATATGGCTTGTCATAAACATCTCAATGGTCTCCCAAACAATATATGCAGGGAAATAGAGAAGATCAAGCATAAATATGAAAAATAAGGAGAACCTCAAAGGTCATCTGGCTTTAATCACCGGGGGTGCGGGAGGTATTGGTCTGGAGTTTGCCAAAAGGCTTGCCGAATTAGGGGCTTCCTTAATTTTAGCAGATATTGATGCCTTAAGGCTTGAAAAGGCTGCTCATGATTTAAAGAAATTGTATCCAGACAGGTCTTTCCATACATTTCAGATAAATCTGGCATGTGATGAAGTCGTGGAGCTGACGGATAAATTCTGCCGTGATAATTTGCTCGATCCTGATATCCTGATTAATAATGCCGGAATTTTCAGTTTCCTCCCTGTGGAGGAAACATCTGTTAAGAAACTTGAGCTTTTTGTTGATCTTCATATAAGGGCTGTAACTTTATTGTCTCAATGGTTTGTGAGGCGACGTAAGGATAAAGGGTCAGGTTATTTGCTCAACATGTCTTCCATGTCATGCTGGATGCCGATGCCCGGGTTGGCAATGTATGCTTCAACCAAGTCATACATCAGAGTCTTCTCAAGAGCATTGCATTACGAAATGAAAGATTATGGCATAGGGGTGACTGTAGCCTGTCCCGGAGGAATAGCTACAGATCTTTTCGGATTGCCTGAAAAATGGAAAAGATTCGCTGTGGCTATCGGAGTCCTCGATACTCCCGATGGATTCGCCCGTAAAGCTGTGAAAAGAATGTTGAAAAAGAAAAAACAGTATATCAACGGGTTGCTTAACCGATTCTCTATTCTTTTCATCGGAATGCTCCCCACTTCTGCTCGTATGCTCGTCAAGACACATCTCCTTGACAAAGGTATTACAAGATGAGCAAAAGTTCGGAATCGCCGGTATGCCGCCTGAGCATCCCTTTAAATATTTCTTCCTGGTTTGTATTTGTATTTTCCCTTTTAGTTTATTGGCTGACTGCTGATTCATCCGTCTCTTATTGGGATTGTTCGGAGTATGTCACAACAGCTTCAAAACTTGAAGTGGGACATCCCCCCGGAAATCCTTTCTGGACCTTGGCAATGCGGGTGGTGACAATCCCTTTCCCCGCAGCGGTCCATGCTTATGTTATAAATTTGTGCAGTGGCTGCCTGACGGCTTTTGCCGCTTTTTTCCTGACACGTCTGATTTTTATCCCTGTAAGACTCAGGCTCACCGGGATAATAAATCTTCACCGGAGAGAAAAAATAGCTGATCTTTTGGCTGTCATGATTTCTTGCGGTGGCGCACTTTGCTTCTCCTTTTGCGATTCTGTTTGGTATTCAGCTGTAGAGGCAGAAGTTTACGCTATGTCGTTGATGCTCACTGCCCTCCTGTTATGGATTGCTGAATTATGGTGGTTTGAACCGGATCAACGACGCCGCAAACGACTTGTTTTTTTGATGGCTTATATCCTTGGGCTTTCTTTAGGGGTTCATGAACTGAATCTTCTGTGTATCCCTGTGCTGGTGCTGGGATATTGTTATAAGAAATATCCCGGCAGAATGAACGGGTGGAAGGTTATGGCCGCATTGATCGGTTCGTTCCTTTTGATCATCATTATCCTTAAAGGAGTGATGCAGGGAGTGCCTTGGATGGCATCTAAATTTGAATTGATTGCCGTAAATAGTTTAAGCCTTCCTTATAACTCGGGTTTATTAATATTTTTACTGATAGTAGTTCTCCTCTTAACCAGCTTGACGGTTATAGCCGGGAGATATCTTAAAAGCTTGGTTGAAACAGCCCTATGGTCTTTTATTTTCATTCTGATTGGTTCCGGTTCTTTTGCTCTTATTTTAATCAGAGGAGTTGCGTCTCCTCCTATGAATGAAGGAGCGCCTGTGGATATTTTTGCGCTGTCAGCTTATATCAACAGAGACCAGTATCCCTCTGCTCCTATACTGTACGGGCATACTCCATATAGCTTGCCGACATTTGAGGAAAAAATAATTGATTCGGTGCCGGATTACTCTCATTACCGTTTGAAAAAAGAAAAGCCGAATTTCATAGCCAGTCACCCGGGTGCAAGGTTAGTTTCGCGAAGTGGTTTTTTAGAGACAAAAGACAGCATCCGGAATGAGGCTCTTCTCAAGGAGGGTAAACCGGGTTATCTGCTGGCAGATTATAAATATTCTCAGGTTCTTACCCCGGAATTAAATATGTGGTTTCCCCGAATTACCTCTCTTGACGACAACGACCGTAAATCTTATGCTGATTGGGCCGGAATGACAGAAGAGACTATGAAGAGAGTATCGGTTTCTGAAACATTTGATTCTGCCGGGAAGGGTATGACACGTATGGATTCCGAGGGAAACCGGCCAGAAAAGTTCTCTTACCGACCTACATATTTGCAAAATATCAGGTTCTTCCTTTCCTATCAGGCTTATTATATGTATCTGCGCTATCTACTCTGGAATTTTGTGGGCAGACAAAATGATTTTTATTCCACGGGAGAGATTGAACATGGGAACTTCATCACCGGAATCAATTTTTTCGACAGTCTGATGGTGGGAAATCTCACCGATGTTCCATCGGAAATCGGATCGGCTAATCCCGGCAGAAACATTTATTACGGCATACCTTTTATTTTGGGAATTATTGGTGTCTTATGGCTCGCTTTCGGCAGACGATGCGAAAGAAGAGTTTTATATCTTACGTTTTTATTGTTTTTATTGACCGGGCTGGCAATCATAGTCTACATCAATCAGGGTCCGGGTGAACCACGTGAGCGTGATTACTCCTTTCTTGGTTCTTATATGGCTTTTACGATTTGGATTGCAGCAGGGATCCTTGCAATTGTAATCCGGTTGTCTAAGATGATTTCAAGGTGGTATGCAGTGGCTGCAAGTTTCCTGGTTTCTTTTTTTCCGGCTACTCTTATGGCGATTGAAAATTATGATGATCATAACCGAAGTGGCCGTTTTGAAACACTATTTTTTGCTGAGGCTCTGTTGGATTATGAGAATCCGTCTTATATCTTCTCTCTGGGGGATAATAATACTTTCCCAGCCTGGTATTCTCAGGAGGTAGAAAATATAGGAGCAAAAAACACGCTGATAGATATCACATATCTCAGTTCACCGGCTTATGTGGTGAATCTTATGAAACAGGGTGAGAAGGGAATTGAAATAAAGGGAAGACCTGGTGATCTCTTATATGGAGCCTATGGGATTGTAAAAATTCCGGAGGATAACGGCTGCAGACCTTTGCCTCTTGACAGTGTTCTTGAAAAGCTTTATAAAGGGAAGGAAGGAAATCCGGTTTTGCCATCATCCTCTTTTACCATTAAAATTGCACATGGTGACTCTGCAATTATAAAATTTCGGGATTTTACCGGCGGAAGTTCTTATTTACCGTTCAGGCAGCTGATGTTGCTCGAACTTATGAATTCTGTCGGGAAACAAGGGAATAAGGAAGTCCTATATTTTCCCACTCCTGTTTCAACCTCTTTCTACCGTCCCCTTAAGCCATGGCTAAAACCGGCACTCTTCGGTAAAGTCTATGCTCCTAATCTCTCGGATTCCTTGATTTATGCGAACTTGGAAAAAGAACTGAACGATGAACTGGAAAGAATAGATTCTAAAGATTTCATCCATCATTATAAGGATCCGGTGGTTAATGATCATGTTGTGAGATATAGGGGGGATCTTGTTATTGCGGCTTCGGAATTATTGAAACAGGGAAATATTCATTTAGCCGAAAGAGTGGTTGAAAAGATAGAAGAGAGAATTCCTTATAAAGAGATCCTGCCGGGAAATTTTACAGTTTCCGACACTACATATTATGAAGGAGAGGAATATGTGGGAATATTGATAGGGCTTTACGACAAAACCGGCGATCTTAGATATCTTGAGCTGGCACAAACCAGGCTTGGTCAGATTGCTGAGCGGGGAAAGGAATGGTCGGCTTACTATCTTTCTCTCAAACCCCGACAAAGACAACTCCTTTCTCCGAGAAGCCTGAGACTTGTGGGAACCGATAAACGGTTGAAATCTAAAAAAGAATCCCTTGATTCATTAATCGGAAACCAAGAATTAAAAAATAAAACACTATAAATTGAGACCGCTATTTTTAATCGGATTCATGTGTTGTGGGAAAACAACTCTGGCCACGGCCCTTTCTCAAAAGACAGGATTGCCGCAAATCGACCTTGATTCATATATTGAAGAAAAAGAAGGAAGATCAGTAACCGAGATTTTTAATGCCGAAGGGGAAGCCGCATTTCGTGAAATGGAAAGAACGGCATTGAGGGAAATGGCCGGTAAAGATGGTTACATTATATCTTGCGGAGGCGGAACTCCCTGTTTCCATGATAATATTGAATTTATGAACACAGTAGGGGAGACAGTGTTTCTCGATGCTTCGGAAGATATATTATTGAAACGACTTTTGAAATATCAGGACGGCAGACCTTTGGTGGAGGGTAAGAGTCCGGAACAGGTCAAGGAGGTTATAAAAAACGGATTAGCTGTGAGAAAACCGTTTTATATGAAAGCTAAATACCGGTGGAATCCCGATCGTTTGGACACAGACAACGAAATACGAGAAAGTGTGGAAAACTTCCTGAAGAGTTATAGTCATTTATTGCCATGGCGAATTTCTATGCAGAAAAGTTAGCGAGGTATTTGCGATTTAGGAAGCTTTACACTAACTTTGTGTTAGAGGAGACAGCCATAAGCCGGCCATTCCCTCCTTGATCTTACCCCATGACCGAACAAGAAAACATCAATGAAGGTCTCAAAGCTCAACTTCAGGAAGTTGAAGAGAAAACAGATAAAAGCCTTATTACTTTAGGATTGGTTGGGAATTATTCTGACACTGATGAAACCCGCTTTCTTCTGACTCCGGAGGGTTGTGGTCTCCTTACGTCTTCAGGCATAAAGATCAGGATGGAGAAGGGGGCAGCCAACGACATTAGTTTTTCCGATGCAAGTTATAGAGAATTTGGTGTTGAAATAGTAACCCGTTCAGAAGCTCTGAAGACAGATATAGTTCTGTCATATAGACCTCTCCATGCCCACGATATTCATAGAATGAAAAAGGGGGCGGCCCTCTTCTCGATGATGGGCAGCAATCTCTTCGATATCAATGTGATAAAAGCGTTAATCGATAAGGATATTACCTGTGGTTGTCTTGACAATGTGTTAAGCCATAACGATGTCCCTATCTTTGCCGACATTGTGGATGAGATTGATGGCAGGGGTTCGATTATCTATGCCCAGGAATATCTCTCTTATCTCGGCGGAGGCAAAGGAGTTCTCCTTGCCGGAGTAGCCGGAATTAATCCTTGTGAAGTTCTGATCATTGGCGATGGGACAGTGGTATATTCCGCTGCCAAAGCTGCTTTGGCAGCCGGGGCCTATGTTACATTGATGAACAATGATATCTCCGCTCTTCAGACTGCCAAGCAGGTATGCGGTGATAATCTTAACACTATAGCAATTCATCCACGGGTTCTGTTTAACAAAGTTAAAAGTGCCGATGTAATTCTGATTGGAGAATGCACCAGAACCTTTGAGTTCCCGAAGAACTTGTCGCCTGCACTTAAAGATTCCGTTTATCTCCTTAATTTCCAGGAGACTCATCCTTCAATCTCTGTTCCCCGGACAGTCGCAATGGCTCTGTCTAATGTTCTTGTGAATTTCTTCGATGACATCATTGTAAAAGGGGGATTGAACCATATGCTTAACACCACTCCGGGTGTTCAGGCAGGAATAGTCACTTTCCGCGGAAAGCTTGTCGATAAACTAATCGGGTCTTTCCTCAATATGCCAAGTGTTGACATTAAGGTGATGCTGGCCGCTTCTAATTGAGGATTCTCAGGATGGGTGAGGCCCCGACCCTTATTCATATTCTGACAGCTAACCGCTGGGGTGGAATCCAGCGTTATGCCCTTGACATCTGCCGTCATTTTAAAGAAAATGGATGGCAGGTTTTTGCTTTGACAAGGGGGGCCAAGGCAGTCGACAGTCTTTTTGAAGATGAAGGTATCAACTTGATGCATGCACCTTTTGAAGGGCTGCTTGATCCCGTTTCAATCAGATTACTTACAAAAAAAATCAGAACCTCTCCGGGTCAGGTCGTTATTCATGCCCATAGTTTCCGTAAAGTTTGCATAGCTTTGATTGCAAAGAAGCTATCCCGCAGAAAGGATGTGAAAGTAGTAGTGACTCGCCATAAGGTGAAACATGGAATCGACAGCTGGCTTTTCCGCAATATTTATAGAAACGTCGATTCAATAGTTTTCGTTTCCCGGATTGCTCGCGACAAGTTTTTGGAAACCTGGAAGAATTTCGTTCCCCCTTTCCCCGATTCCCGGCTACATATAGTACACAACAGTATAAAGCTTCCAAAAGGGCCTTTTTTACCTGTCCCTGAAAGTGGCCCGACAATTGCCATGTTTCATGGACCACTTGAACCCGGTAAGGGGCTCGAAACCCTGATTGATGCCATGGTTCTTTTGAGAGGCAAAAGAATCAGGCTCAGAATAGTGGGAAGCGGCCAGCCTGACTATACAGATAAAATCAGACGAAGGGCAATTTCAAAGGGGGTGATGGATCTTATTGACTGGTACGGGCACACTGATGATCCTTTCCCTCTTATCCAAAGTTCGGATTTCGGTGTTCTGCCGGCCACAGAGGCTGAAGCTTTTGGTCTTTCCAATATAGAATTCATGGCTTTGGGGAGACCTCAGATATGCTCTTCAAACGGAGCACAACCGGAATATATCAGCGACGGTGTGGAAGGTTTTCTTGTCAAGCCGGGTAATCCTTCATCTCTTGCCGAGAAAATGATGAGCCTTGCCGGCGACCCATCCCTTAAAGATAAGATGGGAAGGAATGCTTATGAATCTTTCAATAGCCGTCTTTCCTGGCCTATTTTCGCAGAACGGATTAACTCTATCTATCTTTAAACTCCGCTCTTTAAGGTTCTAAAGCTCACTTTTTCCCTCCGAAAGTCATACGGTGGAGCGGCGTCTTTCCAAGTCTTTCAATTGCTTCCCGATGTTTTTTTGTAGGGTATCCTTTATTGACTTCCCAGTCATATCCGGGATATTCTTTTGCCAGATTTACCATCAGCTCGTCTCTGTGAGTTTTGGCAAGAATCGAAGCTGCAGCAATCGACATGTATGTAGCATCTCCTTTCACTACAGTGGTATGAGGGATGTCTCTGTAGGGTTTGAACCTGTTGCCGTCTACAAGAATATGTTCCGGGGTCAGACTTAGTTTCTCAATAGCACGGTGCATGCCCAGAATGGAGGCGTTGAGAATATTGATTTTGTCAATCTCTTCAGGACTCACCATGACAACTGCCCATGCCAAAGCGTTTTCCTCGATGATTCCTCTGAGTTTCTCCCTCTTTTTTTCAGAAAGCTGTTTGCTGTCGTTTAGCTCTTCGCAATTGAAAGCGGGCGGAAGAATCACTGCGGCACAGCTCACAGGCCCGCAAAGACAACCGCGGCCCGCTTCGTCACAACCGGCTTCTATAAGGTTAGGATGTAAATATGGTTTCAACATCTCCTATCGGTCGCGGGAGATTATGTATTCAAACAGATCTCTGAAAGCAGTTGCCCAGATGCCAGGCGGATATTGATCGAGAAGCTTGTCGGCTTTGGCCTCTATCTCTCTCATCTTGGCGAATGAATATTCAATTCCCCCGTGTTCTTTAGCGAAGTCGATCAGGGTTATGATCTCCTTATCGGAGAGAAGCCCGCGTTGAAGAAGGTTTTTCATCTCTTCCGATTTTTCTTTTGGGGCAGCTTTCAGAGAATATAGAAGTGGCAAAGTCACCTTTCCCTCTCGCAGATCGTTTCCTGTAGGCTTGCCGATAAGAGGATTGTTGTAGTAATCAAAAATATCATCCCTGATCTGGAAGCAGAGTCCCAGCAACTCGGCATATTCCATCAGTGGTCCGTATTCTTCCGGAGAAGCACCGACCGCCTCGGCTCCCATCTTAACGCAGTTCATGAAAAGAGAGGCTGTCTTCTTGCGGATCATCGACATATAATGTGGCTCGTCAAACCGGTGTTCCTTTACATTGCATATCTGTTCCACTTCTCCTAACGACAGTTCCTTGCCAAGGTCGGAAAGAGAGGAAATGATGGCTATGTTACCTGTCTTAATCCCGGCTGCCAGTGCGTTTGATACGAAGAAGTCGCCCACAAGGACAGCTATATGATTTCCCCATTCGTTGTTTATTGTGGCTCTTCCCCGTCTGAGCGAAGTCTCGTCAACCACATCATCATGAATCAAAGATGCATTATGAAGCATCTCAAGAGAGGCGCCGGCGTGGAGAACATCCGTATTTACTTCCCCGAAAAATTTTGCGCTTAGGATAACCATTATCGGCCTTATCTGCTTGCCCTTGATCATAAGATAATTGCTAACGACCCGATTCATGAGTTCATTAGATGTGGCAAGCGATGAACGGATAATCCCGTTCATCTCCTCGAGCTCCGGCTCTATTCTCTTTTGGATTTCTTCCAGACGATCCATTTTTCAACGCAAATTTAATAAATTATCCCTTACTTATTGTTATATTAGCATCAAATTAGATATAATTTCCATTGCTATGAACGAAAAAAGACTCTTCCTCCTGGATGCCTACGCTCTTATTTTTCGTGCTTATTACGCTCTGATCAAAATGCCGCGCCTCACTCAAGGTGGCTTCAACACGTCGGCTATTTTTGGATTTGTGAACACTCTTGAGGAGATTCTCAGAAAGGAAAAACCCACTCACATCGCTGTTTGTTTTGATCCTCAGGGTCCAACTTTCCGTAGTGAGGCCGATGCCTCTTATAAGTCGGAAAGAGAGTCTACTCCCGAGGATATTAAACTTTCCATCCCTATCATAAAGGAAATTATAAATGCTTATAATATACCAATTCTTGAAGTGGACGGATTTGAAGCCGATGATGTCATCGGCACCATGGCCAAAAGGGCTGAAAAGGAGGGGTTCACTACTTATATGATGACACCGGATAAGGATTTCGGACAACTTGTCAGTCCTAACGTGCTTCAATACAAGCCCTCCTATCGCGGTCAGGATTTCGAGTTGAGAGGGGAGGAGGAAGTGTGTGCCCGTTATGGCATACAGAAGACATCACAGGTGATTGATCTCCTCGCATTAATGGGGGATAAGATTGATAATATTCCCGGCTGCCCAGGTATCGGTGAGAAAACCGCCGTGAAACTCATAAATGATTTCGGAAGTGTGGAAGAACTTCTCAGGCGCACTGATGAACTTAAAGGTGCCTTGAAGAAAAAAGTAGAGGATAATGTTCAACAGATAAAAGACTCTTATTTCCTTGCCACGATCCGCACCGATGTGCCGGTAGAGTCCATGCCTGAGGAATTGCTTAGAAAACCTGAAGATAAAGAAAAATTATTTGCGATTTTCAAGGAATTGGAATTCCGTTCCTTGCGTGAACGCGTGGAGAAGCGTTTGAATTCAAATCTTCCTCCCTCTAAAGTTCCGGCTTCTTTGTTTGACTTTGACGAAGAGAATGATTCTGCCTCTCAGGCCGCGTCTGTAACTCTCGAAACTGTTCCGGTCAACCGTAAGATCGTTTCCTCCCGGGAAGATCTTGACAGGCTCTCCGCGGCTCTGACGGGGAAAGAGTGTGGGATAAGCATTATCGCCGAGGGGGAAAATGATATGGAGGCAGTCGTTTATGGGGCAGCTGTGGCTGTGAATGAATCTGACGTTTATTTTATTCCTTCGGAATTTTCCGAGGGGATGGCTCTTCTGCTCGATCTGATGGCAAGGTCGGATATTCAGAAGGTCACTTTTGAAGCCAAACGGGATTATGTCATAGCCCGAAGGCTTCGCAATGACCTGAATATTCCGTTGGAAAATTATTTTGACGTCTCTGTGGCCCATTATCTCATTCAGCCTGAAATGCGTCATACAGCCGATTCACTGTCTTCGCTTTATCTCGGACATGCCATGCCTCCGGAACCTGTCATGAGCGCTAAGCGTGGTTCTAAAAATATGGTCTCCTCAGAATCTGAAATTGCTGAATGGACTTCGCATGTTGCGGCCGTCGCTCTTCGTCTGAAAAAGATCCTTCTGGAGGAAGTTAAGAAAGAGGGAATGGAAAAGCTCCTATGCGATGTGGAACTGCCTTTATCTGCTGTGCTTGCAGAGATGGAAATAGCAGGTGTGCGCCTGGATGTCGATGCGCTTAACGAGGCTGCGGTTCAGTTCGAAGCAAGGTTGTCTGCTCTCGAAAAGGAAATTTACGGTCTTGCGGGAGAGGAGTTTAACGTAGGGTCGCCGGCAAAAGTCGGAGAAATCCTTTTTGACAAGCTCCAGCTTGATCCCAAAGCTAAGAAAACAAAGACAGGCCAATATTCCACAAGTGAAGATGTTCTGGAGAAGGTGGCCGGAAAGAACCCGATTGTCGGGAAAATACTGGAATACAGACAGCTTAAGAAACTTCTCACCACTTATCTCACGGCGTTGCCTCAGGCCATTAATCCGCAGACCGGGAAAGTTCACACCGTTTATAATCAGACAGTGACCGCTACGGGAAGAATATCTTCTTCGGCTCCTAATTTGCAGAACATACCCGTCAGGGAGGATCAGGGACGTGAGATCCGGAGAGCCTTTATAGCAGACCCGGGTCATCTCTTCCTATCGGCAGATTATTCACAGATTGAATTAAGACTCGTCTCAGATTTTGCTCACGACGAGACAATGCTCGAGGCTTTCAAAAACGGCGACGATATTCATGCCATCACTGCGGCAAAAATTTATCATAAGAAACCCGAGGAGGTAACTCCTGATGAACGGCGTCATGCAAAAACCGCCAATTTCGGTATTTTATACGGGATTTCTGCCTTCGGACTGGCATCGCGTCTCGGAATTCCAAGAACTGATGCGAAACAGCTGATCGACAATTATTTTGAAACCTTCCCCACAATCAAAAGATATATGCACGACTCCGTGGAAAATGCTCGTGACAACGGATATGTTTCCACAAAGATGGGTAGGAAAAGAAGATTGCCCGATATCAACAGCAAGAATCCTGTAGTAAGAGGTTATGCCGAAAGAAATGCTATTAACGCTCCGATTCAAGGTTCGGCTGCTGATATTATTAAGGTGGCGATGGTTGAGATTGCAAAACGCCTGAAAGAGGAAAATCTTAGTTCAAAAATGATTATGCAGGTTCATGACGAACTCAACTTCGACGTGATACCGGAGGAATTGCCCAAAGTGCAGGAAATAGTTACCCGGTCTATGGAAAATGCCTATTCCGGAGAAGTGACCCTTACCGCATCCTCAGGTGTGGCCTCTAACTGGCTTGACGCTCATTAAAAATATATCGACATTGCGTTTTATGACCTCGTTCCCCATTTTTTGTGTTATGGGGTCTAATGATAGGTATCTTTACCAGTTGTTTTTACAATATGTTTGATTTTCTCCGGAAACCTCGCAAAATGATAATTGACAGGCTTCAGTCTTTGGAAGAAGCTACCCTGCATTTCGGTCTTCTTCCTTTTTTCAATAACCCTATAAAAGGGTTCTCGATAGAAGAAATGTGTGCTCCCGGTCTTCTTTTCGGAGGGAATAATGATGAAGGCTGTTGGGAATGGAAAGGCCCTGTTATCAGAAGAAGATCGACTGCCTATGGGAAGTTCTTTCGTAAGAAAGCAGGTTTTGTTTCTCTTGAGTTGTTACCCGATTTTCTGAATTATCGTCGCAAGGCTTATCCTGTTGTTCCTGATTCCTCTGAAGAGATGCTCCTGGATATAATAAGGGTGAATGATGGAATGACTTCCACTGAACTAAAGGCCGCAATTTTCGGTCCTATGTCAAAACGACGTGAATGGAATGAGCTGCCTGACAATAACCCGGAACCATTCATTCAAACCCGCGCCAAGAGAAAATCTCTTGAGGGACCTCTCCAGAAACTTCAGATGGGAGGATGGCTTATCATTTCTGATTTTGAATATAAATATACTAAAAGGGGGGAGAGATACGGATGGGGAGTGGCCCGATATTCCACTCCCGAGTTAATCTTCAATAATAATTTCAATGAAAACAAGTTTTCTCCGGAAGAATCTTTAGAGAGACTTGTCAACGCTCTAAAACAACGGTGGCCGGGAGCCTCCCGGAAACAGGCTCTTGAACTTCTGAAATAAGAAAAAACACTATCGGGGTTAAGAACCTTATACCTTGCAGAGAGTCATTATTTCAACCCCGTTATTTCGGGAGGAAGCACAGGCATAGCACCTTTCTGTGTGCATACGTAAGCCGAGGTTTCCACAGCTTTATGGTGAGCCTCCTCCACACTCTTCCCTTTAAGGATGCTGGCTATGAAGGCTGCCGTGAAAGAGTCTCCCGCTCCAACGGTGTCTTCTACCTTTACAGTCGGTGTAGGCAGGAAGGAGACGTTGCCGGGTGTAAACACATAGCTTCCGTTGATGCCGCAGGTCAGGATCAGCATCTTGAGATTATATTTTCCTAACAGTATCCAGCATTTGTCTTGAAGGTCTATGCCCGGATATCCGAACATACGGCTCACAATCACCAGTTCTTCGTCGTTTATCTTGAGGATATTGCATTTTTCCATTGAGTTCATGAGAATCTCTTTGGTATAAAAGCCCTGACGCAGGTTGATGTCGAAAACTACTAATGTGTCTTCATCCTTTGGCATCGCATCTAAAAATTCGTTGATAGTTGTGCGCGACACGATATTTCTTTGAGCGAGGGATCCGAAACAGAAAGCTCGTGTATTTTTTGCAAGTTTTTCAAGATTCTCTGTGAAAGGAATGTTGTCCCATGCCACATTTTCTTTAATATCATATTGGGGTATTCCTGCCTGATCTATTTCCACTTGTACGGTTCCGGTCGGGTAAGGAACTTCTGCAAGACTGAAATTCAGATCCTTCTTTGAAAGATTATCAACCAGTTCTTTACCCAGAGCGTCAACTCCTATGGCACTCACTGCACAGCTCGGCAATCCGAACTGCGACACATGGTAAGCAAAATTAGCCGGTGCTCCACCAATTTTCTTGCCTTCCGGAAGAACGTCCCAGAGAGCTTCTCCCATTCCTACAACAGTTTTATTCATGGTTATTTTTCTTTATTCGTGGTGTGTTATAAGTTTAATCAAAAGAAATTGCAGGTTGATTTTTCAGCCTTTCACCTTTTTGATTCTTGTGGTGAAGAAAAGAAGATAAAGCACTCCGATCAGCATCACAGCCACAGCTGCTGAAATCCCACCAAAGAAATCGGTGCAATAGCTCATTATTACCGGGAAAATGGCTCCTCCGAAAAGACCCATGATCATAAGCCCGGAAACTTCATTCCGTTCTTTCGGACGGTTGTTGAGAGCCTGTGAGAACACAACGGCGAAAATATTTGAATTGCCGAATCCCACCAGAGCTATTCCTGTATAAAGAGCGCCAAGAGAATCACATGAAAAAAGAATGATCATTGAGGCTATCATCATTACCACGCTTATCAGGAAGAACAGCCGCTGGCTCATCATACGCAGGAAGAAGGAACCTAAGAATGTGCCACCCGTACGGAATATAAAATAGAGACTTGTAGCAAAGGTAGCTTCTTCCAATGGAACTGACAATCTTTCCATTATGATTTTGGGTGCGTAGGTATTTACTCCCACATCTATTCCCACATGACAGAAAATACCCATAAAACAGAGGAAAACAAACGGATAACCGAGCAGTTTTACACTTTCCCAAAGGCCGGAAGCCTTGTCAGGTTTCTCTTCCTGGATGGGTGTGCCCCCCAATACGGCTATTGAAAGGAAGCTGATGATGGCATAAAGGGCAAAGAGGCCTCTCCATCCCAGGCCGAAGGTCGGGAAAGCTTCCAGATAACCCCATGTCATTATGATAGGAGCGAGGAAAGATGCTATGGCCTTCACAAATTGGCCGAAAGTAAGTGTTGAAGCAAGTTTGTCGTTTGATATAAGGTTTGTAACAAGTGGATTGAGTGAAGTTTGCATGATGGCATTACCGATACCTAACAGAGAAAAGCCAATCACGAACATAGCGAGACTGTCGCCACAGATTGGAATCACAAGTGCCAGGGTGGTCACAACAAGAGAGAGGAGCACCGTTTTCTTTCTTCCGATTTTATTCATCAGCAGTCCGGTTGGAACTGATATGATGAGAAACCAGAAAAATACAAGAAGAGGAAGATATCCGGCCTGACTTTCTGTCAGGCTGTGCTGGTCTTTCACATAATTTGATGCCGTGCCTATGAGATCCACAAATCCCATGGCAAAAAAGCAGAGCATAACCGGCACAAGTTGCATCAGTGATGATTTCTTCGTGGTCTGGAGTGTCAATGTATTGTCCATATTATATAATATCTTAGAATTCAAAAACTCATGAATTTATCTCATATACCTTGAGCTCTGAAAGAGTTGCGTTTCCGTTTCTCGACTCAACGGATAGGTTGGTATAGGGTGAATTGGGGAATACAAGGTTGGTCATAACAAACTGTCCCCTATTGCCGAAAAGCTCGATACTTGAACGGTCGATGAATATTCTCAAATTTATCTTACCATCCGTTTCAAAAGTAGGGGAAACTGTAACGGCAGGGAATTTCTGACTGAAATCCACGATACCGCTCTGACGCCGGTCGAACGACATTGTCCGGTTTTTTGAATCATAACGCATTATTACTTTTTCTCCTTCCGGATTTGAGAGGATGAATGAAACCACATCTGCATTGGTGGCTTCAAAATCAAGATTGATTTCGCATAATCCCTCCGAAGGAAGTTGGAAATCTGTAGGATTTGATCCTATATTTTTATTGGATGCTTTTTCAATTATTTTTCCACGTAATTTCAGAAGTTCGGGCGAAGGCACTGATGCCACATAAAGTTCTCCGTCATTTGTGCTGAAGAGTTCCATCTCTCGCGGCAAAGTGTTAGCGCTTCTGAATTGCATGGTGGGTACATCGGCTGCATATTGCCAGTTGCTCATCCATCCGATTGCGGTGCGACGGTTGTCGGGGGCATTGCTCCAGCTTACAAGAGCATAATTGTCTTTTCCATAGTCAAGCCATTTAGTAGGCACTGTTCCGTCAGGATTAGTATCTGAAATGAAAGTTTTCCCGTCGAAATCGCCGATAAAATATTGTATCGAACTTCCTCCGAAAGGACCCCCGGGATTTATATTGCAAATCAGAACCCATTTGGTTTTGTCTGTTCCGGGAACCGGAAGTTCGAAAAGATCCGGACATTCCCACACACCTTCCTGTGCGCCCAAGCCTTTCCCGAAGGTGCCTGAAAGTGTCCAGTTCTTTAAATCGGGAGAGGTAAAGAAAAGGTTCTCCTTGTCAAGGGCGTGAGCCAGAACAAGATTCCATTCACCGGTCTTATCGTTCCAGAACATATTCGGATCCCGGGCTTCGGAATCAAGGGTGATGATAGGATTCCCGGCATATACTTCAAACGTGTCTCCGTTATCAGTGCTGTAGGCAAGGCTCTGCATCTGGCTTGTGCCGGCTGAAGTGAATAAGGCTATAACGGCATCTTTGCCGTAACCTGCGGTATTATTATGGTCAACGACAGAGCTTCCACTGAAAATGGAACCAAGGCCGTCGGGCTTGATTGCGTCTTTCTGATGGTCCCAATGAATCAGGTCTTTTGATGTTGAATGTCCCCATGTCATATTCTGCCATTTTGAACCATATGGATTCTTTTGATAATAAAGATGCCACACTCCGTCTTTATAGAACATGCCGTTTGGATCGTTCATCCATCCATAAAGCGGCGTGTGGTGATAGGCCGGACGATACTTTTTCTCTCTGTTGGTTGTGTCGAAAGTATCAGTTATGATCATCCCGTCCCAGCACACGTCGTCCTGTGCATCTCTCACGGAGTTCCGGTTCTGTTGTGTGACGATATCGAGCATGAGGTTTTTTCCCTTGTATTTTGACAGGTCGAAAGGCACCGTGTAATCGGTTTTTGTGCGGGCCAGTCTTACGTAAATTGTTTCTTCTATTTTGCCGTCGGCCAAAACATTGATCCGGGCATCGTCTTCATGGCTTTCCTGAACCGGGAGCAACAGATATTGTCCCTCTCCATTTACCCGAACCAGTGTGTTGGTGGGACCCAGATGGGAAATCTCCACTCCTCCTGCCCCGGTCATTGTTAAGGGAGCCAGGCACACCGCAGGGATGATTAGATTTTTAAGTTTCATATTTCTGTTTTTTAAATTTTACAATTAATACCTAAAGACAATCTTTTTTTACCTCTCCAAATAAACTAAATTTTTCGCTTCAATAAAAATATGTTAGGTCTGTTTCTTTTTCGCAAAGGTAATATTAACATTGAAGGATTATATAGAACATTTGTTGCATATCCTATAAATCTTGTTGTTATGCCACTTATTTTATCTCTTCTGCACGAATTTTTATATAAATTTGCATACTATGAAACCTATAATAAATTCAAACTGCCTTTTACTTCTGGTTGTAATCCTGTTTTCCTCTTTATTTCCCTCCTGCAGGAAGAGCGACAAATTTAAAATCGGTGTGTCTCAATGTAGCAGTGATGACTGGCGATCAAAGCTCAATGAAGAACTTCGCCTGGAAGCGATGCTGCATGATGATGTGGAATTGGAGATCAGATCGGCCGACGACAGCAATGAAAAGCAGATCCGGGATATTCAATATTTTGTTGAAAAGGGCTTTGATATTATTGTTGTGGCCCCTAATGAAGCCGAACCGTTGACATCGGTAATCAGATCGGTCTATGAAAAAGGACTCCCGGTCATTATTTTCGACAGAAATATAAACGACACCACTTATACCCAGCGCATCGGGGTGGATAATATAGGACTCGGAGAATCGGCCGCGCGCTATTCTTTAAATCTGGCTACATCTCCAATTAATGTGATGGAACTATATGGTCTCCGAGGATCTACACCGGCTGAAGACCGGCATCTCGGATTCAAAAGGATTATTGAAGAAGCCGGAGGAAAAATAGTTGCAAGCGAGGCGGCAGACTGGACTCTTGAAAAAGCTGTAGCGGTTTCTGATACGATGATTGCAAATCATCCCGAAGTGAACCTGATATTCGCTCATAACGACAGAATGGCTATGGGAGCTTCCGAGGTGGCAGACAAACTCGGCCGAAATGATATTAAGATAATCGGAATAGATGCGGCACCCTCTATTGGGATTAAGGCAGTGAAAGACGGTGTGATTGATGCGACTTTCCTTTATCCTACCGAGGGCAGTATTATTTTGAAGGAGGCTTTAAAAATTCTTCATGGCCAACCTTATGAAAAAGAGGTGATGCTCCCCTTGTCTTCTGCTGTTGACGCTACCAATGCCGACATACTTTTAAGGCAGAATGAAGTAGTGATGGAGGACACTGAAAAAATTAGGGCCTTGAAAACTCAACTTGACGATTATCTCAGCCGTCATTCAGCCCAGACCATTCTTTTCTATGCCATAATTGTAATTTTAGTCCTTTTATTCGGATTCCTCTTTCTTGTGTTACGTACATTCTGGCAGCATCGTCGCCATCAGGAAGCTTTAATGAAACAGAACCGGCTTCTTGAGGAAGAGCGTGACAAGCAGAAGGAACTTAACAGGCTTCTCGAAGAAGCGACTCAATCAAAACTCGTATTTTTTACTAATGTAAGCCATGACCTTCGGACCCCTCTTACCCTTATAGCTGAGCCGGTGTCTCAGTTGAATATGGCGTCAAATCTTGATTCCCGACAGAAAACTCTTGTTAAGATTGCAGATAAGAATGTGAAAATTTTACAACGACTGATCAATCAGATTCTGGATTTTAGGAAATACGAAAACAACAAGCTGAATCTTAATCTTGTGGAAACTGATTTCAGCCGTGCTGTCAATGAATGGTTCGATTCTTTCAGGGCTCTCGCAAAGAAAAGAAACATACGTTTTACTCTTGACCGGCCAAAGGATGGGCAACCCGTCTGTCTGGCTATGGATGTAGAAAAGATAGAAAGAGTGTTTTTCAACCTTGTCTCCAATGCATTTAAATATAGTCCTGACAATAGCGTTATAAATGTCTCCTATGAAATAAAAGATAATAGGCTCATTTTTAAAGTACTCGACAGTGGTGAAGGTATAAGTGCCGAAAACATTAAAAATATCTTCGACCGATTCTTTCAGGTGGATAAAGTGCGTCCCAGAGGATCCGGGATCGGTCTGTCGCTGGCTAAAGCATTTATAGAATTGCATGGAGGATCAATTTCCGTTGAAAGTGAGCTTAAAAAGGGGTCTGTCTTTACTGTTTCCTTGCCTGTTGTTCATGTCAGTGAGACTCCGCAGGAAGTAGAAGTTTCCATAACAGCTGATGAAATCAACGCGGAATTAGATGATATTGAAACGGAAACAAACTTTGAAGACGAAAAGCCGGTTCTTCTTGTAATCGACGATAACAGGGATATACGGGAACTTGTGACAGAACTATTGAAGGATGATTATAACGTCCTGCAGGCTTCAAATGGTAAGGAGGGAATTAAAAAGGCAGTGAAATATGTGCCTGATTTAATAGTCTGCGATGTTATGATGCCCGGCATTGATGGAATGGAAACTTGTAGCCGGCTTAAAAAAGAAGAGATCACAAGCCATATACCGGTCTTGATGCTCACAGCCTGTTCAATGGACGAACAGCGTGTTCAGGGATTCGAGAGTGGCGCAGACGGTTATCTCTCCAAGCCTTTCTCTTCTGCAGTACTTAAATCGCAGGTGGCTTCTCTTATCTTCAACAGGAGAAAGATTAAAGATATTTATGAAAAACGTATTCCATCTTCTGTGCCTCTTTCTGAAAAAAGGAAGGCACTCCCTAAAAATTCCGGTGTTATAGATGATGATTTTTATAATAAGTTCCTGGAAATCTTTGAAAAAGAAATGGGGAACCCTGATTTGAATGTCGAGGCAATAGCCTCCTCCATGGGCTTTGAAAGAACTCAGCTTTACAGAAAGCTCAAAGCGATAACAAATTATTCTCCAGTGGAGTTAATGAGGAATTTGCGACTAAAAAAATCACGCAAACTCCTTGCAACGACCGACAAGACCATAAGCGAAATCTGTTACGAAGTAGGTTTTTCCACTCCGGCTTACTTCACAAAATGTTTCCGAGAACAGTTCGGAATGACCCCAACGGAATTCAGGGAGAAGCAGTAGTTACTGCTTCCCCCTGATTTTAATTGGCTTCCTCCAATCTAACAAAAATAGAGGAAAAGTCTTTGATGCTCTGTTTTACCAGATTGTATTTAAAGGGCGGTAGCTGATTCCATTTTCCAATCCTGAGATCCTGTCGTAAGGAACAGATGGGAAAACCAGACAAGTGATAGCTGCTGCGCCGTCAGTGCTAAGGATCTCAACAGAAGAATTGTCTATTAAAAGGTGCAATTCAAGCTCATCAGCATTTGTATTATAAGGAGACGCAAGTGTGGGAATTGAAAATAATCCATGGAAATTTGTTGCTCCTGTGGTTGAAGTTCTTTTGGCTATAATCTTCCCGGCAGATGGATTAACCTCCACTTCCAGATATTCCCCTACAGCATTCCCCACAGTAAACGTTTTGCTTTCTTTAGGATCAAGAGAAAGCTTGATTTCATATGCGACACCTCCCTGACATATACCGTCTGTATCTGTCCATTCGCCACCGATGCCATCAATTTCTTTTACAACAGATGAGCAAAGACGAGGTGATCCATCAATGTCTCTGAGGGTAAGCTCTCTCGGAAGAGTCATGGCTGAACGCCAGGGATTACAAGGCACATTGCCACAATAATTCCAATTATTCATCCATCCGATCATTACAGTTCTGTTGTCGGGAGCATTGCTCCAGGTTACTCCGGCATAATTGTCACTGCCATAATCGAGCCAAAGAGGATAGTCCATTTCATCAGCAGTGAATTCATTACCGTCAAAGTTACCGATAAAATATTCCGTGCCTGAGCCACCGGCCGGTCCACCCGGATTATTGCTGACAATAAGGACCCATTTTTCCCCACCATTATAAGGAAGGCGGATCAAGTCAGGACATTCCCATTGGCCTATATTACTTCTGGCACTTGATGAACGGAAAGTTGAGAGTTTTGACCATGATTTGAGGTTTGAAGAACCCCATAACTCAATCCCGCAATCCCAACCCAGGGCAAGACACATTATCCATTTCCCTGACTCTGGGTGCCAGAAAACTTTTGGATCTCGAAAGTCAGGAAGGTCAGAATTAGGAATAACCGGATTTCCTTCATATTGATTAAATGTCATACCTCCGTCAGTGCTATAAGCCAGGCATTGTTGCTGACGTTCTCCTGAAGCGGTATAGAACGCTATAACTGTGTTAGCCCCAAAACCGGCTGTATTATCCTTATCAACAACGGCACTTCCGGAGAATATGTCGCCCCATTCATTACGTACCATAGCAACAGGTTTTTCTTCCCAATGAATAAGGTCGGAAGAGGTGGCATGACCCCAGCTCATATTTCCCCAGTCATTTCCGGAGGGATTATATTGATAATAGAGATGCCAGGTTCCATCAAGGTAGAACATACCGTTGGGATCATTAATCCAATTGGCTGCAGGAGTGTAATGGATCTGCGGTCGATATTGCTCATCTCGCGATGAAGAAACAGGTTCCTGTGTGCCCGGATTGTCTGTATCTGCCTCTTCAGGGAAAGGAACCACATCGGTAAACTTATCATCTGTACAGCCTATTAGAGACAATCCGCAGAGTAAAAGAATATATTGTTTATTGAATTTCATGATTTCAAATGATTTAATTTTTATCTTGTCTTAAGATATTCCAGAGAGTTCTTGGCAAGTGTAAGAACATTTCCCTGATAGGGATTATTTTTTGGGTAAGCAGAAATGTCTTTTGAACCATCAGCATTCTTCATTGAGAATTCGCAGCCCCCATTACCAATGCAGATGATAGTTCCTTTGAATTCAGTGTTACCCTGTTGGGCTTCCCAGACATTGAGCTGTGAAACCCAGTCGATTTGTGAATCCCAGGTTCCAAGAAGAATGATTCCAAGATTATTCACGGTTTCATTATAACATGCTTCTTCCTGGTTGCCGATACCCGTCAAAACAGAGGGCAGATTAAAAAACAAACAGTTATGATCTTCAGTCCATCCGGGTCCTTTGAAAGCAATGAGTTTTGTCCGGTCGGTTGTCTCGTAGTCCAGACCCTTAAAAATCGGATGAGAAGATGCATCTTTCTTAAAGCGACTGCCCGGATGGAGTTCCACCGCCATTTTCCAGGTATCCGGATTCCAGCCTCCGACGCCTGTGCCAATGTTCCGGTCGTTTGTACGAAGAAGATTCATGTCAATTCTTCCCAATGTCCCCACATACACAGTGGCATGACTCCAAAGCAGCAGATTGCCGCCATTTGCATACCATTCACGGATATAGGGGGTAGCTTCATCTACTACTTGTGGCATGGTAAACACTTCATCTTCTCCAACACCTTCAAGATCCCGCATCCAGAAAATGACACGATAAGGACTTAAGGTTTCTGCAGATGTAATGTCTGTGAAAGGAATGAATTGGGCTGAAGGATATTCAGAATGTAGCCATAACCAGGCACATGCTTCATCGTCATCGCCGTTGGAAACCAACTCTTCAGGAGAGGAATACACACTTAGGAAACCTATTGCCGTCTTCCCTATTAAAAGAGATGAAGATGATGGAAGGGAGGAACCCTCTTTATTTTCTGCTGTCAGTTTAACATTCCATTCCTCTCCGTCTTTTACATTTTCTATAATATATTCAGTGGCTGAAGCCGACAGTTTTTCAGTAAAAGAACGGGCACCTGATGTTGCGGAGAAATTAAGTGATTCAGCATTGGAAGGCTTGTCCCAGGTGATTTTGGCAGAGTAAGAGCCGTCAGGATTGTCTAGCTGAGACATGGTGATACCGGTGATTTTTGAAGCTCCGGCACGCGTATATTCCATTATCACTCCTGTGGAATAATTTACACCGTCTGTTACCTTAAATATGTAAGTGTAAGGTATATTAGTGTCAATATTATAATGAGTGAAAGTGTTACCGTCAACAACTTCTTTTTGCACTACAAGATTATTTGAGCGCACTTCTACCTGTGTGGATTTCATTGTGGGTGCTTCCCATGTCCACACATAATTGTCACCCTCCAGATGTCCTGTGATTAAATTCTCCGAAAGAGGTGCAAGAATGGGATCCATGATCTCGATATCTTTGTTCTGGCATGATGAGAGAGAAAGAATTGCCAGAGCAATCGCTGTGAAACTATATATTTTCATGACTAAGATTTGTTGGATTGTATTATTAATTGTAACCTTCATTCTGGGAATAAAGTCCAGGAATATAATATAGCTGATTATATGGAACCGGGAAGAATTCATTTTTGCCCGGAGTGAATCTTGCTTCTCTCAGGTAGTCGCAATAGCCTTGTCCGTCGTAGCTGACTGTCTGTTCTTTTTCAAAGTATGCATTTAGGGTCTTAGAGGCGATACCCCAGCGTTTCAGCGAGAAGAAGCGGTCACATTCCATTGCCATCTCCAGGCGACGCTCCCATTGAACACATGTTCTTGCAATCTCTTTCGTTGAGAAATATCCTGCCGGATATTGAGCGATTTCACAATAATCAGTTGCATAGGCAATATGTTTGGCCACAGAATTTTGTGCTCTTCTCCGAATGTCGTTTACGATGTTCTGGGCTTCAGATAATTGGCCTAATTCAACGAGTGCTTCTGCACGCATAAGCATTACATCTGTGAAGCGGATAACGTAATCATTCATTGCAAAAGCCTGCCAGCTTCCATCGTATGTTTCTCCTTTAGACCTTTGAGGCACATCTTTTAAAGAGGTATAGTAACCATAGGTGTTTGGTGTGCGGGAATTTTCTTTTGTCATTGTAAATTCTTCCTCATATTTATAAGGCCATGAAGGCATTCCTATAGTATGGAAAAGTCTGGGATCATATTTCTGGGCTGAGGTAATACCTCTGACAGGGTAAGTAGTATTATCGTTGAAGTGATCGAACATCGGCAGCCCTCCTTCAGTTTTGAATGCATTTAAGAGATTCTGTGATGGTTTATGGAAATCCCATCCGCAAGACCACATTCCCCAGCATCCGTTGAGCATATTCGACCAATTGGCACGGCCAAAAACTGTATTGTCTTCCGAACGGTCTGAAGTCTGGACTGCAAAGACAGATTCCTTTGAGTTTTTATATTCTGGAAGAAATATGTCTCCAAAATCTTCAAGGTAACCATATTGAGAGTTGACCACGTCGTTTGTGAACTCAACCACTTTCTGCATATATGCCTGATTGATATGTCCTACACCGTTAGTTGCCTCATAACCGTCACCCCAGGCAAGTGTAAGATAGCATTTTGCCAGATAGGCAGCAGCAGCTATTTTATTGGTGCGCCCTCCACCGTCCTGACTCTCAGGAGAAAGAACGTCGTATGCCATTTGGAATTCATTTATCACCTTTTGGAAGAGTTCCTCATATGAGAATTGGTCATTCCTTGTGGATTCTTCAAGATGATTATAAAACACTTCTTCATCTATCCATGGAATTTGGCGGAACAAAGTGAGAAGTTTGAAATAGAAATGACCACGGAGGAAATGAACTTCAGCCTTTCTACGTTCCGTTTTTTCTGCTCCTAAAACGCTTTCCCCATATTGATTAAGAGAAACCAGAGCACGGTTGCAACGGGCAATTGCACAATATAATCTATACCATAGTTCATCGAGTTCTCCCGGTCTGGAAGTTAGGGTTGTCCAAATTTCCATGGGATGATATCCGGTATCGCCTACTCCGGAACCGCCTTTATAACAATCGTCGGAAGTAATATCTCCATAAGGCATCAGATTGAACGGGTAGGTATACCAACAGTCGCCAAGCATGGCATAAGCCGCTGTCACCATCTCTTCAGGCTGTGAGTAGACGTAATCACCGCTGATAACTCCGGTTGGGGTAACGTCGATAAAATCACTGCAGGAAGTGGCTCCGATGGCCAACACTGCAAGCCCTAATATATTTTTGATTTTCATAATTATCTTTTTTATAATTAAACTCTTAAATTATCAGAAACCTACCTGTAGACCAAAAGTGATTGAGGTTGACAAAGGATAATCCCATACAGGATTTTCAGGATCGGAGCAAGTCAGTGATTTACTCTTGATGGTGCAGATATTATTTCCGGAAACATAGAATCTTACATTATCCAGGCGCAGAGCCTTAAGAGCAGATTCCGGGAGATTATATCCTAACTGGAGAGTTCTGAGTTTTGCAAAAGATCCGTTTTCTACGAAATAAGTAGATGTTCTGTTCTCTTCAGCATTATTGTTTGTTGTAAGAGCCGGGATAGTGGAGGTTCGGTTAACTTCCGACCAGGCCTTTAACATTCTGTCCCCCTTGTTTGAGCCGGCGTCTGTGATGCTCCAGAAGTCAGTCTGGAATTTCTGATCATTATAGACATCTTTGCCGAATACTCCTTGCCAGAACATCTGGAAATCAAAATTGCGCCATGAGAGGTTAACATTAAGACCCATGCTTAAATCAGGAACCGGATTATAAATCCAAGTCTGGTCGTCAGATGTTATAAGCCCGTCTCCATCAAGGTCAGCGTATTTAAGACCACCGACTCTGGCATTATTCTGACCCGATGCGAGGACTTCGTTCTGATTCTGGAAGAGGCCTTCGACTACATATCCAACAATAGATCCGTAAGGACGACGTGATTCTACGAGATTCTCTTTAGTTGTATGAACATAGGAACCTGTGGCATATGGAGGAAGATAAGTCACCCGGTTTCTGTAAAAGTCCATGTTAAGAGAAACATTGTAAGTAAGCCCGCAGGATTGAACAAGATCTCTCCATCCAATAAGGAATTCCATACCCCAGTTCCTTAAAGAAGGGCCGTTTGTCCAGTTGTTTCCACCTTCTCCGATTGCGCCGAGATAAGCCGGATTAATCAGCATGTCCTTCACATCCTTGATATAGGCATCGATAGAACCGGTGAGTCTGTTATTGAGGAAACCATAGTCAACACCGGCATTGTATTGAATGGTAGTTTCCCATTTCAAGTTAGGATTTTCAAACTGTAGTGCCCGGTAGCCTGATGGGAAAACTCCGGATTGCTGCAACCAGATGTCATAAGCAGTAGATGTGACTCTGTCGGAACCATAATCAGCTGCATAGAGAGCCTGATAAGCATTGTTGGCGATTGCCTGGTTACCGGTCTTACCCCAGGATAAACGAACCTTCAGGTCGTTCATCCAAGATTTCTGTATATTTTCGCTAAGACGGTAGCCGAGAGTGGCTGCCGGGAACGTACCATATTTGTTATTTCGACCGAATCTTGAGGAACCGTCACGACGGATGGTAAATGATGCGAGAATAAGATTTCTCCAGCTGTAATCGATTTTTCCAAAGAAAGATATGAGAGAATAAGTTGACTGGTTACCTCCGAAATATTCAAGACCGGTTGAAGCATCCGGCCACATATATTCCGGTGTCTCTATATCAAATCCCTGATTTGTTCCTGAGAAATCGACACGAGTCTGACGGAAAGCCTCAATACCGGCGAGCACATGGAAATCATTTTCTTCTTTTATGTTGAAATCATAATTGATAGTGTTACTCCATGTCCATTTTGTGTCGTGTGACTGTCCGATAGATGTTGAATTTGTATCGTTATTGACTATATCGCTATGGAAAGTATAATTATATGAATGTATATAACCTGATTCATAGTCAAGACCGAAATTACTGCGGAAAGTAAACCCTTTGAAAGGTTTGATATCAATATATCCGTTGCCGAATATTCTCCATATCTTAAGTCTGTTATCCTTATTGAAGGCGATTTCCCTCATCGGATTCTGACGGTCGCTCATACCTCCAACGGGACCGGCGAAGGTTACGCCGTCTTCTTCATAAACCGGGACGGTGGGTGCCATCTTAAGGGCATTCTGCATAGGAGCGATATCTACCTGGTCAGAATAAGTAATGGTTGCGTTTTCTCCTATTGTCAGCCATTTCAATACATCGTATGCGTTGTTTAGACGAATGGAGAGACTTTCAAAATCAGTATCTTTGATTACACCTGCATTTCTCTTGTATCCCACAGAGAGAAGTGAACGGCTGTTATCATTTGCTCTTGAAAGAGAAAGGTCATAATTTTGGAGGAAACCGGTGCGTGTTATGGCATCGAGCCAGTCGGTGTTGCTGCATCTCATTGTTTTCCTTGAGTTTATATAACCGTCGTAGAGGCCATTTACGGTATAATTTACATAATCTCCGATGGCAGGATTGTAAACAGTAATTGGCAAACCTACAGCTGCATTCAGGTTCAATCCATAATTTGAAGCGTATGCCACAGGATCGATTCCATCGTTGAGCGCGGCTTGAGCCATTGCAGTTGCATATCCGGGAGTATCAAGGAGACGCATTTTGCTCTGATTATTATAGAACTGAGCACTCCAGCTTGCTGAAAAATCTACTTTGATTTTACTGTCGCCACCTTTCTTTCCTTGTTTAGTGGTAATAATGATAACACCGTTTGCAGCGCGTGAACCATAGATTGAAGCCGAAGCAGCATCTTTTAACACTTGCATACTCTCAATGTCGTTCATATTAAGAGTGTTGAGATTGGTTGTGGTCGGAACGCCGTCTATTACAAATAAAGGATTCTGATCAGCGTTGAATGAACCCATACCGCGGATCCTGACAGTTCCTGCTGCCACCGGTGAACCATTGGTGGTAATGGTCATGCCCGGCACCTTACCCTGGAGGGCAATCATCGGGTCGGTTGTAGCCGCGGTAGATAAGTCTTTGGTATTTACAACAGAAATTGAACCGGTGAGATCGGCTTTTCGTTGAGTAGAATAACCGACAACTACTACTTCGTCGAGCACTTCGGAGTTTTCAGAAAGAAGAATCTCCATCTTAGGAGTCGCTACCCCCTCAAAATCATTATACCCTACATAAGAGACCCGGATTTTGGATCCTTGGGGCACTTGAATCTGGAAATTACCGTCGATATCGGTAGCAGTGCCTTTCTTGGTTTCAAGTGATAACACAGTGGCACCAATTAGCGGCTCATTGTCCGCTGCCGAAATAACGGTACCCTCTACCAGGATGTCGTCTGCAAAGACAGAGAATCCTGTGAGCATGGTCGCCATTAAGCTTAGGATGGTTTTTTTCATGTGTATAGGTTGTTAGTTTAAAATCTATGGCGCAAAATTATAATGAGCTTAGAAATCAGGATATAACATTTGTTGCAATCGATAGAATAATTGCGATTTGCAACAGGATTAGTAAATGTTGCAACAAAAATAATAAATTTCCCCCAATTCTCTAATACCCTCTTTTTCACCCCTATTCCCCATAATAAATTTTAGAGGAAAGTCGTTAACCTCAAATAAGCAATTGATTTCTCTGTTAGCTTTAATATTTACTATGAAAAAACTGATATTATCATTTCTTCTGATTATGGCTGCATTATTTTCAAGAGCCGAACAGATTTCAAGTGTTGAAACAAGCGGCAGCTGGGTCTATGTCTACAATTCACAGGGCAAGAAATATAAAACGCTTTCAGTTAGTTCTGTTGGCACAGTCAAGGGTTACAGTGCAAATTTCTTTGTCAGCCAGAGCGGGAGCTGGATTTATCTGTGGGATACCGAGGGTAGAAAATATAAGACTCTCTCAAAATCATCTGTAGGTGATGTCACAGGTGTAGCCGGTGATACTTTTACATCCCGAAATGGCAACTGGATCTATACATGGGACAAAGACGGCAAAAAAGTCAATACCCGTTACGCTAATTAACCCATTTTACTTAAAGTAAATTTGCTGCTACCTCATAAAAGTCCCTTGGAAAAGTGTAAAATCTATAGAAAAGTCCCTTGGAAAAGTGTAAAATCTATAGAAAAGTCCCTTGGAAAAGTGTAAAATCTATAGAAAAGTCCCTTGAAAAAGTGTAAATTTGTAAAGTGATTGTCGTCAATAATACCCGATTGGACAAATTTATTTCTTGGGAATCATGCTAAAACGAAAAATTGAAAAAGAACTCAGTAAATGGAAGTCAATTCCTGATCATAACCCTTTGGTGATAAAGGGTTGCAGACAATGCGGCAAGACATTCTCTGCCTTACATTTCGCCAATGAGAACTATGAATCGGTGGTCTATATAAATTTCTATGAAAATAATATATATAAAGAAATTTTTTCAGGCACTAACTCTGTCGACCGAATCACTATGGAATTGTCTGCAGTGACGGGACGTCAGAATGCATTCATACCCCAAAAGACTTGCATTATTCTTGATGAGATTCAAGAATCACCGGCGGCCCGAGCATGTCTCAAATTTTTCAAAATGGATGGCAGATATGATATAATTGCCACCGGCTCACTATTAGGAATATCGGGCTATAAAGACGAGCCGGTCAGTATCCCGGTGGGATATGAAACGGTTATTACTATGTATCCTTTAGATTTTGAAGAATTTCTTTGGGCAAACGGAGTCTCGGAAGTCTTTATAGCAGAATTATTGAATAATCTACAGACTTTGATGCCATTTTCAGAGAGTGTATTAAGCTTCATGAACAGTCAGATGCTTAATTATATGGTGGTGGGAGGAATGCCGGCAGTGGTGAATTCTTTTATTTCAAATCATCTGCTTGATGTCACCTTACAATTGCAAAGGGATATTATCAATGGCTATAGGGATGACATGGTGAAATATAGTCCGAAACCTGAGAAATCCAAGATAAGAGAATGTTTTGATTCAATACCCCGACAACTGGCAAAAGAGAATAAAAAATTTCAATATTCACTGATTGAAAGAGGGGGAAGGGCTTCAAAGTTCGCAGGAGTCATTAAATGGATTGAGGATGCGGGAATTATCCAGGTTTGCCATAATCTCAGTATTCCGGAACTTCCTTTGGCCGGCAATGCTGAAACAGATAATTTTAAGATATATATGACCGATATCGGGCTTTTGACTGCAATGCTTGAAGATGGCACTCAATTTGATATCCTGCACAATCGTTTGTATACCTATAAGGGAGCGATAGTCGAAAACCTGATTGCTGATTTCTTTACTAAAGCAGGGAAGAATCTATATTATTTCAGAAAAGATTCCGGACTGGAGATTGATTTTGTTACACGATGGAGAAATGAGGCTACATTGATAGAATGTAAATCTTCCGACGGAAATATAAAAAGTGCTAAAACTATCCTTTCCCATCCAGAAAAATATCATGTGGGGCAGGCAATCAAGTTTTGCAACAAAAATATCGGTAAATCAAACGGAATAATAACAATGCCGCTCTTTTCAGGTGCTTTTCTGTTTTCCTGTTCTCAATAACTTTTTAATTATTGTCTTCTATATAAGTTATTATTTAACCTCAAAGAATTTTTTAGTATGGTTGTCTCCTTAAAGATCCTTATTTCATTATCGATATCATATTTTATAACAAGGGTGTGAAATCATGTTCCATATTCGTTTAC
>JAFLTN010000179.1 GCA_022510445.1 Muribaculaceae bacterium | reverse complement strand
TCAGAGAGTTGACTGACGATGAGGTCAAGAGACTTGCCGAAGTAATCGAGAAAGATTACATGGTAGAGGGTGATTTGAGAAGAGAGATTGCTCTCAATATCAAGCGTCTTCAGGAAATCGGATGCTACAGAGGTATTCGTCACAGGAAAGGACTTCCGGTTCGCGGACAGAGGACGAAGACCAATGCAAGGACAAGAAAAGGTCCTAAGAGAACAGTAGCAAACAAGAAAAAGTAACATAAACCATTAGAAAGTGAGAAAGTAGGTTAGTTTATTATGGCTAAAAAAGTTACCAAAAAAGTGACAAAAAAGCGTGTAAAGAAAAACGTTGAACGTGGACAGGCACATATCCAGTCTTCTTTTAACAATACGATCGTTACCCTGACAGATACAGAGGGTAATGCATTGAGCTGGGCAAGTGCAGGTGGTCTTGGTTTTAGAGGTTCAAGGAAATCTACTCCGTATGCAGCACAGATGGCTGCAGAGACAGCAGCAAAAGCTGCTTTGGTTCATGGATTAAAAACAGTAGATGTTATGGTTAAGGGTCCGGGTTCGGGTCGTGAGGCCGCTATCCGAGCATTGCAGGCATGTGGTCTGGAAGTGACAAGTATCCGTGATGTGACGCCGGTACCTCACAACGGATGTCGTCCGCCCAAGCGCCGTCGCGTCTAATATTTAATTACACAGACAACTTTGGAAGAAGGTGCCAAAACATGTGCACTGTAAACAAAATTTTTATGAGAGGAGCCTAAGAAAATGGCAGTAAACAGAGTCCCTGTATTGAAAAGATGCAGATCACTTGATTTAGATCCTACTTATTTAGGATACGATAAGAAATCTAACAGAACATCGGCGAGAGCCGGTAAGAAGGTCAGCGAGTATGGTCTTCAGTTGAGAGAAAAACAGAAAGCAAAATTTATCTATGGTGTTCTTGAGAAACCTTTCAGAAATTACTACAAGAAAGCCGAGAGGATGAAAGGTATGACCGGTGAGAATCTGATGGTCATGCTGGAGAGCAGATTGGACAGCGTAGTGTTCAGAATGGGCTTTGCGAGAACGAGAAGAGAGGCAAGACAGGTCGTAGGACACAAACATTTCCTTGTAAACGGCAAGCCTGTTAATATTCCTTCCTACCTGATTAAGGCAGGAGACGTGATCGAAGTGAGAGAGAAATCCAGATCCTTACAGAGATACAAAGATATCCTCGAAGTGACGGCAGGAAGACTTGTTCCGGAGTGGATTGAAGTAGATCAGGATGCGTATAAGGGAACCATTAAATACCTCCCGACAAGAGAAATGATCGACGTTCCGGTAAATGAGATGCTTATCGTCGAGTTGTACTCCAAATAATAATTGTTGTTCGTAAAGGAGGGTATTTGCGTGTTTGATTTTGAGAGACCTAATATTGAGGTTGCAGAAATCTCTGAAGATAAGAAGTATGGCAGATTTGTAGTTGAACCTTTAGAGAGAGGCTACGGTATCACCCTTGGTAACTCTCTCAGAAGAATTATGCTTTCTTCTTTACCGGGCGCAGCAGTCAGTCAGGTTAAGATTGAAGGTGTATTACATGAGTTCAGCTCTATTCCCGGTGTGAAGGAAGATGTCACGGAAATTATCATGAACATCAAGAGCCTCGCAATTAAGAATAGCAGCGATACCAACGAACCGAAGACTGCATATATCGAATATGAGGGTGAGGGCATTGTCAGAGCATCCGATATTCAGGTGGATCAGGATATTGAGATTTTGAATCCGGATTTGGTGATTGCCACATTGAGCGGCAAGGATACCAAATTATATATTGAGCTGACAATCACGAAGGGAAGAGGATATGTAAGTTCTGACCGTAATAAGGTCGAGGATCTTCCGATTGGCGTGATTGCGATTGACTCGATTTATACTCCGGTTGAGAGAGTCAACGTAACCGTAGAAAACACACGTGTGGGTCAGATTACTGATTTCGATAAGTTGACGTTGGATGTGTATACCAACGGAACCTTGGTTCCCGATGAAGCAGTGAGTCTTGCGGCGAAAGTGTTGAGCGAACACCTAAGCCTTTTCATCGATTTGTCCGAGAATGCGAAGACCGCAGAAGTCATGATAGAGAAAGAGGACGATGAGAAAGAAAAAGTATTGGAAATGAGCATTGACGAATTGGAGTTGTCTGTTCGTTCTTACAACTGCTTAAAGAGAGCCGGTATCAACACGGTGGAGGAACTGACCAATAAGACTTCCGAGGATATGATGAAGGTCCGTAATCTCGGACGCAAGTCTTTGGAGGAAGTATTGGCTAAGTTAAAGGAGTTAGGTCTGCAGCTTAATCCGAGCGACGAGGCCTGATATATGGATGACGTGCGGGATAAGTCCGAAGAGCGCCGGTACGCCAACTCATAAATGGAACTGTTAACGCATTCGGTAAGTAAGTCCAAAGAGCGTGGCCGGATGTACACCATGATGTGGGAGAGAACTCCCCGATGAGAAAGGAGCCTGTTATGGCAAAATACAGAAAACTCGGCAGAACATCTGACCAGAGAAAAGCATTACTTAGAAGTCAGGTAACAGCCTTGCTGTACAACGGCAAGATTATTACCACAGAAGCAAGAGCCAAAGAAGTTCGCAAGATTGCAGAAGGTCTTATTGCTTTGGCTGTCAAAGAGAAAGACAACTTCGAGACTGTCAAGGTCAGCGCTAAGGTGCCCCGCAAGGACAAGGACGGCAAGAGGGTAAAGGAAGTTGTAGACGGCAAGAAAGTTACCGTATATGATACGGTTGAGAAAGAGATTAAGAAAGATCTGCCTTCCAGATTACATGCAAGAAGACAGATGCTCAAGGTATTATATCCTGTAAAGGAAGTACCTACAACGCTGGCCGGCAGAAAGAAAGGCACGAAACAGGTTGATTTGGTTGCTAAGCTCTTCGATGAATATGGACCCAAATATGCGAGCCGTAACGGCGGATACACAAGGATCATCAAGATCGGTCCCCGTAAAGGCGATGCTGCAATGGAAGTTGTTCTCGAGTTAGTATAAGAAGATTTAAAGATGTTAAAATGATGAAAAGCCTATGAGTCCAAGGATTCAT
>JAFLTN010000178.1 GCA_022510445.1 Muribaculaceae bacterium | reverse complement strand
AAGTTTTAGATTTACAAGCTGAAATAGAATAGAATAATAGTTTCTTTCTGTTGATTTTTGAGAAAATTTATACAAATCTAACAAGATATGACTTTGGAGGAATTAATACTGATGAAGGATTTGGCTGAAGCCGGGAAGGTTCAGTTTAAAAATGGCTAATTATATACCCTTCATTACTCAGCAAACATATTAGAGATAAATTCTCTTTCGATTATGGATAAAGATCTTGACATACGGATAGAGGAAGCGTTGAAGGCATATCTGGCTTCCGGAGTTGAGGAACAGGTGAACTATCAAAGGTTCTACCTCTACTCTATTGTAACCCATTCTACGGCAATTGAGGGTTCTACTGTTACTGAAATTGAGAATCAACTTCTTTTCGACGAGGGCATTGCCGCAAAGGGGCGATCCCTATCGGAGCAGATGATGAACGTAGACCTCAAAGATGCTTATCTGTATGCATTCCAAATGGCTTCAGAAAATCCGATATATACTCCCCAATTATTACAACAACTTGCGGCTCTCGTAATGCGTCGTACCGGAAGCGAATATTTAACTATTGCCGGAAAATTCGACTCTTCAAAAGGAGAGTTCCGACTGTGTAATGTCAGTGCCGGAATCGGAGGAAAAAGCTATCTTGCGTATAATAAAGTCCCACGCGCTGTAGATGATTTTTGCAATTGGCTTAATGAAAAGATAGCACAAATTGACAAGATGGATATTGCTGCATGTTACCGTCTGAGTTTCGAGGCTCATTTCCGACTCGTAACTATTCATCCTTGGGTTGACGGTAATGGAAGGACTACAAGATTGTTGATGAATATGATACAACGGCAACTGGGACTTGTGCCATCTATTGTAAGAAAAGAGGACAAAGGTGAATATATACAGTCGTTGGTTGACAGCCGGGAGAATGACGATTCAACTATAGTACAGGACACAATGCTGCGTCATCATATCGCCAACCTGAACCAGCGAGTTTCACAGTATCAAGAGAATGACAATGTAAGCTCTCAATTTGACACTGTAAATGACACTGTAAACTCACGGAATGATACTGTAAAAGAATTGAAGGAAAGTCTGAAAAGAATCTATATGGCCATACGAAAAAAACCGGAAATTACTCATTCAGAACTTATGAATATCTTTAATATTTCTGAATCCACCGCGAAGCGAGCAACCCGAGAACTTAAAAAATTAGGCTATATAAAAAGAATGGGGTCTGATAAGACGGGTAAATGGCAAATCCTTAAATAACATGGATGTATTTGATGAAAATTTGCTGCATAGGTGATATACACGGAACCGGGAAGTTTCTCTCCTGTTATAATGACATATTGTTAAGGGACAATGATTGTGAGAAGATTATTGTCTTTGGAGACCATTTTGATCCATACAAATATATTTCTATAGAAGAGTGTATTGAAAAATATCAGGAATTTATAAAGATCTCAAAAGAAGACTCACGAATCATCTCCTTACTCGGCAATCATGATTTATCTTATTATGTGATCGGACTTGATAAAACAAGTAGAACAAGCAAATGGAATGCCAGGAAAATATGTAAGGAAATCATACCAAATCTTAAGAACTCATTTCTGTGTTATCGAATCAGGGATTATCTGTTCAGTCATGCCGGCGTGAGTCAAACTTGGTTTGATGGATTAAGTTCCGAGAACCAGCAAAGGATTCTAAATAATTATAAAGGATGGAGGGAATCAGAGTTAACAAGCATTGTAAGTTTTTATCCTTATGATAATTCTCACTATGGAGACAATCCTCATCAGGGATGTACATGGATCAGGCCGAAAGCATTAGTTGAAAATCCATTAGGACAATTTAACCAAGTTGTGGCTCATACTCAAATAAAGGAAATAACCAAAGTTGTGATGGCCAATCAAAAAGATCTGTGGCTAATTGATAACAAGGGAAAGCCATTCTATCTTACATTGAGCATTCCAGGCAAATAACTTTGTAACCGCCGATTAATACGGCAATGACCCTAAAATAAAAGTTAGTTCAAGTAACTGAAAGCTACAGGAGAAAGAATTCCCTGTTGCCGAAATCAAGTAAATTTTCAAATACTTATTTGAGTTCTTTGGGTAAGTTGGAGCCAGGGATATGATCTGAAGCTTTGGCAGGAGAAATTACACTCCGATTTAGTTTGTTTTCCAATTCTTTGCGGGCGGCTTTGGCTACATTGCCACCACTTTCAGCTACTTTCACATGTTGGCTTATTGTCTGGGGATTTCTCTCTTTTGATATTTCAGTGGTGGAAGCTTCAGCCAACATATTTAAAGCCAACTCAACATTTGTCATATTGTCACGAAGCGATTCTTTATGGAGCCCTTTGAAGTCTTTGTATTCTCTTGTCTTCATTCCGCTCCATTGCTTTGTAATGACATCAGTAAGGAAACCATATTTATCGTTCGGGACATTTCCACGCTTCCATTCATCGGTAAGCATTTTACGAACCTCGATTCCACGGATTCTTTGATTGATCCACTCTTCTGAATAGCCAAGTCTCCTATAATCCTGTATGGCCTGTTCAATTGATAATTCTGGGTCCTGCAGCTGATCAATTCTATTTGCGGCTACTTTCAGCCATCCATTGTTTAAAAGGTTCAGCATTTGGTGACGGAATGGACTGAATAAGTCGGAAGATACTTGTCATGTCGGCTGCCAATGTTTTTCTTAAAACGCCGGTGTGAGTCTTCATTGCTATCTGGGGACAATTTGTCCCCAGGAAGTAGTTTAATTCCGGATCCCTTTTTCTTAGTTTTTTAAATAATCCGTGGGATTCTTACTGTCGGTGAGCATTTCCACTACATCTACAACGGAGAAATACCATTCCACTTTCTCACAGTCCCAAACTGTATGGACTTTCTTCTCGTTGAAAAGTTGTATCTGATTTGTCTTAGTCATATTGCAAATTCACGAAATTTTACTATGATTTTTCGGGGTACAAACGGAGAAATTTTACTAACTTTGCAAAAGAGCGAACGAGGTCGCACAAATCGAGTGTAAGTGCTTGATTTTGATAAAGTTGTCGTTAGACAATGTAGGTATTGGGACATTGAAATTTTTGA
>JAFLTN010000177.1 GCA_022510445.1 Muribaculaceae bacterium | reverse complement strand
AGTTGAGAAGAGATTTTTCCGTCATAAATATCAACAATCACATCAGGTTTTCTTTTGGATAACTGTATCAAGACTGACTCATCAATATAATTGTCTATTATGACAATTCTTGTTTTAGCTTCACGGATTAATTGGGCGATAAAGGCATATGCATCGAATATTTGTCCATTGAAGAAGACACCTTGCTTGGGTTCTACCTCATTATTTAGTTTGTCAAGGATAGCATCAACTTTCTCATCTGTCTGTATTTGCTTCATTTCAATACGTTCCATACGTTGAAACGTTGAAATATAGAGGCATTATTCATAAGGAAATTCCGCATAGCAGTAAATGCCCTCATAATTCTAATATTAACCTCAATTGCTGTTTGGGTTTTCAAAACGCCGCTGAGCATAGCAACACCATTTTCAGTAAATACAAAAGGTAAATATTTTAAATGATGACCTTGTGCTTCTTTTAAGGTCACAATTTGTGATTTTAAACATTCTTCTTTTGTAAGGCGAAAACGGAAATCTTCCGGAAATCTTTCAATATTCCTTTTAACTGCTTGATTAAGGACTCTTGTTTCTACTCCGTATAATACCGCTAAATCTCTATCTAAGATCACATGTTGATTCCTTATTACATATATCAGGCTTTCAATCTGCTTAGGTTTAAAATCACAATTTGTGATTTCAAATTTAGAACCCTTTTGGATTTCTTTCTTCTCCATGACAGATTTTTATTTTCTTTGCAGCCTTGATCACCGGAAGTCACTGAGCAATCAAACTAAGGCATGCTCGCTTTCGGGGAAGATTATGAGGTTAGGAGGGAATTAATTTCTTTATTCCTTGGATAAAATCGAGAGTTTTTTCAAGATAGGCTTCATAGGATTCTTTATCTTGAAAAAAGAAATCTTCATAGTCGCTCAATTGTCTGCCGTTCAGTAAATCTGAATAAGTCTTTATATGTTTAGACTCCAGTAAACCATTTTTTACAAAATGAAGAGCCAACATGGTTTTTGTTCCTCTATGAGAACCGGTCTCAATTTCATTATTTATAAGTAGTGCTGAAGCTGCATAGAAACTTCATAACGGGATACTGTCGTTCATGACATTGACAGTGAATGGGGTCTTTCGTTCTTTCCAGACTTTCTCAGGGAGCATTACGGGAGATATTTCAAGATCTGTTTCCATCTCGATGGGTAAAAGAAGTCCACAAATCTCACTTTCCATTTCTACTCTTTCTTTTGAAGATAAATAGTCTGGTAGAAGTATCAACAGATCGATATCAGAGTTGTCTCGGAAATCGCCTCTGGCGGATGATCCGAATAGATAGACTGTTAGGTCTTGAAATTTTTCAAATGCTTTTGAAATTGCTTGAATGGTTTGTTGTCGGGATAAGCTCATTGCTTTATTCTCTTTCAGCGAAGATTGTTATTCGCCGTTGGCAAAGGTTAGGAGGTTATGAGGTTAGAAGGAGAATTTAATTGAGGTTGAAACGGGATTTGAGATCCGGGACCGGGATCCCTGAGGCTTTGGAGATTGTGTCAAGATCGACATTCATTTCTATAAGCCCTGCTGCCATTTCCCATTTTCCTTCCGCTCGACCTTCCGCGCGCCCTTCTGCTCGACCTTCAACACGTCCCTCAGCGATGCCTTCGGCACGACCTTTCTTAAAACCTTCAGCCCTTCCATCGGCTATGGCTGTGTCTAAGGCTGCAAGGCGGTCTCTCTTCTCTCGCAATGCCGCCTCATATTTGCGTTTGCGGGTTTCCGTCAGTGCCGCGATTCGGCTTACTTCATCCAACTGGCTTAAGGCCTTGTCATTTTTTATGTCAAACGGTATTATCTCTAATGTCGGCATATGCTTAAGAATATAAATCCATTGGTCTAATTTTGTAACACATTCTTCCGGCTTTTTGTTGAATTCCGGCATCTGGATGTAGTATTCCCGATAATGGTTCCCTACACATGTCTTGTCATCAAGATCCATGTTCCCGCATCGGGTCACCAGTTTCTTCTTCAATCCCGGCACATGAAAATCACACAGGAATACTCCTACTACCGGATACAAAGGCTCATATTTCCATTCCGGTTCCCCTTTCTTTGTCACACCCTGGTCTACAATTGCTCGCGCTATATAGTACATTGTCCGGTTGAGAAAGTTGGAATTCTTTTCTTGCTGCATCTCCACGATATATCGGTTATGGGTTTCAGTCTCACACAATACATCGTAGATTATGGTCTTTTCTCCTTTGTGTTGTCGGTTTCTGACCGATGGGCGAAAACTTATCTTTTTGATGTTGCCGAACGCGGGATTGTCTTTCATCAGTTCGTTGAGGAAGCCTCTTAGGATTTCCTCGGATTTGCCCTCGGTGCCAAAGATTATCTTGAAGCCTTCATCTGTGAAGGGATCAACATATACGGGATATGAGTTTATTCCGGTTGATCTGGCCATTAATCCGTGTTTTTGATCTTTTTACAAATTTAACAAAGTTCCCGGAAAAAGCAAATATCTTGTTTCCCGATTTAAATTCGGCTAAAAGCCGAAGGTTAATGCTCGCTTTCAGCGAAGGTTATTATTCGCAGTTGGCGAAGGTTAGACGATTTTCCAGTCGGTGATGTTGCGGGATTTGCTGCTGACGCTGACGCCAATCTTGAAGAGCCGACGCGGATCGTTGGCGAAAGGAAGGGCGTAGTTCTTCTTCTCGATCTGGGCCAGGGCCTCTTCGGGGGATTTGTCCATTTTCAGTTCGATGACATAGATGAATCTTTCCGTCTTGATGAGAAGGTCGATACGGCCGTTGGAGAGTTCCGCTTCCGAACGTACCTCAAGATCCAGGAGATGAATCATAGAGAAGAGGATCTTCTCGAAGTTCAGTTCGAAGCCGAGGGGAAGCTTGTCGTAGGGTATGCCGCCCAGGAACGATTTCAGTCGGTCGAAGAACTCCTTCGGGTTGCCGTCGGTGAGCGCATCCCTGAGTGCGAAGGCGGTCAGGAGGTTATCCTCGGTAGGCTGTCGCAGGAAGTCGCTGATAATCGTGGAGAAAAGTCTGCCGTTGATCTCCCTGTTGGGCACTCCCAGTCTGTAGAATTGCGTACGCGGATCGTA
>JAFLTN010000176.1 GCA_022510445.1 Muribaculaceae bacterium | reverse complement strand
GTATCGATTTGTGCGACGACATTGATAAACCGCAGGTCGTTATTCAGGCTAAACACTATTCGAAATATTCCGACTTAAAAAGTGTTTTAAAGAAAGAGCTCGAAAAAGTAAAAGCGCTCAAACCGCATCGCTACATATTGTGTACAAGCCTCGAACTGACGTTAACCCAACGGAAAGAAATTTTGGGGCTTTTCGTCGGCTTTATGAAAGACGGGAGCGATATTGTTGACGGAACGGAAATAAACGCTTTTCTTGAAAAGGAAGAAAATATCGATATATTAAACAAAAATTTCAAGGTGTGGTTGTGTTCGTCATCAATGCTCGAAATACTGAAAAACCGCGCTGTTTTTTTTGATAGCGACGACCTCATTATGACAATTAAAAAGCAACTGCCGCTGTTTGTAAGTACCAAATGTTTCTTTAAGGCGCGCGAGGTGCTCGATAAACTCGGCATAATAATTATTACGGGAGCACCCGGTGTCGGTAAAAGTACGGTATCCCGAATGTTGCTTTTAGAGTATGCAAACAAACAGTACAGTGTCAGATACACCACGGACAATAAAATAGACAGGTTGAAAGAAGCGCTTTCGGCTGACCGTGACAAGAAAGAAATTATTCTTTTGGATGATTTCCTGGGGCAGAACTACCTGAATTTAAGAGAAACGCTTCCGAACGAAATAAAAACTTTGGTTTCCTACGTGGCAAGAAACCGCAATAAAAAGCTTATTTTAAATACGAGGATAACTATACTGAACGAGGCGGAACAGAAGAGCCAGCCGTTCAGTGAACTCATCGATGAGTATAGCGAAAACCGCTACTTAATCGATTTGAACAAAATGCCAAAGCTTGAAAGAGCGCAAATATTGTACAACCACATATATTTTAAAGGGCTGCCCGAGGAATATTTTGCGCAGGTAGTAAAAAACCGCAATTACATAAGAATAGTAGAGCACAAAAATTACAATCCGCGAATCATAGAATTCGTCACCAATAAGCGCCAGTACGAGAGCACGCCTGCGGAAAATTATTTTCAATTTGTTATGGATAAGCTTAATAATCCAAGCGACGTCTGGCACGACGAGTTCCGTAACAGAATGGACGTCAGCGACCGTATTTTTATGAATACGCTGTATTCGCTTACCAACACTTCGGTAAAAACGGATATACTCAAAAAGGCGTTTGAGAGGCGGTTGAAGGATGAAAGTATAGACACTTCTGGTGACGTATTTAACGAAACGTTTAAGCGCTTAACAAGTTCACTGATAAAAACTACGGGGAAAATTGTCGGCGTAATAAATCCTTCGGTAAACGACTATCTTAAATCTCAGTTAAGAAACAATACGCCCGAACAGTTAAAGATTATCAAAAACGCCGTTTTTTATGAGCAAGCGGTAAAAATGGCGGTATCCGAGGACGCGAAAAGCGAATTTAACAGACGGTTCGTTAACGGGGAATTGTTATCGTTAAAAACTATTGAAAAGGACATTTATTATTATCATTTTGAAGCAATTGTCACAAGTAATGTAAAGGATAACAGGTTTAAAGAAATTTTCGTTAAAGCTGTTGAAAATCTGAAATTCAATATCTATTACACACCTTATATATCTCAACTAATAAAAAACTTTTTTTGCGGAGGCTTTATACAGTTTTATCAGCTCGAAAGTACGGTATTTACGAAATCATTTATAGAAAGCAGTATCAAACTGTTAAATTATCAGGATTTAACCACAGTGTGTAATGAACCGTTAGCCGAATATTTCAGGCAAGGCGGAGACGCTTCTGTTTTTGAAATTGTGCAGGAAACTATTTTAGCTCAAATGGAAGAGGAGATAGAGGAAACGGCTTCGCAAGCATTGGCGGAGCATATTCAGGATTTAGTTGAAGACGAAGTCCCGTATGACGCAGATTATAATGATTATGATACTTCTGATTTAGTCGATGATGCTGAAGATTATATTGAAGATTGCATAGAAGATTTAATAAAAGAAGAGATAGCGTCCTTTGACGAGGTCTATGAATTGTATGAAAATGATATTTCGGAATGGGACATACGATTCAATTTGGATATTGATAGAGAGGTGGATTCGGCGGTAGAATCTTATCTGAATAACAGAGGTAATGATTTCTATGACGATAGCGACGATGATGAGGACGAGGATGAAGAAGTTGATAGAATGTTCGGGAATTAATACCTTGTCGCGTGCGGTCAGTTTAGCTAAATTGATTTCATTGACTTTTTATGGCATATAATATAAAATTACAGAGGAATTGTACGGTTAAAGGAGTTAACAATTATGAGCAAGAAGTCATCTGTACGTTTGCTGTTCTGGATGTTTATTCTATTCCTTAGCTCAGCTATTATCAGTCTGGCTATTCCGAGAATAAGCGCGCGGAATGCGTACGCTTGGGGTGAGGAGATTTCCACGGTTGAGCCTGATTCCAAGTGGTTGACAAAGGAATACAGAGATGTTTATCAGCTGATGCCGAATCAGAATTTCACGTATAAATTTGCTTACAATGCATACAGCGGTTATCCTTTGTCTAATGCCTTTGACGGGAATTTCAATTCGGTGTTCATTTCCCAAAGGGCAATTTCGTCCAACACTGACGTCTACATAGACATTGACTTCAACCGCAACGCTACCATTGACAGAATAGTCTATAAGAGTATGTCTTATAACGGTGTAGCAAGCGGTTTCCCCACCAATTTGAAAGTTTGGTACGGTGTGGGGAGTTACACCTCTAACAGCGTAACCTTCGAGACCTATTCTCCTACGTCGGATATCGTAGTTTTCAAATTCAGTCAACCGATAACGGCAAACAAACTCAGATTCCAATTCGTTGACATTACCGTTGTCAACAACTCGCTTTCGGGCACTTTGGCTGTTCCCTCTGCGGCGGAGATAATGTTTTTCCAGCCGGAGCACAGCTCCGTTGACATTGTGAGCGATTTGTTTACGGATTACAGATGGACCGAGCTGAATCCTAAGTATGCAAATATGGAAACCATGGCGCTATTGAGAAAGGAACTTAGCGGACACGCCAACTACCAAAGCGCGTACTTGCCCCGTATCGAAAGAGCGGAGGCTTTGCTAAACGGTACGGCGGGCTACGTTGAAGGGCGCGAATTTGCCACGGACGATACCAATCTAAGAAAG
>JAFLTN010000175.1 GCA_022510445.1 Muribaculaceae bacterium | reverse complement strand
TCAAAGCTGATGCCAAGCCAATGCAAGGCGTCGTTTATATATTCTTCTGCTCCGGGCACGAATCTTTTGCTGTCGGTGTCTTCAATTCTTAGAATCATATCTCCGCCATTCTGGCGTGCAAAGATATAATTATAAAGTGCTGTCCTGACTCCCCCTATATGCAAAGGACCTGTGGGAGACGGTGCAAATCTTACTCTTACTTTTCTATCCATTTCAATATATCATTTTTAATAACAAGTTTTTTTAATGAAGTAATTATTTTTCCACCTTATACTTATCCTTATGCCATATAAGCGTCACGGCAGGCTTGAAAAATAATTTGGCTATATTCCAATCGTCTTGATTTACATACTGCTCCACAGTAAGCCTGGCTGAGAGATTGTCATTATCCGGTGAAGCAGTATAAGCTATTGTAGGAAACGGAATCATAGCTTCTATCTCCTTCATCTTAGTGGCTGATCCTTTCGGGATATCAAAGAAATCCTTTAGGTCAGGAATTTCAAAATAATGTTTTGAGTCAAGTTCTTTCAATTCTGAATCATAAAAATTAACCTGACTGTCTGCAGCCTGAGGATCATCACCTACGGTATATATTGTCATTGCTATGACTCCCTTCTTCACAGGCAAAATCTTTATTTCTAAGGAGCTTACCGGCGTTAAGACAATCTTTGCATAATTCTGGGTCATTTTTTCCAACCATGAGAGACCTCCCATGACATTAGAGGCCTTATAGACACTGTCGGCATCCCAATAATCCAGCATATCTAACCTCGTTGATGGAGGCAAGATCTCAAAAGCCGAACAATGAAGTTTTTCAAGCACATACCTGGCATCAAAAGTGGTCTCTTTCGGGTCGGCAGATGGAGAGCCACCCTTTTGGGCAGATACTGTTACACAACAAAATGATAAGAGGCATATAACCGACAAAGGGAGAAGTCTTTTAAGACCCTCCCTTCGGGTGGCGTTCAGATTTTTTTCAATTCTCATTTATTTCTTTTCTACTATTTATTTCTAAACCTATACAAACAGGAAATATATGATATTCCTTAAGGATATGACTCTTTTATTTCAGAGCAATTTTACTTCATTTTTTTCTTCTTATAGAAGACCTCATAATTTCCGTTATATTCCGGTTTCTCCGATCCTTTCCCTTTTTTATTTTTCTTTCCGGAGGATTTCTCTTTCTTTGTTGATTTTCCGGAAGATTTTACACCGGAAGATTTTGAATAACTCTCTTTTGATTTCTTTCCTTTTCCTCTTCCGGCATAATCTCTACCGGATTTCGCGATTTCAGGACGCAAGGTTGTTCCGAAGAAATCCATGTTTTTCAATGCATCTATCACTCTTCTGGCGTCACCTTTCCTAACATCAAAGAGAGTATATTCCGGCATCAGGTCAATGCGGCCAACATCCGGCTTGCTTCCTGAAATATTACGGTTGATCATCTCCATAAGGTTTCCCGGGAAGAATCCTTGTGCCTTACCGACATTAAGTGCAATCCTTTCATAGCCGGGTTCTGCCTCACGGCGGTCTTTGTCTTTTCTTTCCCTTTTTTCTCCCCTTTTCCTGTCTTTCCCATCTCCATGTTCGGGCGCATTCAGATCAAGGTCAGGCATATCCCTGTAATAATCAAGGAGTCTGTTAAATTCCAGAGATAATACTCTCTTCAGTAAATCTTCTTCCGAAAGCCATTCAAGTTTCTTTCTTACTCCCGGTATATATTTTGAAATAGCATCTTCATCAACCTGCACCCTTTCGAGTCGGTCAGCAAGATTATAAAGCTGTTTTTCTATTATATGTTCCGGAGTGGGAACCTTCCGGTATTCGAAAGTTTTACCTATTTTTTTCTCTATCTCCTTGAGCTTTCCTCTTTCCCGTGAATGGATTATCGCTATTGAAACTCCGGTCTTATTGGCCCTTCCGGTTCTTCCTGATCTATGGGTATAAACTGCTGTATCTTCCGGAAGTCCGTAATTGATCACATGAGTTAGATCATCTACGTCAAGACCTCTGGCAGCAACATCTGTTGCCACAAGCAACTGGGTCACATGGTCCCTGAATTTTTTCATTGCAAGGTCTCTCTGAGCCTGTGAAAGATCACCATGAAGGCAGTCTGCATTATAACCGTCAGCTATAAGTTTATCAGCTATTTCCTGTGTCTCCTTTTTAGTCCTGCAGAAAATAATTCCGTAAATATCCGGACTGTTATCAGCAACTCGTTTCAGAGCAAGATATTTGTCATGGGCCTTCACCATATAGTAGATGTGCCTTACATTTTTCGCTCCTTCATTACGGTTGCCCACTACAAACTCCACAGGATCATGCATGAATTGTCGTGATATGTCGGCTATCTCTTTTGGCATTGTTGCCGAAAACATCAGCATCTTACGGTCGTCAGGAACGTGGGTCAAAATCTCCTTGATATCATCAAGGAAACCCATATTAAGCATTTCATCGGCTTCGTCGAGAATAACTGTATGGACATCTTCGAGTTTTACCTCTCCCCTCTTAATTAGGTCGATTAGTCGTCCCGGAGTGGCCACAATTACCTGCACACCATTCCTCAAGGCTTTTATCTGGCTGTCTATGCTCGAGCCGCCATAAACCGGAAGAATCTTAAGATTATCTATATATTTTGAAAAATCGGCAAGATCACCCGCGATCTGAAGACAAAGTTCCCTTGTAGGAGCAATTACAAGAGCCTGCGGCACTCTCCGGTTTACATCAATGCGCTGCAATACCGGAAGCCCGAAGGCAGCCGTCTTTCCGGTTCCGGTCTGAGCCAGGCCAACGACATCTCCCTCCATATTTAATAGATGGGGTATTACCTTTTCCTGAATCGGCATTGGAGCTGCAAATCCAAGCTCATCAATAGCTTTTAGAAGCCTTGGTTCAACACCTAACAGTTCAAACGGATTGATATCGTTTCTCCTCTCTTCAACGGGGACCTCGATAATTTCATCAACCGCCGGCTGTTCATTCTTTTTATCTTCAGAATCCATATTTATTATTCGGGTTATATAAGTTACGATAAATTATAAAGAAGCATATAATAGGAAGAAAATTCCCCGCCAGCTTCATAGATATAACACCGGAACCTCTCAATTGATTAATCAGGTTACAAAATTAATATAAAACATCCTTATTTCATCATTTCTCATTAATTAAGGATG
>JAFLTN010000174.1 GCA_022510445.1 Muribaculaceae bacterium | reverse complement strand
AGAAAGTTTAGAAAAAAACAATTTTTAATGTAAATATAAATATAATACACATTTCAAGAGAGTAAAATAAACTGTGTCAGACAAAGTAAAGAGAAAAATGAGTACTTTTGTCACAGACACAGAAAAGATGGAAAGAGATTTGGATTTCAATGCTCTAGGAGCGAAGGTTCTTGAAGAGATCAGGAACGGCAAGCCGATGTTCGGCAAGGACGGTGCCTTTGCACCGATGTTGGAAAAGATACTTAATGCAGCCCTTGAAGGCGAGATGGATGCCCATCTGACCGACATTCAGAACCTGAGACCTCAGTCCAGTTGTGCATAGTCCATCAGATAAGGAACTCAATCAAGTATGTTGCCAGCAAGCATCAGAAGGAGTTTGCATATTCTCCAATAAACTTTGGAACTTTACCCAGACAACCATTTCCCCAATTACACATAGAATAACAGAAGTCATCTGAAATGGGTTTGTTTGCACCAGTCTGATATTCTCCTTTCTTTCTTCTGTGTTCAATGATACGAACTGATAAAATATATAAAGTATTACAATACGATAGAATAAAATTAAGATTAAAAGAAAAGAGCCCGGTCCAATACCGAGCTCAGTTCCATGAGAGTTAACTTCTTATTTAAACTGTCCAACTTTTTGGGTTCAGTTCATTAAGGGACAGCCCTGATTATTTTTAATCCCGCATCTCAAATTTGGTTAAAATGCATGACGGGGAAGTGATTCAATCCTTGGAATATCTATAGTTTTATTGCCTCATTCGAGCTAATGAACCTTAGGATCGTTTCAATTGAGGATCGTTTTTGATAAGCCATTGAGCTATCTGAACTGCATTTAAGGCGGCTCCTTTTTTGATTTGGTCTCCGACAATCCAGAAATTCAATCCGTTAGGATCGCTTAAGTCCTTTCTTAGTCGTCCGATATAAACAGGATCTTTATCCGAAATATCTAATGGCATAGGATATTTCTTTTCTTCGGGATTATCCTTCAAAATAAGGCCGGGAGCATTTTCGATTGCTTTTTTTAATTCATCAAGTTCTATTGGTTTTTCAGTTTCCACCCACACAGCTTCACTGTGCGCCCTCAGCACTGGTACTCTGACACATGTAGCACTCACTTTGATTTTATCGGAGTGCATTATTTTCCTCGTTTCGTTAAACATTTTCATTTCCTCTTTGGTATACCCGTTTTCTGTGAAAATATCTATATGAGGAATTAAATTAAAGGCAAGCTGATAAGCAAATTTTTCAATGGTCGGCTTTTTCCCTTGATTGAGTTCGGCAAACTGATTTATAAGTTCTTGCATTGCAGCGGCACCGGCACCGCTTGCCGCCTGGTAAGTTGCCACATGAACTTTTTTAATCGGAGACAGGTCGTTAATGGGTTTTAAAGCAACAACCAGTTGAATAGTGGTACAATTGGGATTGCCAATAATATTGCGTGGCCTGCTTAATGCGTCTTCAGCATTTACTTCCGGAACCACCAGAGGCACATCATCATCCATTCTAAAGGCACTGCTGTTGTCAATCATCAGAGTTCCATGACGTGTGATGGTCTCAGCATATTTTTTGGATGTTGATGCCCCGGCGGAAGTGAAAGCTATTTCTACACCGGAGAAGTCGGAGTCAAAGTCCAATAATTCAATCTTGATTTTATTCCCACGGAATTCGTATTCTTTCCCTGCACTTCTTTCGGATCCGAAAAGTCTTAAAGAAGTTACAGGGAAATTCTGTTCATCCAACACTTTGAGCAATTGTTGGCCTACAGCTCCACTTGCTCCTACAATGGCTATATTCATTGCATTCCTGAAGTTGTAACGTTTCTGTTAATTTTCTTTACAAGACCTTGAAGCACGTTTCCTGGTCCTAATTCGATAAATTCATCGGCTCCGTTAGCAATCATAGCCTCAACATCCTGTGTCCACTTAACAGGAGCTGTAAGCTGCTTTATAAGATTTTCTTTAATTTCGGCCGGGTCGCTATGGGGTTTTGCATCTACGTTTTGATACACCGGACAAACAGGCGTTTTGAATTCTGCGGCTTCTATAGCTTCTGCAAGTTCCTCTTGAGCCGGCTGCATCAATGGACTATGAAAAGCTCCTCCTACTTTAAGTTTCAAAGCTCGCTTTGCGCCAGCTTCAAGTAACTTTTCGCATGCTTTATCAATTCCTTCCATCGATCCTGAAATTACGAGTTGCCCGGGACAATTGTAATTTGCAGGAGCAACAATTTCATCTATATTTTTACAAATCTCTTCAACTTTCTCATCCGGAAGTGCTAAAACAGCGGCCATTGTAGAGGGTTGTGCTTCACATGCCTTTTGCATTGCCTGCGCCCTCTTCGCCACAAGTTTCAAACCTTCTTCAAAAGATAAAGCACCGGCGGCAACTAAGGCGGAAAATTCACCAAGACTGTGTCCTGCGACCATGTCGGGTTTAAATTCATCACCGAGGCTTTTAGCTAGCAATACACTGTGTAGAAAAATAGCTGGCTGTGTGACTTTAGTTTGTTTCAGATCGTCTTCTGTTCCGTTAAACATAAGATCGGTGATTCTGAACCCTAATATTTCATTAGCTTTTTCGAATAGTGCCCGAGCTTCCTCATTATTCTCATAGAGGTCTTTTCCCATACCTACAAACTGAGCTCCCTGTCCGGGAAAAACGTATGCTTTCATTTTCTATATTTTTATTACCCTAATTAAAGGAAAAGGTTTGTTTATCTTTCTTTTTGAATTATTTGTTTTGTTTATTGTGATTGCAAAATTACTTAAATTCCCAATATTACGGAAATTTTTCTCTAATTCTAATTGTCTATATCTTAAGGTATCGTTACTCTATTTTTTTCTGGTGAAAGTCAAAATCTAAGCTTTTATCCTTATCAGATAATAGTCATGAGATATTTTATGATATGAATTCATTGCTTCTTATGGAATATTAAATATCGCAATAGAGAAAAAAGGTTGTGAATTTTACGATAAGCTGGGATTGCCGCTTCCGTAATTAACAATTAAGAACACAAATTAACATAAATTAATTCAGCTAAGAATCAGTGTGTTTGCCGCTTTATTGGAGAGAATGTCTGAACCGAATTGATTCAACATTTGTTTGAGGTGTTCCGAGACAGTAATTTTGCAACGCTAAAAGCGGCAGGGGCCACTTCAGATACCCCTGGAAACGACCGCCGGAAGCAAGAAGAGA
>JAFLTN010000173.1 GCA_022510445.1 Muribaculaceae bacterium | reverse complement strand
CACAGTCTGCCATCTTTTCTTGGTTTGCATCTCTGTGGTATGAATTATTGAGATAGTTGAATGGGTGCCAGTTCGAATGAGTCTGAACACTATCAGCATACTCCTGCCATATTTCCATTATTCCCTCTAAATTTCCTTCTTTGGGCAACTGACAATTTACCATACTTTTGAAACCTGCTTTTGCATATTCCGGTTTATAGTCGATATAGGCATTTTCAAAATCTCCTGTCATATAAAAGTCATCTTTCCAATTTGCACCAGGTTTCGTAGGATTATTTTTCCGCCATTTATTCAAGGCAACATTTGATTTTACATACAGTTCTTCCCATCTAAATGGATGAACGTTTTCTACAATATCACATCTGAACCCGTCTATTCCAAATTCCTCAATCCATGAGATAATCCAGTCTATTATATAATCTACAGGTGAGCTTTTTCTGTCTTTTCTCAATTCATTTGCCTTAGGATGCTGCCATTCCTGATTCTTTTTCCCTTCTTTCTTCCATTTTTTATGGAGAAATTTAGGAATCTTTACCGGATTAAGGTTTGCATCCTTGAAATCAGGCATACCATATAACGTTGCTTCAAGAGGATTTTCTTCATTCCAATTTTCATCAGGCATTCTAACCCAATCCCTGTCATACCATCCATTCCAATTAAGTCTTGCCTCAAAAAACTTATCATAACTCCAGTCTTTTATATGGTGAGCAGCCTCTTCTTCTGTTAGACCGGTTTCTGCAAACCCTAATTGAACCGCATCCAATAATGTGGGATATCCGGGGTCATTAAGGTTAGCACCAAGCATAATCCTTATGCCCTGCGAATGTAAAGTATCAACCAATTCTCGGAATTCTTCAACAGTTCCATAGTTCTTGTCAAGCTGAGTATAGTCAAGCGGATAATAACCATGATAACCATAATGAGGGAAATCATTTACTGAACCACTACCGGACATCCATCCATGAATCTGTTCATAAATATCTGTCATCCAAACTACGTCTACTCCTAAATCTTTGAAATATTCTTCCTTGGCTTTCTGTAAAATTCCTTTGAAATCTCCTCCATGAAATGTTGCGGCATTCATTCGTTCAGAACCATAATCATTGATACGGCCATAGTTTATATCATTGGAGGGATCTCCATTGAGGAATCTGTCGGTTATAAGAAAATAGACCGTTGCGTTTTCCCACTTGAAATTATCTTCGGCCAATACGGGAAATCCTATGACCGTTAATAGTAAGATCAAATAAAAATTTTTCATCATCACAATTTTTCTGCAAAATTATGCCTGATGAAAAATCCCCGAAATACTGAATTATAACCAATTTATAAAAGCCTCATCTCTTCGGCGGCTTGAACAGCTTCCATCATATTTCCCACACTTAACTTCTCCAGAATATTCTGTCTGTGTCGATTGACAGTGTTCAGACTGATATTCAACTCCGATGCAATCTCTTTGCTTAATTTACCGGTTTTTATCAATCCTAAAATCTCTTTTTCTCTTTTTGTCAAAATATGTTCCCTTCTACCCGAAAAATCAAGTTCAATGATTTCTTCCTTATCAAGACGTACTATTTTAGGGCTTATTCCTACTCTTTTTCCTTGATCCGAAGAAATATTATATGTGCATAATATAAGCCAAAATTTACAATTGTATGCTAAAGAAGCTATCTGGGTTGTATTATCTATATTAATATAATTTCCTTCCGAGTCTTTTATTCTGATTGTACAACTGGCCTTATAAGCTTCTTTGTCTTCCAAGATTTTTTTGTCAATAAATTTAAAGAATTCATATTCAAGCATTCTCTTATCAACCAAATCTTCCGGATGTATCCTCTCATAGATAAGATCCTCATCACTTGAATTCATATCAAGGTAAAACCAGCTGTCCGGGGTGAGTCCTAAGAATTTTCCAAACAGGCCCATTGATATAAAACAAGTGTCATTTGAAGCATCGGTTAACACGGAGCATCCTTGAGTTATATCGGCATAATGTCTTGCTGCAATCTTTATTTTTTCAAGTCTGTTTTTATCAAGCCAAGTATTTTTTAAATCCTGGGCTTCATATATTTCATTCAATTCTTTTCTTAAAACATCCATACTTATTCAGTTTAAGGTCTAAGAATTAATCATCTGACAATCATTAACATTGATATGAAAGATGAAGCATGGGTTCTCCACAGAAATTATTGACACCATCCTCTTTAAATCCCAATTCTTTATATAATTTATGAGCCTTTTCATTATTAGGTTCAACTAATAATCCGTATGGTTTACCTATATTTCTATGTTTCTCAATGGCTGTTTTGATTAATGAAGAGGCTATTCCACGATTTCTATATTCCGGGACAACATATAGTGAATCGAGATATATTTCGTCAGGTTTTGCTTCCGGTTCCCAGCTGTCGGCTTCTTCTACGGTTACATTCCAGTCTAACAATTCATTGGCTTTTGCAATGAAATCTTTTCTCATTTCCCTAAGTCCGGCACCGTCATAACCAATGATAGCACCAATCCTTTTATCCTCTTTATCAACCGCAACCAAAGTATTCTTATAACTGTATTGTGCTGTTTCTGTAACCGCAAGATCGGCAAACAACTTCAAAATCTTATGAAGATTTTCTTCTCCGTCAGCCAAGCCAACACAAAGTTCAAGACCCATTGCCTCGGTTATTGTCTTACCAATAAATGGAGCATCATCCCTTCTCCCGGGTCTTATCACAATTGAACTATTGTCTATATGAGTCATATTTGCTTCCTATTCTAAAGCTAAAATGCTAATCCCAATCATTAAGATTATCCACAAACCTATCGACATCGATAATTCTTACATACCGGTCTTTTTTCTTAATACATCCTTCACATTGACATTTAGCATTATCGTTATGAAGAGTAATGTTATCTATATCTAAATTGTCTAAAGTCATTTATATAGATCAATTGTTGGTTCTTTTTAGATGAAAGATTGATTGAATTTCAACGGAATCGTTTGATTACACTGCTTACAACACCCCAAACAATCAGTTCATCTCCTTCATGCATGTAGATAGGTTCATATCTGTCATTATCCGGTCTTAGACATACAATGCCTTTGTCTTTTTTGCTTAGATCGATATATTTCAGTGTAAATTCTCCATTTATGTAAGCCACCACTATGTCTCCATCTCTGGGTTCGAGTGCACGGTCAACAACAATTATATCCCCGGAATCTA
>JAFLTN010000172.1 GCA_022510445.1 Muribaculaceae bacterium | reverse complement strand
TGTCTCGTCATCCGGTTTTATCTGGATCTCCTGTTCTTTATAACTCAATGCTTTTTCATAATCTCCCATCGATTGATGATTTTCAGATATTAAACTTAAGATCACCGGATAAGTATCTATTTCTAAAGCTTTCTCTAAAATTTCGTTAGATTTTTCATAATGTTTATTATGGTTATATACCTGACCTAAATAATACAGGTATTCACCCGTGTGAGGATTCTCAGCGGCAAGTCCTTTTAATTTTGCTGCCAACAAAGCTTCCTGATCTTCAGGGAATTCAAATAAAAGTAAATAAGCTCTTCTGTCACTGTCTAATGACAATGCTTTGCAAATGTCATCTATAGCCCTTAAATATTCTTTCTGATTTAGATATGTTTCTCCTCGAAATGAATATCCGGAAGAATATTCAGGATACATCTTCAACACCTTGTTGTATTGATTCAATGCCTCATCATAATTCTTTTGAGTGTTATAATTCCTGCCTAATCCCATATAACCCATTTCATAAGCAGGTTTAAGTTCTATTAATTTAGCGTAATCTGCGTTTGATAAATCATATTTCTTTTGCTCATAATATAACTGGCCTCTCTTTTCATATACATCAGCAAATTTGGGATCCAAAGACATAGCCTTTTCAAAATTTTGAAGAGCAGAAACTGTATCCGAAGTCGCCAATAAGATTGTTCCTTTATAATAGTATGCGGTAGATAAAAGGTGTTTATCCTTCTTTGGTGCTGTTTCAATGGCATCATTCACTGCCTTATAAGCTTCGTCATATTTCTTCTGGTCATAATAAATACCTCCAATCCCCAAATATGCCAAGGAATTGCGGGGATGTTCCTTAATCTCCTTCTTAAAATATTCTATTGCCTCTGTATAGTTACCTTTCTCTCCTTCCTCATAGGCACGATTAAGGTTATAAGAATCTAAATAGTTTTCTTTTGCTATCATAGATCCTAAGGGTAATAACGTCAAGATAAGGAGGAGTAAATTAGATAGTTTCATAATCTTTTATTTAGATTGTTATCGATTTTCAGGAAATATATAGTTGTCAAAGTCTAAATTAAAGTACAAAGGCTTATTGGGAATGATTCCGGGCTCTACAAAGATCTGAAACTCTTCATCAAAAAGCTCTGGAAGTAGCGAATTAGCCAAAATAAGGTCATTCTCATCGTCATACTTCCCTTCAATTAAATTTTGCAATCTGATTCTCAGATCTTCAAGAGATTCCTCCGGAGTTTCTCCTGTTCCAACAACCGGTTCTCCTGCCGGTTGTTCATCAATCCAAGCCATAAACTGCTGGAATCGATCTTTGGGTGATTCAATTATAATTTTCATATTATATAGGGTTTATAATCTTTTCAAAATTATATACCCAAATACATTAAAAGGTAAACATGGCTTAACTGTTGTTTAAAACTATATTATTAATGTACGAAGTGTAATAAAGAAATAAGGCAAATACAATTCTCTTGTATTTACCTTTATTGAGAAATGGTATGGTTTATAGTAAAGAATATGAAAATTTCCCCTTATTCCAAAATAATTAATACTCTTATAGAATCTTTAATTCTTAAATTAGAAAATGAGTATACATATTGGAATAACTTATTTATTCTCTAATTTCTCAAATTCTTTAAATTGAGGTGTTTCTATAAATTTTTTGCCTGTGTTTGGATCTATAATCAAATCCTTAAAATTAGAAAGTATGGCTTTAGAAATCGGAATATACATTGTTCTTATAATGTCATCAGTAAGTCCTTCTTCCTTTAACATCATAGAAAAACAATCAATATGATTCAATAAATCTTCAAATGATATCATTCCTTTTGTCAGGATCGAATCCATAACAGTAAATGTCAAAGCTCCAATACTCCTCTCTATAATATCTTCCTCTTCCGAACATACTGACAATCCAATAATAAAACGGGTCCAGATATTCAGGAATCCCTCTTCTGAAGAATCTTCTCCATTAAAATATTTCGATAATGCCGGTGGCCTGTAAGGATAGAGTATAATTTCTTTAGCATTGAAATTTAATGAAATAAAATATAACCTCTCTTCCCATTCAATGCTGTATATTTTAGTCTTTATGACATTTCTTTCCATAAAAATCTCCGATATTTACTTAATAATACCGGAGTCAATGAAAAGGTAAACAGTTTTTTTATTTTATCTGTTCCAGTAGGTTCTTTAATTCCATTACATTGGACTCATAATCTTCATCTTTGGAGAGCTTTTCTATCATTATTTCCAAGGTCTTACAAGCCTCACTTCTTTTGTGCAACCTGATATAGGCAAAAGTAAGTATCTGACCATTTATCGAGATTGCTTGAGCAGAGTCAGACTGCAGGAATCTTTCTTCTAAAATTGGCAGAGTCTCTTCAATTTGCTTTTCAGGCATGGCTGTTATATCCGGTAGTTTTTCTGAAGAGGACCGTGAACTCAGGGAAATCATTTCTCCAAGTTGAGCGGAATTATAGTCATATACGATATCACAAATCTTATTTTTAGAATGATTCTCTACTGAAATCGGAACTGTTATGGCTACGGCAATCAAGGCTGCCACCGCAATTGACCATTCTATCCTTTCCCAAAGGATTTTGTTGAATTTACTCTTTTTCTTCCCCGTATTCAGTATATGCTCCAAATCTTTTTCAGAGATTTCTTTGAGAGCATGTCCGAACTCTATGTTCTCTTCCTTGGCTTCATTGTAAATCGCCCGGTCAACCAATGAATCCAAAACATCTGATGGTATAGCTTTCTTATTCATCTTCTATTTCGTAACCGAGACTCCTTAAGGAAGATCTCATGATTTCTATTAGTTTCTTTTTACAACGGTTTCTCCTTGTCTTGATACTGTCGGCAGTACTGTTCATCATTACTGCAATTTCTTCACTCTTCAGCCGGCTATAAAGTGTCCATTCAAGTATCTTCTTGCATGTTTCATTCATGAAAGCCAACGTTTCAGCCAACAGTTTTTGGACTTCAGGAGTATTATATTCCTCTATTTCTTCCTCCGTCCTGTCTTTCATTACAGAATTTAATCGCTGATTGCTGTCATTATTTGAAGAAGTCGGATAACCTGATGTATCCAAAGAATCGAACATTCCAAAACTCCTGAATTCATGGGTAGAAAGATTGAGCCCAATGGATATGAGGTAACTGTTCCAGGAAGTATCCTCCCTTATCCTTCCTTCATCAAGATTTTT
>JAFLTN010000171.1 GCA_022510445.1 Muribaculaceae bacterium | reverse complement strand
CCACCAATAGTTTCATGATGCCTCTCTATCCCTTGAATCCCCGAAGACTGGAACTTGGTCTTGCCATTGATTTCACAAATTAATTCTGATGCGAACCGGAAAAGCCAAATATCTCCAGACCGCGGCCTATATAATGCTTATATTGGTCTTTGTATTGGTGATCGGGATAGCGCGTAACTGCGGAAGAGGTTCCTCGGCTCCATTGGAGGGTAATTCGGGTGGCGACACTCTGGACATAGCACTGATTTATGGTCCTTCAAGTTTCTACATGTATGGCGACAGTTTGGCCGGGATAAACCACGACATAGCCCTCGAGTTTGAGCGACAGACCGGAACGCCTATAAGATTCTGGCCCGTCACTGAGCCCGGGGATGCACTTGCTAAGTTGGAAACCGGCACTTACGACATCCTGGCTTCAATGCCTCTCGACAATATTCTAAAAGAAAGATTTCTTACGTCTGAAAGCGTTTTCTTAGACAGACTGGTGTTGGTGCAGTTGGAAGACACGCTTAAAGGCTCACCCGCTGTTAAGTCATCCCTTGATCTGGATGGTAAGAAAGTGACTGTGGCCTCGGGATCCTCTGCGGCCAACCGTCTTGATAATCTTGCGGAAGAAATAGGAGGAAAGATATATATCGAGACGTCGCCGGAAATGTCGGATGAGTTGTTGTGTCTGCAGGTGGCTTCCGGTTCGGTGCCTTTGGCTGTTGTGAACGAACGGGTAGCCCGGGAAGTCGCGAAGAAATATCCCGGTCTTGGTTTTAACAACACTGTAAGTTTCACTCAATTTCAAGTGTGGGTATTCAATCCGATCGACACACTCAATTGCCGCAAATTCAATACCTGGTTCAATTCGTTCCAATCCTCTCCAATATATAATCAGATCCTTGAGAAATACTGATCAATACCCCTCCCCATTGCATTGAATTGTTAAAAATAGGGGTAAATAAGAGCAATCCCATTTTTTTGATGAACCTTTTTCCGGCTCGATGAGTTATAATAGTAAATTCATCTATTAGATGGCTTGAACCCTGAGGATGTTAAGAAGAGGATTCAGTCCGTTGGAAATAGTTGAAAAATAGGAAACCCAAATTTTGAAATACATTAAATCTTTTATTAACTATAAAAACAAATCAAGTTATGAAAAAATTATTCAAAGTATTGGCATTGGCAATGGTAGTGGTTTTAGGTGCAGCAACAGCATCAGCAGAAAGAGTGGAAATGCCCGTATCAAAGATGCCGTCGCAGGTGCAAACCTTCTTAAATGATTACTATCCCGGTGTATCAGTTCAAAATTCTTGGGCAAAGATGATGCGTCCCACCACAGAACCGATGTGGTATCGTGTTAACCTTTCCAACGGCACAAAACTTTGGTTTGACCTCACAGGCAACTGGTATCAAGTAAATGCCAAGAAATCCACAACACCGATTACAATCGACCTTCTTCCCAACGATGCTCGTAAGACCATCACAGACCAGTATCCCGGAGCAACAGTTAAATCCGTGAAATTCCAGAAAGATCAGTACAAGATTAAACTTTCTGACGGTCAGAAACTGACATTTGACAAAACCTACGGACTTCAGGTAAAGAAAGACAAAAAGAAATAAGCATAGAATCCTGACAGGATTATAAAAATATTCAGGTGTGCCGGAAATAAACCGACACACCTGATTTTTTATTTATTTATTATTAAAGTGCACCCGTCAGAGACCGTCGCCGGTGGTTGAGAATGCCAGGATAAGGCCCTGTTTATCGTGGATGGTAAGAGGATCACCGGTAAAGGTGCCTTTGTAACGATAGTAGGTATTGTTGAAAGCAGATCCCGTGTTGTTGATGCGGGTGATTCCCTCAAAACCCTGGAGATCACTTACAGTGCGGAACACTATTGTCTCATCTTCCACCGGGAAACCCACCACCATAATCCTGGTATTGTAGATCGGGTCCATCTCTAACGACTCCGGACCGCTGTCGGGATTTACATTGGTGTCGATCAATTCCGACTTGATAGATACCGACTTTACGGAAGCCACAGTCTTCCCGTCGAGTGTTACGGTGAGATATTTACCCTCGTAGGTGCCGTCGCGATAACTTGGATACGATACTGAAGACTTCACATCTTCTTCATTGCAGGCTGTGGAAACGAAGAACATAGTTGCTAAAAAGATTGCGTTAATAATTTTTTTGTACGACATAATTATTGAATTTTTCTCTTGTCAAGTTGTTTTTTTGTATATGTTAAAAGGAGTCTTTTGGTATATGAAATTTAATCAAAAAATCCAATTGTTAAAAATCTATACCCACACGGAACGAAAAATATGAGAAAACACCATTATCATATTTCCAAAACTGAAATCCATCCGGGGTATAAATAAAAATTGGATTGTTGGAATATCCTTTTAGAGTGAGTCCCACTCCCAAATTTACTCCCATCTTCCTCCCCCAATTGAATCTGTAACCGATTGCCGGAGAGAAATACAGTCCACCCTCATCCTTTGTGATATCCATGCCGGAATAGTCGCTGAAATTATATCCGATTCTGATGTCGACGAATGGAGTGAATTTTCCAAATTTTAAATCACTCCTTATATCGGCAAAAGGAGCCAATATATAATAATAGGTGGATGCGTTTTTACTACATTCAAACACAATGCCGGCACCTGTATATATCCAGGGGGTGATCTGGTATCCGTGAGAGGTTGACACTCCCGTATAGAAATCAGTCAATCTGCCTATATCTGTGTTTTGTGATCGGATATCGTTGTTCCAGTCCACAAATCCCCTGTATCCTTTCACCGGTTGACGGGCCGACAGGGGAAGCATGAAAAATAGCAGTGTTAAAAGTAATAAAAGTTTTTTCATAACCTATATTTTATTTGATGATCTTCAGCGGAAGAAAAAATTATCTTAAAAGTTTATGATTATCCCGAATAATATCCAAACCGACTTTTGTAGGGACGCAATGTCTTTGCGTCCGTTGATAATCAATAAATTAGTCTCCTTTTATTTCGGACACACGAACCGTGTGTCCCTACAATTGAGGGTATATTATTAATTGGTGTATTTATGAGGATAATCATATAAAAGTTTTTCAAAATAATCTTTTAGATTGATTACGTAAGAGATTGAAGTCTGTGCGCACACCACTCCGGCCCCTGTGGATACATTGCTATAAGCCCAAATGGGATCGCTGAAACCCCAATCCGTTATGTCCCCCAACAGACCTCCCTCCACTTGTGTATGGTAATTCTCCCCCGCGCCGTAGTCGAAGATCCGGTGCAGCATGAGGATGAAGTCGGCCCGGCGTATCTGAAGGCTGGGGCCGT
>JAFLTN010000170.1 GCA_022510445.1 Muribaculaceae bacterium | reverse complement strand
CTTCCGATCTCCCATAGCATTTCCAGCAGAGGCAATCATATATTGGGCTTGCGGAATCGGAGGTGGATTATTCATGGCTCCTTGCATCTGCTGACCCATCTGATTCATCATTCCTGCCATCTGTCCTCCCATTGCTCCGCCCATCATCATACCGGTCATCAATCCTGCAGCATTGAAACCACCCCCGTTCCCACCTTCTCCGGAATTAAGATTCATGTTTCCCATTTGTCCTAAATTTTGAGCTGCTGTGCGTAAAACGTCAGCCTGAAGGTTAAGACCATGAGCTCCTATGAAGTTTTGTTCCATCTGGAGGCGTTGAGCTCGTTGCATTTCTTCTCTTTGAATTCGAAGAGTCTCTGCCAAATTCTCAGCATTAATACTCTGGGTTTGATTAAGATTTCGGATGTTAATGTCGGTTTGAGCATCAACTGTTTTAGCAAGATTTTCTGCAGTGAGATGATAAAGTTGCGAATAATAAGGGCTTTCTTTGTCAATTTCAAGGTTGCTGATATCCAATCCTCTTACATTTACTCCGAAATCAGCCTCTAATCTCGGTTTTAATTCATTTTCAATCCTTTGATTTATTTCGGCTATATTTTTTTCAATCTGAACCAAAGGGATTCCTAATTCCAAAGGCATTTTTATGGTAGCAGCTTTCACATATCTCACGATTGCATCCTTAATCTGGGTTTCAAATTGGCTTAGACTGAAATTCACCATTCGATTAAGCTTGATGAAGCCCTTATAATCTGAGATATTAAAAGTGAGTCTTCCTCTCACTGCCGTAGGTATGCCAAAATCGGGGAAACGAGGATCGAACATATCGAAATATGGCACCGCGAAGGCGATCTGATTATTTTTTTGGAGATTTATGAAATAAATATCGGCCTGAAAAGGTGAATATCCTCCATAGAATGCCTGAACTAAATCCGATATAATGGGAAGGTTGACGGTTTCTATTAAACCATCGTAAGGACCCATTATAAATTCTTCTACAGCTCCATTTGATTGATGATAAACGAAAACCGCCAATTCTCCATCCTTGACTCTTAGACTGCTTCCCCAGCGGATTGCATTCTCCCGAGATGTAGAATTAAGGGCTTCTCCTCGCGGACGCCATTTCCAAATTAAATAATCTTTTTCGTCACAGCGGATCACATTCATTAATCCGCCACTTTTCCCATGTCCGAATAATCCCATCTTAAATTCACCAATTATTTGCTTCAGCAATGAATATCAGAAAAAATATTAAACCCAAAAAACAAATCAAGGAGCAGCCCGCAATTATCAGAAATCTGGGAGCAGGATTCAATTCCCTCCATTTTCTCTTCTTATTTTTTTCATATTTAGAGAAAATCGAGTCGAATTGAGGATCATTTCTGAAATAAATCTTCGCCTTCTCCACACTTTCTATATATTTAGCTTTATAAGCTCTTAGAATTGCAACCTCGCTTTCCGTAGAATTATTCAAATGAAGAAATTTTGACTCTGTAAATACGATAAATTCGAGTAAATCTTCCTTTGAGTTAGGAATAGGGAAATTTGCAATTACAGAAGTTATTGCGGATGCTCTTGGACTTATTTCGTCTCTATTCTCATTCCCAATCAAAGGATATTGCTTCTCTATTTCAGCTATTTTTTCTGAAAACCTTTCAACGGAATTTACGGCTCCGATACCTGAGAATTCCAACCCGCAAGAAGAACAGACAGCTGTGCCAGGTTTAACCACTTCTCCGCAGTTGGGACATTTCTTTAATATTCCATATTTTGAAGACGTTAGAGAATTAGGAATCGGGGGGATTGATCCGGGAATTTTCTGTTGGACATTAATTGATGATTGTTTTTTCAAGTTAAGTCTATTCTCAATAATTATATCCAATTCATCAGGATCAAAACCTTCGGCTATTGCACGACGATGCAGCGCGGAGCGTTCCTTTTCAGAAATCGCTCCGTCTGCTATTATTGCTTCTATCAATTCCTCTAACTCCGGTGAGTACATTTTAATTAGTTAATTTAAATGTAACAGGGAAATTGGCGTAACTTCTTACAGCTTCCTTATTGATTTTGCCTGGAATCCAATTTGGCATTTTTTTTGCCAAACGAAGGGCTTCTCTATCAAGATCTATGTCTACTCCTCTTTGGATCTCTGCATCGGAAATAGACCCGTCTTTTTCTATAATAATTTTTACTAGAACCCTACCTTGAATATTGTTTTGCTGAGCTGCTTCAGGATAACGTATATTTTTTGATAGCCATTTATTAAAAGCTACTTGCCCTCCGGGAAATTGAGCATTTTCATCAACAATATTGTATATTTTTCTTGCTTCCAATTCTTCTTGTTCTCGAGCTCTAGCTTCTGCTTCTGCTTTGGCTTCTGCTTCTGCTTCTGCTTTAGCTCTAGCTTTGGCCTCTGCCTTTTCCTTAGCTTCTGTTTCTAATTTAGGTAACGAATTCTTCTTTACATACCACCCTTCATAAGTATAATATAGGAAATCTGAGTTTAAGAAGCTGATTTTACCCTCTGCATCAAGACGCTCTCCACCCCCGGATTTAAGCTGTGAATTTATTATTTTAAAAGCTTCATCAGTATCGGCTTTTTTTCTTGCTGATAACTGATTATAAGCCTCCTTATCAGCAATTAGTGCTGTCCAAGAAGTCGGAGCTATTTTTATGAATAAATTGTCTCCTTTCTTTGACCATGTTCCCTTACCTTGGACAAAAAAATCAAGTCCATTCTTTATTACTTTTAAGATACAGGTTCCATCGCTATTAAAAGTGAGTTCATGATTTTTGCTTATCCATGTTCCCACTAATTTAGAGGCCGGAGCTTCATAAGCAGCATCTTTTGTCTCTTCTGTTATTGAGGGCCAGGTTAGATCAGATGGAATAGTAGGAAGTTTAATCTGGGCATTTGCAATATTTATAATTGCAATAACCATCGTAAAAAGAATAATGTTTTTTTTCATTCTTATTATCGTTTAAAAATTATAAAATATTTGTATTTAAAATCCTAATTGGTTTGCTTTATCTTTTCCTAAAACCCTTATGATTTCTTTCTTAACATCAATAGGATAGTTGGTGAAAGGTTTTATCTCCCTTTCTTTAAATTTGAAGATCAGTCCTGATGGGGTAATTTCAATTTTAACATGACATAGAAAATCTTCAATTTGGAAGGGTGAGAGAGCTTGAATCCAATCAGGGAAATCTGTTTTAAGTCTTTTAATCCCCGGGTCTTTACTTATTCCGAGAATAATCATAGCATTCTCAATAACTTTCCCTGATGTGATGTATACATATTTTTCAGGCAATATATTTAAAGATAGTCCCAAACGATA
>JAFLTN010000017.1 GCA_022510445.1 Muribaculaceae bacterium | reverse complement strand
GTAAATATGAAAGGCTAAGGTAAAATAGAACAGCATTTGAACTAAACCCTATCATTTTTTGTACTATGATAAGAGAAAAATTTGAAGTTCTCAAGCGGGAGCAAAAAGAGAGCGGCAAGAGTATAAAGATCTTTCATGCCGACAGAGATATCTGTTTCACCAATTATTATTACTGGAAAAAGAAATTCGACCAGCCCAAGCCGGAGACAGGTCTTGTGCCGATTGAGATTCACTACGACAGAGTGCCTGATTCAGCGGATCTCAATTTCCAGCAGATAGAAATAAGGGGAGTAAGCCTTGCCTTCCCAAATGGATTGAGGGCTCATTTTGGGAGAGGCACGGAGCAAGTGTGGATGGAAGTTTTACGAAAAAGTCTTGGCGAGTCATGTTCTCTCTGAACGACACGATGCGTTACCATCTGTGCACCGGGTTCACCGACATGCGGAAAGGTATAAACTCACTTGTGGGCGTCATCAAGGATAAACTCTGTTCGGAGGTAAGGAACGGCGATGTGTTCATCTTCATAGGCAACAGCCGCAAGTTCATGAAACTTATCTTTGTCAAGGATGGCGGGATGGTTATGTATGTGAAGAGGCTTGAGGCCGGGGAGGTTCCGTCTGCCCGAGTATGATCCGGAGAAAAAGTCCTATTCCATGGAGTGGCGCGACCTGGTGGTTATGGTGGAAGGTCTGAAGGAAGACCCGGCACAAAGGCTGAAGAGACTACGGGCAGAAAGGGTGGAATATCATGTCTGAGAGGGAGAGATTTTCTTCCTCTTTTTCTTTAATTTTTTCAAATGATTTTATATGTTTTTTCTATCAAAAAGGGAGTTTTTTAATGTTCCAAAACTTGCATGGACAAAGGATTTTATGTATCTTTGAGTATATAAAAGACGGCATCTGATGACACCACTTGAACAGACATTGACGGCCACTGTGGAAAGCTTGACAAAACTTGTCGAGACCCAATCACGTCAGATCGAGGAGCAGTCATCGGAGATAAAGAAACTCACGGCCCAGATAGCCTGGCTGAACCGTCAGCTGTTTGGGAGCAAGAGCGAGAGGTTCATACCGGGCAGTGATCAGCCGGGACTGTTCAGCGAGGAAGATTTTGAAGAAAACACACCGCATCCCCAAGAGCCTGCAAGCAAGGCGGAGGCGGAGGTTGGGGTCGATGGCCACAAGCGCAAGCCAACCTCTCGTAAGAGGGAAAACTGGGAGAATCTTCCGGTTCTGGTCATTGACACTATCGAACCCAAGGATATTGATTTTAACCGTTACCGAAAGATTGGAGAGGAGACCTCCTATACGGTGGAGTTCCAGCCGGGGATGCTGTTCCGCAGAGCCATAGTGCGGCCCAAGTATGGTCTTATCGACCCGACCGAGCCTGTCGAGAGAGGCCAGGGTGTGATCATCGCCCGGATGCCTCTGCTGCCGATAAACAAAGGTGTTGCCGGCGCCACACTTCTTACCGAGGTCGTGTTGCAGAAATATGAGTATCACATGCCTTTTTACCGTCAGATAAAGCAGTACGCCCATCTGGGCATGGAAGGTATAAAGGAGGCCACGATGACCGGATGGTTCCGCAGGACAATGGAACTTCTCAGACCGCTTTATGAGGCGCTCAAGGCTGAGGTGATGGCAAGCGACTACATACAGGCCGACGAGACCACGGTTCCGGTAATTAACAATGAAAGGCATCAGGCCGACAAGGAGTATCTGTGGATGGCACGCTCAGTGATGGAGAAACTTGTAGTTTTCTTCTATAACAAAGGATCAAGAGCCTCAAAAGTAATCAAGAATCTGACCGACAGATATAACTTCAAGGGATACCTGCAATGTGACGGATACAGCGCCTACACTGCGGCCTATGGGCCATGCTCACAAGTGCGACTTGTACATTGCATGCAGCATATCTCCCGAGAGTGGGACAAGGCCATGAGTCAGGATCCCAAGGCCGTATCGTGGATCAAGGCAAAGATACGGGAGCTTTATCACATCGAGCATGAATGTGATACCCAGGGCATGAGCCTCGGACAACGCAAAGATTACAGACAGCTCAAGTCCAGACCGGTTATGGATGAAATCAAGGAATGGATAGAGAGCAAGGGCATAAAATACAGCCCTGAAAGCCTTATCGGGAAAGCGGTGACCTACACCTATAACCGGTGGACAAACATGATGCGCTATCTCGAAGACGGCAGGATAAGGCTGGACAACAATCTGGCCGAGAATGAAATCCGCCCGATCACGCTTGGCAGGAAGAACTATCTTTTCTGTGGAAATCACAAGGCTGCCGAGGATATGTGTGTGGTACAGTCACTGTTGGCCACCTGCCGCAACCACGATATCAATCCCAGGGTTTATCTCAACGATGTCATAACAAATATGCCTTATTATGAAAAGGCAACATCACTGGAACTGGCTACGCTGCTTCCTCACCGCTGGATCAAAGACCATCCGGAGGCTAAAATGAATAAAGTCCGGGAAATGGCTAAATGATGTGATCTCCGTACTACAAAAATTACTAAAGACCGATTCTTCTGTTACAGTGGAACCGGTCTTTATAAATCTACAAAAGTACAAATCTTTGAAATCCTCCAAAAGGTGTATTTCAGTTAATGCTTACATTTATCCTTATATAATTATTGCCTTCTTATATCGAACTCACGTTAAATTAATAAAAAGAATGCCGTCTGAAAGACTTGCGATTCTTCGACGGCATCTTTTTCATATTACAGTGCCCATCTTTTATGTTGATGCACCATCTAAATATCAGATTAATAATATTAATTTGGTACTATAATAGCATCGGGAGTCAAGAAATATAAGAAATACTGATCATATTCCTCTAAATAAATAAGAGCAATGGTACCAGAGAAAGACTCATTTAAAACTATATTTCCGGAATTTCCTCCTCCATATAATGGGAATGCTACATTTAATGCCATTGGTTCACTTCCTTGACCTAAGTTAATTTCAGTCCATCCAGCATCGGCAACTTTAAACTCTACACCGGCATCGACTTTAACGTTGGCAAGTTCATAAACTCCTTCGTATTCAGTTGTCTTAAATTCCCAGTTAGAGTCATTATCCCAACTATTCATGCCTCCTTTGACATAAATTCCGGATGCTTCGCCTATATTCTTAGACGACTCAGCATAAGGCTTCAGAGTCAAAGACCATTCGTTATCAGAATTTACTATAACAGCGTATCCAACAAATTCAGAGTCAACCTTTAAGTTTGCTCCATTATTAGAAAGAGTTATGGGGGTGTTGAAAGAAACACTTCCTGCGCTTCCAAGGCCTAAATTTATAGGATTCCAGTTTGCATCAGCAATCTTAAACTCACAGCCTGACGGCAGATAAATAGACGGATCTACCAAATTGCCTGGTGTTGCAGAACTGAAAAATCCATCTATTGCCGGATAACCCCATTCATTTTCTGCACCACGAACATATATACCATAATACATCCAATCACCAATCGGAGTAATAGAATAGGTCTGTTCAAGCATATTGATAGTGAACAAATAACGGCCTGCATCCACAATACATCCCGCTCCAGCATTATCGCTTGTTAGAGTACCTGTCATATCTGTGGAACCATTATTTACCGGCCCATAAATTAATCCTTCCCATATATTCTCAAAGTCTTCAAAAGTACTTTCTGGAATAATCTTCCAATAGGAATTGTCATTTACATCAAGATAGAGCGTGAATACCGGATTCGCATAGACATCTTCACTTCTATTGAAGAATTTATATGGTTTAATAGCATCAGGTCCATTATCTGCCCAACCGGTCACATCTCCTATCAAATAATAAGTTGATTGGATTGATACTTCGGGATTATAGGCAATATCCAAAGATCCTTGGGAATAATATTTATCATATCCTTCTAACCTATAGTTCGTTCCCCCTACTTTTAAAGAAAGGGGTATTTTATAATATAAAGTAACTGTCTTTGGAGCAAGTCCGAATAAAGTTTCGCAAGCGATTTCCAAATCGTTAACACTAACATATACAGTACCATTTAAAGTCTCTGCTTTAGTTAATGTGGTTTCTATAGGAATTGTAATAGAATATTCAGACATAAAGGGATCTTTCTCTTTTGATAATTCACAAACAGCCTCCAAAGAAACTCCTTCAGGAAATTGTTTAGCTTCAACAGATGTATTCAATAATGGAATAACATCAACATTACTATCCTTCAAATCCTGTATGTTTATTACTTCGCCCGAAGTCAGATAGCTGCTTTCAATAACATTTGCTGTTAATGATTCAAGCACCGGACCTTGAGGATTGGTCTGTGGCTTAGCAGGAGCCGGAGCATCATCACAACCGGCAAGTGCTAATCCCATACAGCCAATCAAAAGAAAATATATCTTTTTCATTGTTTTATCAAATCATTAAATAATTATTAGACCTAATCTTGAGTGAAGGTTAAGGTGAACGTTAGACCCTCCGGGATATCGCCAACACCTTGTTGAGGCAATGTAACACCACAATCAAAGGTAACAGTTCCATAGAAATCGTCTCCTATGCTCAAATTACCTCCGCCATGTGCCATTTTATAAGGAGTGCCAACTTTAAATGCCGCACCATTAGAACCTTCATTAACGGTACCCCAACTTGGGTCTGCTACTTTAAATTCTGTGCCACCAGATATAGAGACTTTCTCTTTCAATGTATATACACCTTTTTCATCGGTTGAGAAGAACTGCCATTTTTCATCATCAAATTTCCATTCATTCATACCACCGGGAAGGTATATATTTACAGGAATGTCGGGGATAGATGCCGCCATATAACCCACTGAAACCCTATAGAAAGATTCTACGTTGGATGTGTAAGTTGTACCTTCCACGAGGATACCTTCCATATTGTATATATTAGAAATTAGTCGAACATAAAGAGGACCATCATACATAACAGGGAATGTTGAGTCCATCGTTAATCCAAGCATCTTACAAATAGCGTTTGCAACATCATCGTTGTTTGGATTAATTTCAGCACAGTTTGTAAACTGACTTTTTAACGTTACTGCTGCTGGAGCTTCAGGTGCCACAGGAGTAGAGAAATCTGATGAATACGATAATTCTACACTATAGCTTGCAACAGCGGCAAAACCATAATCTGGCTGAGAACAAGTTAAATGAAGATATCCCTCGGCATTATCCTGAGTAAGCTCTATCATTTGGTTAGCCATTTCGGGTTTATTTAGAAAATCCTGATAAAGAGAAGTTTCCGAGTCCGGATTTATATTTAATACCGGATTGTCATCTTTTGTCTCATTGCAGCTAAATAACAACAAAGAGGCAAAAATTGCAGAAATGAATAATATATCCTTTTTCATGAATTTTAAATTTTAAAGATTACCAACCGGGATTTTGATTAAAAGATGGTTGAGCAGCAATAATATTTGTTGGTATTGGCATCAGTTTATAACGATCTGCTATGCCAGTGCCTTCCAATACATTGCCTTTCCACGACCATAAATAAGAATTACCTGTGTACATATCAAATCTGATAAGGTCTGAACGTCGAGTCATTTCCCAATAAAGTTCACGTCCTCTTTCATTTATGACTTCTGGTAAGTCAATTTGATTAATGGAAGTATAAGGTTCGATTTTAGCTCTGTTCCTTACGTAATTCATATATTTTAAAGCATTAGTGGGTAAAGCAGAAGCCTTTTCTCTTACATAACACTCTACGTACATCAAATATACATCAGCTAGCCTAATCAATGCAAGGTCAGTGCTAACAAATTCAGTAGCCTTATCTGGATCTGTCAAAAAATTGAGGCTGCCATCTTCATTGGCATCAATATTAGTCCATTTAATAACTGTATAACCATTTGACCACTCACCAATTTCAGTATTTTGTATAGTGACTTCTTGGGAAGATTCCTGACCGTTATCTACAAAATTAACGTTTCCTGCAATCCATTGAGATGCTCTGGCATCATCAGAATATAAAGAACCTTGACCATTAGGCACATTACCCGATTTACTATTCCATGGGGCAAACAGCTCCGAAAGGTTTTGACGAGCCTTAAGGCAAGTCCATGGACTTGAAACGCCATAACGTCTATAATCCATACCAAGATTAGCACTAACTTCTGATGCAACTAAGAAAGTGGTACCACCATAAGTTTGAGTATATTGAGAATCGTAAGCGATACCCCAAAGAATTTCGTTTACATTACCACCTCCACCAGGCATATATTGCGAATTGTTCTTTGCAAATAGAGCCAAGTAGCTTTCTGTAAGACCTCCATAAACACTCTGACCCTCATGACGTTCTATTATGTTCTGGCATCTTTCCGCGCATTTAGACCATTGAGGTGTACCTGTGTAAACTCCTGCGTTGAGATAGAGGCGAGCCAAAAGAGCTTCAGCACCGTCTTTCCCTACTCGTCCGTATAATGGGGATGAGGAAAGATTACTTTCATCCACAAGAAATATCAACTCTTCCTCTAACCATTTATAGAGGTCATTACGTTTAATTTGTCCTGGTTCATTAATACCATCAGGACTATCTAACGTAAAGGAAGGATTCCCAAAAATATCAAGAGCCCAGTAATAACTCATAGCCCTCAGCGCACGTGCTTCATTTCGCATTTCAAGCATTTCTGCATCTGGTGTATCCTCAGAGATAGAATTGATGAATTGGTTACATACTGCGATATGTGCGTATAAACGACCATATGTACCATAGATATTACCATTTGAAGCACCAAATGTACAAGTTACCAAATCATAAATTCCATCATCTTTCCATACCCAAAGACATTCATCAGTTGTAAATTCATTCATCATGAATATGGCACGGGTATATTGGCCTCTACCGTTATCAAGACCAGAAATGATAGAAGAGCCAGGACCTTGCTGACCCGAAACGGCCATTATGGAGTAACACTCTCCAAGTGCTTGCTTATAGAAGTCTGGAGATTCTGTATCAGTGTAAAGATTGGGATCAATGGGGTCTAGATTAAGATCACCAACACATGATGTGGCGCCTAAACCAAGAGCAATTGTTCCAAAAATCAGAATTTTATTTAATTTCATAGTATATACTTCTTTAACTTTTAGTTTTAGAATGTTGCTACTAAACCCAAAGAGAATGTCATAGAACGTGGATAAACGCTATTGTCTATACCACCTGATACCTCAGGATCTATACCATTGTATTTAGAAATGACAAAAGGATTCTGTACACCACCAAAAAGACGGATCTTAAGGTTATCATTTAAAAGATTATTCCATGTATAACCCAGGGTGATATTATCGCATCTCAAGAAGGATGCATTTCTAAGATAATAATCACTCATCAATTGAGTGTTCTCGAAATAATAGTCTGTCTTAACTAAATTAGCCAATTGACTGTTCATCCACATTTGACTATAAGTTGCTTTTGTAGAAAGAACATTGTTGTATACATAGTTGCCTATGGAGGCTCTCAGAGAGAAACCCAAGTCCCAATTCTTCCAACGGAAACTCGATCCGAATGTCATTGTAACCTTAGGAGTAGGTGAATGATTAATCACAAGATCATTATCATCAATCTGTCCATCAGCATTTTGATCCACATAAACACCTTCCACCGGCTGACCATATTGATCATAAACCTGTTGATATAAATAGAATGAGTTTGCTGGATGTCCCACTGCATGAACTTGAACTGTATTTCCATTACCTCCGGAAATTCCACCAGTCTTAACATAGGCATTATTACCGCTTAACTCTGTAATTTCATTATGATTCCATCCCACATTGTAATTGAGAGTCCAAACGAAATCTTCTGTTTGAATAGCAGTGGCTGAAAGGTTAAATTCAACTCCATAGTTTTCAAGAGTACCTATATTCTGGTTTAACATATTGGTGGTTGACATACCAGCAGGTACCGTCACAAAAGCTAATAAATCTTTTGTATCTCTCTTATACCATTCAATGCTACCTGAAATTCTATTGTTCATAAAACCGAAATCCAAACCGACATTGTAGGTAGTGGTAGTTTCCCATTTCAAGTTTGGATTATATCCTTGAGGATAAGCAGGAGCAAACCAACCATCTCTTCCATCAATATACCATGAGGTTGGAGAAGCAATTGAATAAAGCGCCATATAGTTAATTGTGCTACCAACATCTTGCTGACCTGTTTGACCCCAACCAAGACGGAGTTTTAAATCGGAGAGCCATCCAGATGCTCTTTCCAGAAAATGTTCGTTGTTAATTTTCCAAGCAAGAGCAACTGACGGGAAGATACCCCAACGATTATTCTTTGAGAAACGAGATGTTGCATCCCCACGCACTGTTACAGTCAACAAGTAACGATCTAGTAACCCATAATTTACACGTCCAAAGAATGATAATAACTGCAATCTCTCTGCCCAGTGATAGTTACCGTCTGCACTTACTGCATCGTCTTGGAAATTTTGACCTACAAGGTCTTTTGTTGATTCATTATAATTCAAAATCCACCCATTTTGAACAGCGTCCCAAACCGGTGCAGCCAGGCCTGGAGTAATTCGGTATCCACCATTACCATTAGAACCACTATAGCTTCCATCACGATGGAATCTTTGCCAGGAATAACCTGCCGTAACATCCAACATTTGGTTAGCGGCCTCTTCCCATTCCTTTTTATAATTAAGATAGAAATCTAATAGTGTATTGCTCGTAAATTCATGTGTTTTTGAACCATATCCTCCACCATAAGAATCATGACTTCTCCATGACTCGAAAGAATTGGCTGCTATGTCATATTTTTCATCAGATTTCGTCACATCGTAACCTAAATTCAAATTAGCATGCAACTCCGGTAAAAAATGGAATGAATAGTCAAATTGAATGTTACCTGTACTGCGCCATACATTTGCTACGTTATTCCTATTCATCAATTGGCCTAAGGGGTTATAAGTACTATTGCTATTCGCACTTGCGGTAGTAACCCCGGTTTCTTGATTAGTATTCCTAAAATAAGATTCAAAATATCCATTATACAGATACCCAAATCCCGGTGCGTCTCCACCAACTATAGGCTGATCATTGTAAACGGGAGCGGTGGGATTATAACTTAAAGCACCTGAAACGGCTCCTGAGTCACCAAAGTGGTTCTTTATATAATAGCCATTAGCATTCGCATTAATCGACAAATGATCCTCAAAAAATTTAGGAGATAAATTAAATCCTAAGGTAAGACGATCCATCGAAGAAGTCTTCAAGATACCATTTGAATTAGTATATGATGCAGAAACACGATAAGGCAGGAAACCGGCCTTTCCTCCTACACTCAGAGTATAATCACTTGAAAAAGTAGTTCTCAATACTTGATCTTGCCAGTTAGTATTATTACCAAATAATTGACCTAATGCATCAGAGCCTTCGTCAAAGCGGCTTCTCACAACATTTGTGAATTCCTCTCCAGATAATACTTTCCAGCGCTTTGCATCAGTATTCACATAGAAGTTTGCAGCAAAATTCACCTGTGCCTTACCACTCTTTCCCTTTTTAGTTGTGATGATAATGACACCATTAGATGCTCTAGAACCATAGATTGCAGTAGCAGAGGCATCTTTAAGGATAGTCATCGACTCAACATTTTCAGGATTGATCATAGAAAGTGAGTTGCCCATACCTTGAACGCCCGAATTGCTCAAAGGAACACCATCTACTACAATCAGAGGATCGTTTGAAGCATTCAATGAAGATCCTCCACGGATACGGATTGTAGCACTACCTTCTGGACCTCCCGCAGTTGTTACTACCACACCAGGTGTTTGACCTACAAGCATATCCTGAACTGATGTTGCCAATCCGGCTTCGATTTCATCCGGCTTTACAACTGCTACAGAACCTGTTGCATCTGATTTTTTAACAGAACCGTATCCGATTACTACTGTCTCGGCAAGCATCTGTGCGTTCTGTTGCATTGTGATTTTAATGTCGGTACGCCCGTTTACGGCCACTTCCATCGGATCATATCCCACATAGCTTACAACCAGTATAGCCTGTGGTTCTACATTCAATGTAAAGTTACCGTCAATGTCGGTAGCTGTACCATTTGTCGTGCCTTTCTCCATTACAGTGGCACCGATCAAGGGTTCGCCCAAATCATCGTCGATGTATCCATGGACGGTGATTTTCTGCGCGAAGCCGGGAAGCGTCAGACCCAAAAGCATCACGAGGGTCAGCCAAAGCTTCCTGTTCAATTGAAAACAGATCTTCTTCATGCAAGAAAAATTTAGTTGGTATATTGATTTAATTCTTTCAGCTTATATTTCTTTTTCAGCCGTTGTTTTTGTAAGTAGTTATCTTATTGAGTTTTTCTGTTCTTTTATAAAATTTTTATTTTAATTCACATTAACAATTTCGTGCCAAATATCAGATTTTAGCCCAAAATATGTGGCAAAAATATATTTTAATTTCGATTATGGTCAATATATGATATTTCTTAACATTGTTAATTAACTTAATTAAGAAATAAATTCCGCAGTTTTTATTCCTTTATGATTAAATCTACGTCTTCAACAAGATTTCAGAATGGTCAGAAGGATATTCTCCTTGCTGTCGGCGCCGTTCAGAACCAGTTTAAATTCTATGCCTCCCGATTCCGGATTCATCGAAAATGTCAGACTGTGGAATGTGGAGGGAATATTTGGTATTGATCCGTTCACAACTCCCAAGCCGTTGAGATCTACCACAACTCCAAGGCAACTCCCTTTGATCTGTTCGGCACTCTCCTTAACGTTAAGATGACCCGTAACTGTACCGTCTGAGAATCTCAACATTTTTCCGTCTTCTTTAACCGGGGCGATCCCATTGGAGATCATATCTTTCAGTTCCTGAGAAACATTTCCTTTTGTAGTTATCACTCCGTTGATGGATTTGAACCCTCCCGAATCTGGATTGGAAGAAATGGCTGCAACAGTGCCGTCGATATTTTTCAGCAACTCCGGAATCTCACTGAACAGGGACCCTCCGATGGCTGAACCTATTTTTTCGAATTTGCTTACCATCTTGGGAGTCACTGTGAATGCAAAAAGGGCATCGCAGGTCTCACCCAAACCCTCAATAGTGTTTAAATTAATCTTGTCGGCGGGAAGAAGGTATTTTGCCGGTTTTCCATTTTCATTCAAAACGAGCACTTCAGCTTCCATTTCTGCATCTTCGAAATCCACCGAGAAAGATAGGTTCTGGGCATCCTCAAAAAGAAAGCCCATTCCGATTGAAAGTATACTAAGATTGCTACGGCTCATAAATCCCGATAAAACAGTCTGAATATTACCCCATCCAACTATATCCTTATCGGCATTGATAAATAGGCCGGCCATTTCGGTTGAAAGGAAACTCTGTGAGTTCTTTAATACTGAATAAGCAGCTATGGCATCTGCATCTATCCTTTTTCCGGGAGTCAGGCAATACCAGGCCTGAGCACCTTTTACGGCCACATTTTCGCAGATTCTGACATTGTTGCCGGCATCCGTAAAAGTTGAACCCCGGTCCTCCTCAAAAAATCTGCAGAATTCATCTACATCTGCTAAAGACACTGTAAGAAAACATCTGTTGGAATCAAAGAAAATAACTGCGCAATCCGGAGAAACACCGGTGTCGCCGTTAAACAGACGGATAAGATCATTGCGTTCTTTATCATCCAATTTCTTCATGAGATCTGTAATCTCTTTTCCCGGTTTGATCTCCTTACCGTCGACCTTGCAACCTACATCCTGAAGCATTGCCTTCAGATTTATGCTCACCACGCCGGCTGCTGAAGAGGGCACCGTGGAAAGCAGGCTCGACATATCAGCCCTGTCTTCCTTACATGATGAGAGACAAAGCAATAACATAGCCAGGACTATGCCCGGAAATTGTTTTAAATAGCTGTTTAATGTTCCTTTCATAATCAGTTCTTAAAATTTCTTAATTGCAAATGTAAGTAATTTCTTGCACAAATAAGATATTCACATTAATTTTGCATCAGCATTGGGGAAGAGATTCCTCTGTAGCTAAGGGTGGATACCAGAGTGGCCAAATGGGGCAGACTGTAAATCTGCTGGTTGTTACCTTCGGTGGTTCGAATCCATCTCCACCCACTAATAACGCAACAAAACAAAAGGAGACCTCCTTGGGTCTCCTTTGTTTTACCCCCGTGGCTTATAAATTTTTAGACCGACGAAGAATTTTGTATGAAAAAATCTTAAGGAATATCAAATATCAAATGGAAGCCGAACGGGTGACTTCATAAGCATCATAGCCTTTAAGGACTGCCGGCCTCACAAGCCATCTCTGCACGCAATAAGCTGCCAAAAGCCATGCTCCGGCAAGTATCCATAAATTTATATAATCCGTATGCACCTGCGACAAGGTGGCTCCGTTGGTGTTCATCCTGATAAATCCCTCTATTCCCCATGTGGCCGGGATACAGTCACTTAAGGCTTTCCAGAATCCTGTCATAGCGTAACGTGGCCAGGTAAGGCCCGATAGGAAGAGGAAGACTACCGATGTGACAACCCAGAGCACAAAGACCGATTCCCGCTCCCAAACAATGCCCTGGAAACACCATCCAAGTCCCACACATGCCAATACCATCGGAGTTAGGAACATCAATATCTCAAACAGATCACCGGCCATAGGGAAGGAAAACATCAGCGGCACATAATGCACAAGATAAATTATTGGAACCATCAGAATAGTGATGTAACACAACATCTGGCCCAACATTGTCATCAAAATGCTCGGCTCCTCATTATAGGAATTATATCCGATCAATCCGGGCCTTTCTCTCTTTGCACCGCCGGCCATCCCCGAAGCAAGGATTATGCATTGGTGGAGAATCAGAATCAGCACTCCCGGCATGATGAAGGAATCAAAACCGTCTGCAATGTTCCCCATCGAGATGTTTTTTATGGGCATCAGGTCGCCGCTAACGATCGTTTCAGCAAGAGGTGCCACAAGATCTATCTTTTCCGACATGATTTCCGCACCCATTGCCTGAGCTACATTGGTAGAGGCCACCAATAATGCCCGGTATCTGAGCAACAGACTCATTTCACAGTAAAGAACCGCCTCTCCCTGCTCATTGTTCTCTATTTTCTTTCCAAATCCTTCAGGTATCTCCAGGATAGCATAACAGTCGCGGGAATCCATGGCCCGACGGCCTTCCGGAAGATCGGCTGCATAACCTATTACCAGGGCCTCCTGAGTGGCGTCGAAATTTCTCACGAGCTGGCGGCTCAGAGAGGAGCGGTCGTTGTCTACCACAACAACCTTTACGTCTCTTACAAGTTCAGGATTATATATTAAGGAATATATCACCGGATATGCAAGCGGAAGAAACAGGAAGAAAATTACGATTCCCGGATCGTGGATAACCAGCTTGAATTCGTGGCAATAAACCTTGAAAAGTTGACGCAGCAGATTCATATCAGGGGGCGTAGACTGGTTTCAACATCTCTTTTTTTATTCTCCAAAGCAGAGTGAAAGGCAGAATCATGAATACGATGTAAGCCACAAACCAGACCCTGGAGTAGTATATGTCGACTCCGTTAAGAGCCTGATCTATATATATCAACAGGTTATATCTCACCGGAAGAATCCAGGAGAAAATGCCGATTGAAGGATACATGCTTTCAACCGGGAAGGAGAAAGCCGCGATTGAAAAGGCAAGAATGCCTAAAAGAGCACAAGCCGACAAGGAAAGCCGCAGATTGGGCAAGACTCCGAAAAAGAATATTGCCCATCCTTGACACGCAAGTACAAACATTATTTCCGAAACTGTCAGCCAGAACCAGGATCCATAGACAGGATAGCCGTTGATTTTGAATAGCCACGACTCCATAAAGATAGCGATCACTATCCAGATAATGGTCTGTGGGAGAAGTTTCGCTGCAAGAGCCCTGACTATCGAGCCTTTAGCCATCATCAGAAGTTTGCGTGATGTACCATATTTTATCTCCTGTCCCAGACTGAAACAAGTCACAAGGAAAATCATTAGTTCCAGGACTCCCGGTATAAACGAGTTACAGAGATATATGGCATAGTTAAGTCCCGGATTATGAATTCCTCTTGCCTGGATATTTATGGGCAATAATAAAGGCGTGACTTCGTCAGCTGTGGCGCCGACAGATTCCAGCACTGTCATGACGACTCCAGCCTTGGTATAGAGAGCTGTGGTCTTGAAAGTCTTGAAAAGAATGGAAGCCGGCACAAAATACGTCATGTTGGTGTAAAATGTGATGACCGGCTTTCTCCCCGACATCAGGTCCCGCTCAAAATTTTCCGGTATCAGGAAGTAACCGAAAATACTCCCTTCCTGCATTAAATGTCGTGCTTCCGTGTAACTGTTGCAATCCTCAACGAGATCAACCATCTGCATTCCGGAAAGATTCTGGGTGATTTTCCTGGATAGTTGGGAACCGTCACGGTCAATCATGGCGGCCGGCACTTTAGAAGGGAGTCCGTTTTCCATGAGGCTTGTAAGCAGCATGAAACAGAATAACGGCAGAATAAAGAAAGCCACCCAATAAATGGGTCTTCTCACAATCTGCAGGACACTGCGCATGAAAATGGAACGGAAAGCCATTAGTGACAAGAAATTGATATTCCGGTTTTACACTCTTAGTCTTCTTTAAGAATCACCGACATGCCCGGGCGCAGGTTTTCAATCTTCTGTGTCGGACGGGCTTTTATCTGGAATGTGCGTGCGTCAAAATCTCCGGTTGATTTCGTGGCCTGCCAATTGGCATATGTGCCAAGATCCTTTATATAGAAAACTTTGGCATCGGTAGTGATATCAAGAGCAGGAATCCATACATTCAGCACACTTCCTGCCTTAATATCCTTTAACAAGGTTTCACGTACATTGAAAACCACCCAGTGATCATCTTTCTGCAATGACATTATAGGAGCACCGGTAGCCACCAGTTCAGACACATTCGGGAAAATCTCGGTGATCTCTCCGGCGCACGGAGCCGTGAGATATTGATCCTCAAGAAGGGCGTTGACTTCGTTCACGCCGCCTTTAGCAACATCCACCATGGCCAAAGCTGCCTCCTTATCTTGTTTCTGAGCACCCGCCTTTGCAAGTTCATATTGACTTTCAGCCACACCTACTCCCGCAGTTGCTGCCTGATAAGCAGCCTTTGCCTCATCTCTTTTCTGCTCACTGATAACGCCTTTAGTGTAAAGGCTTTCCATACGCTCATATGTTTTTTCTGCTATACCTTCGGCAGCCTTGGCTTGCTGGAGAAGTTCGTAAGCGGCTGTGATAAGCTGGGATCTGGTTCCGGCATCGACCTTGGCATTGGTTGCCTTTGCCGCAGATTCCATGGCCTCCGCCTGAGTGAGACGCGCATCGATCAGTGCGGAATGAATTCTCACCAAAGTGTCGCCGGCATTTACATGATCTCCTTCTTCGACAAAGATTTCAGCCACACGCCCCGGGAGTTTGCCGGAGATTCTGATTTCAGTGGCATCGGCCTGTCCTTGCACTGTGTCAGGTCCCTGTTTTATGAAGAGGAATCCGAATATGGCAAGCCCGGCTATTATCAAGATTACAACCACGATTGTAAGGATGAGCATCCTGTCTTTTGCAGACACGCTTTCCGGCTTATTCACATCTACCGTTTCAGGTATCGGGGGTTGCTGGGAATCTTTATTACCTATCATAGTTTTTCTGTTATTGTCGTTAATAAACTAAATTCGTATGCTTAAACCTTTATATTTAAAAAGATATCTCAAAAAGATTTTCTATATTTCCCCATCTTTAATATTCCATTGTGCCGAGCACTTTGGAGAGATAAGTGTGACATAACCGGATTCCTATTTCTGCATCAATTTTCTCCGAATTGGCAGAAAGCCACGCTGTCTGGGCCATCAATACATCGTTGGTTGTGAGCACTCCCTCCTGGAACCCAAGTTCTGCCTGGCGTAAATTTTCATCTGCTTTTTTCAGATTGGTCAGCGACATTTCGTAGGTTTTCCCCGCTTCGTCAAGACTGAATTGCGCCTGACTCACCTGAAGCTGCACTTTCTCTTCAAGATCTTCGAGAAGGAGACGCTGCGCAGTAGTGGATGTCTTCGCAGCCTTATATCTTCTGTAATCCCCACCCCAATGCCAGATTGGCACCGTCAGAGCAGCCCCTACACTGAAACCACCTCCGAATTTTCTTTTGAAACCGTCAATCACATTAGGGTTTGAAAAGGAATAAGCTCCCAACAGTGCCACCTTCGGCAACATTTCACTCAGAGAAAGCTTTTCCTTGCCTTTCAGCATATTGATTGTCTGTCTCACTACTTCAAGATCCTGCCGGCGTGCATATACATCTTCCATATTCGCCGTCAGCGGCTTTTCTGTCACTACAGGATTTTGAATCTCCTCATCTTCTAGTTCAAACTGTGTCTGGGCGGGGAGTCCGCACAACTGAGCAAGCGCCATTCTGGAAAGGGATAGTCCGTTATTTACTTTCACAAGTGCAATCTTGGCCTCGTTAGCCCTTACTTCTACCGCGAGAAGGTCACTTTTCGTGGCAACCCCCTCTTCGAGCATTGCCTTGACATTTCTTTCCAAAGAATCCGTAAGATTCACAAAGCTTTCAGCCAGAAGTTTTTTTTCTTTCAGGGATATGACAGTCCAATAAGCCTCATCGACAGAATAGACTATTTCCTGCATAACCTTATTTTGCATTGCGGCGGCAATCTTCTCACCGAAACCGGCAATTTCGTTGAGAGCCCTGATCTGTCCACCCATATAGACCGGCTGAGTGAGGGTAAATGCTCCGGCAAATACGTTATGCACGTCGTATGTCATAGCCTCTTTAGGGATGATTGCCACTTCCGACGGGATATAATTCCCCGATGACGGATCCTTTATGGGCATGCCGTCAGGCCCCTTTACCAGATTATACTGATATGACATTGTCGTGGGATCAAACGACATGGTCGGCAACTTGGCATCTTCACCCAAGAGTCTTATCTCATGCTGATTATACATGTAAGTGCCTGTAAAGTCGATTCCCGGAAGATAAGCTGATCTGGCAGCGTCACGGAGCAATGAGGCACCCTTTACATTTTCACGCGCCATTCTTATAAGCTTGTTGTTGTGTAAAGCCATATTCCGGCAGGAATCAAGACTTACTGAGGCCATTGCATGGGCACAAAAAGAGAGAACGAATAATGATATGAATTGCTTTCTCATGACTACAGAAAATTCTGCTTTTTCGCGGACTGCAAAATTAGCAATAAAATAAGTAACTTTGCACTGTTAAAAACGGAAAATTTTGCACTTATCAGTGAAGAATCGGGCCTTTTTACCCGCAGGATACCTGGAAACCTATAAAGGATTGCTGAAATTAGGGCTACCGGTCTTGGTGACACAGGTGGGAATCATCATAGTCAGTTTTGCCGATACTATGATGGTGGGGGCCTATGGTCTTAATGAACTTGCGGCTTCTGCTTTCGTCAACAGCCTTTTCCTTGTCTCCGGAGTGATGCTAATGGGTTTCACCAGCGGAATCACGCCAATAATCGGAGCTCTTTTCGGCAAAGGAGACAATCAGGAAGGTGGAAGGATGCTGAGGGCAGCCGTATTGGTTAACTTAGGATTAACTGCCATATTCATTGCAATAATGGCAATCCTTTATTTTTTCCTGGAAAAATTCGGTCAGGATGACGAGATCCTCCCCCTTGCCAAGGAATATTATCTGATCATTCTCCCTACTTTGCTGCCAATGGTTGTCTTCAATTGCTTTCAGCAGACATCTAACGGCATGAATGACACGGCCACGCCTATGTGGATTATATTAATAGCCGATTCTTTCAATATATTAGGGAATTACGTTCTGATATTCGGGAAATGGGGGTTTCCGGAATTAGGCCTTGCAGGTGCGGGATGGAGCACTCTCTTTTCAAGAACAGTGGCAGCAGCCGGAATGGTTATTGCCTTTGCAAGCCGAAACAAGTATAGGGTTTACTGGAATAATCTGTTAAAGGGGCATTCCGGATATAAACGGCGCCTGGAAGTGTGGAAAACTTCTTATCCACTGATGGTTCAGAGCGGTGTGGAATGTGGACTATGGTCGTTCGGAGCGGTGGTGAGCGGATGGTTCGGCAAAGTCGAGCTTGCAGCTTATCAGGTCATGAATACCATAGGTCAACTTGGATTTATGACTTATATGAGTTTCGGATGGGCCACTTCTATCAAGGTGGCAAATTTCACCGGTCAGAAGGATTTTGCTTCTGTAAGGAGGGTTACAAAGGGAGGGCTTCATCTAATTATGACCCTTGCCACCCTCGCTTCCTTAGCTTTCCTTTTCTTTACCGACCGGATGGTTCATCTGTTCACTCCCGAACAGAGTGTGGTGGAATATGCCGTTATGATGATAGCCCCTCTGGTGCTTTACCAATATTGCGACGGCATACAGCTGACATATGTCAACGCACTGAGAGGTACGTCGGAAGTAAAGCCTTTGCTCTGGATTTCCATCATTAGCTATTTATGCATAGGAATACCGGCATTACTTTTGTTTGCAGTGACATTTGACCTTCAGACCGTAGGAGTTTACTACAGTTTCTCAGTGGCTCTTTTCACTGCTGCCGTATTCCTCGTTCTCACTTTCCTCAAAACGGTAAGGAGGCTCGAAGAAGTAAAATAGTGTTAAAACAATACATATTTAATTTTATATATCGCGTAAAAATTTTTATTTTGCATAGTAGATCATTTTTTCCAGATCTCTAATTTGTCTGTTCATGAAAAATTAGAGGAAAAATGATTAATTTTAAACCTCCATAAAGATCAAAATGGGCAAAATAATATCGATAGCAAATCAGAAAGGAGGGGTCGGCAAGACCACAACAGCTTTCAATTTAGGCGCCTGTCTGGCGGCTGCAGGAAAGAAAGTGTTGCTGGTGGATGCGGATCCCCAGGCAAACGCAACTTCCGGACTCGGCCTAAATCCGGAAGAGGCCGAAATTTCGATTTATGAATGTCTGGTCGACGGTGAATCTCCGGAAAAGGCCCTAAGAGACTCAGGAGTGGAAGGGCTCAAGGTGATTGGTTCAAGGATCGATCTTGTTGGGGCCGAAGTGGAGTTGATGCAACGTAAAGATCGGGAACGGATAATGCAGAGGCTCCTGCGTCCGTTGAAGGATTCTTACGACTTTATTCTCATTGATTGCAGCCCGTCTCTCGGATTGATCACAGTCAACGCCCTCACGGCTTCCGACTCGGTGATAATTCCGGTGCAGGCTGAATATTTTGCCCTTGAAGGGATTTCTCAGCTACTCAATACAATCAGGATTATTAAAAGCCGGCTCTGCCCATCTCTGGAGATTGAGGGATTCCTTCTCACCATGTATGATGCACGGCTTCGTCTTGCCAATCAGATATTCGAGGAATTGAGAGGGCATTTCGGCGATATGGTCTTCAATACCGTTATTCCCAGAAATATCAAGCTTTCTGAGTCGCCGAGCCATGGCCTTCCCGTGATCCTTTATGACCCGGAAAGCCGCGGCGCTATAGCATATTGTCAGCTCAGCCGGGAACTTATCACTAAAAACCGACAGAAAAAATCCTGACACAGTTCAGGGAATATAACTATTTTTTAAATGGCATTAAAAAGGAAAGCACTTGGAAGAGGACTTGACACCCTGATATCAATCTCTGATATCCAGACCGGGGGTTCTTCCGCCATAAGCGAAATCGACATAGAATTGATAAAACCCAATCCCAATCAGCCGAGAAGAACTTTCGATGAGGAGACTCTTAGCGAACTTGCAACCTCAATAAAAGAACTGGGAGTTGTGCAACCCTTATCTGTAAGAGACACAGGCGACGGGTTTTATCAGATCATTGCCGGGGAAAGGAGATGGAGAGCAGCCTCTCAGGCAGGCCTCACTTCCGTGCCGGCATATGTAAGGACCGCTTCAGATTCAGAGGTGACTGAAATGGCCTTGATAGAAAATATCCAGAGAGAAGACCTCAATGCTATTGAAGTGGCCCTTGCATTCCGCAATCTCATCGACACATACAATCTGACACAGGAAAAACTCTCTGAACGACTTGGTAAAAAAAGGGCAACCATAGCGAATCATCTCAGGCTTCTGCGTCTTCCCGCAGAAATACAGCTCGGTCTTCGTGACCATAAACTGGAAATGGGCCACGCCAGGGCTCTTCTCTCTGTGGAAGATCCCAAACAACAGCTCAATCTCTATAACCTGATAGTGAAAGAGGGGCTTTCCGTGAGAAAAGTGGAGGAATTAGCCAAAAAGCTTTCAGAACCTGTAGAAGAACAGCCGATAAAACTTCAAAAAACTTACGATAAAGGGAAATATGATGTTTTCCAAAATAAACTCTCTTCAGTATTCAAAACACCGGTTAAAATATCATTTAAACCGGGTGGAAAAGGGGCTTTGAGTTTCGGTTTTTCATCCGATGAGGAACTGGAAAGACTGTTAGGTTTGTTTTCGGCCATGGAGGGCCGCGATGATTGAAAATAGATAGTCTTCGTTTCCTCATTCCAATGCTTGTGGCATTGACCTTGCTTCCGTTGAAGGTCTCTGCTCAAGGGGAGCCTATGATCGGGCCTCCCGGAGAACCGGTTGATACCACCCAATACCTTGACGGGATGATCCTGATGAAGACACCTTTAGACATCGAGGAAGATGAAGACGACGGAGAGATGACCGTGGTGACTGCCGACGACTATCATCCTTACGGACTTGAAAATAAAAAAGAATTCAATCCCTCGCCGGAAAGAGCTGTCTGGATGTCGGCTTTATTCCCCGGATTAGGACAGATTTATAACAGAAGATACTGGAAGCTCCCGATCGTTGTGGGGGGATTCATGGGTCTTGGTTACGCAACCAACTGGAACAACACTATGCTGAAAGATTATTCTCAGGCCTATCGCGACCTGATGGATAATGACCCTTCCACAAAATCATATATGAATTTTTTCCCCCCTAACACAAAGGAGGAGAGCCTTAACAAAACCTGGCTCACCAATGTAATGAAAAGCCGCCGGGATTTCTATAGAAGGAACCGCGACCTTTGCATAATCTGCTGCGTCGGCCTTTACATTGTCTGCATGGTGGATGCCTATGTTGACGCATCTCTCGCCCATTTTGATATATCAACCGATCTTTCTCTTGACTGGAGTCCGTCACTGACTGTGGATCCGGCTTTCCGGAAACTGAATGTGGGGATTCAGTGGGCATTTAATTTCTAACCTTTGCGTGATTTTCACGCCTTGTGACCGATTTGATTATGAAGAAGTATTTGTTATCTCTGATTATAGCCACGAGTGCTGCGGGAGCTTTTTCCCAAAATAATTCAGGAAATGTGCTTGACCTCAAACATAGCATAACCGACCCTGCAATCGTTTATCCAGAAAGTTTTGAAACCGACACCAGGAAACTTCTGGAAAGTTGGTTTATCAAAAACTATACATCCATTGATCCTAATTCCCCTGCAGGAGATGATGTGGAGGTGACAGACGAGATCATTATCGAACGTCTTTCGGCGCTTCCAACCGTAATTGAAATGCCCTTTAACCAGATTGTAAGAAGCTATATCGACAAATACACAAAACAAGGACGCAGCCGCGTTCCTGCATTGCTCGGACTCGGTCTTTACTATAATCCAATATTCGAACAGGCACTTGAGGAGCAGGGACTGCCCCTGGAACTTGAATATCTACCGATGATAGAGTCAAGTCTTGATCCGAATGCCGTTTCCAGACATGGGGCCGCGGGGTTATGGCAGTTTATGCTCGCCACAGCGAAAGGTCTCGGGATGGAGGTCAATTCACTTGTTGATGAAAGAAGGGATCCTTACCTGTCGTCAGAAATGGCAGCCTCTTATCTTAAAGGGCTTTATGACACATATGGCGATTGGTCGCTTGCAATCGCCGCCTATAACTGTGGTCCCGGAAACCTCAACAAGGCAATCAGAAGAGCCGGTGGTGAAGCCAAGGATCATGACTTCTGGTCGATCTATAATTATCTTCCAGAGGAGACCAGAGGATATGTCCCTATGTTCATTGCGGTAAACTATGTAATGAAATATTATCCTGAACATAACATCTGCCCGGTCCTGCCGACAGGCCCCCTCGTTATGGATACGGTTCATGTGAAAGAAAGAATACATTTCGACCAAATTTCAAAGGTACTCGATATTCCTGTTGAGGAACTCAGAATACTGAACCCGCAATATAGAGCCGATATCATTCCCGGCTCGGTTGAAACTCCGAGAAATCTGATACTTCCTTCCCAGCAGATTCATGCCTATCTGATGAGTGAAGAAGATATCAAGAATTTTGATTCCGACAAGTATTCTCCCAGGAGTATCGTAGATCCGGGAGAAGTACCTGCAGATGCCCTTGCCGCTGTAGAAGACATAGAAATCTGGCCCGAACATGAACAGCCGGGAAAGTCAGAAGTTAAAGGCACTTCCGCAACCAACACTATAGTTCATAAGGTTAAGGCCGGCGAGACTTTAGCCTCGATTGCAGCTTTATATGAAGTGACTCCGGAGCAGATAAAAACATCCAACAGTCTCAGAAGGAGTGCAGTGAGAGTGGGGCAACAGCTCAAGATAACAACTTCTGCACCCCAGGCAGCAATGGAAACAGCCGTGGCTGCCGTAACGCAAAAGCCGGCATCAACCACAGCTCCCAAGAAGAAAACTGACGCTCCGACAAACACAAAGAAGAAAACGACAGCTCCTACTTCCAACCCTGCCACCCATAAAATCAGATCGGGAGAGAATCTTTCCACAATAGCGAAGAAATATGGAGTGAGTGTTGCTGAACTCAAGAAAGCAAACGGAATGACCGATGACAAACTGAAGGCTGGCGCGACATTAAAAATACCGGCCAAAAAGACCGGTACAACTTCTTCAAAGACTCCATCCAAGAAGTCTACTTCTAAAAAGAAAAGACGCTAACGGTTATTCGTCATGAGCAGCCGCAACCTTCGCCACAGCCACTGCCGCATGAGCCTCCACCGCAACCGCCGCCACAACATCCCTGAGGCGACATGTCTTCCGGAGTTGCATCTCTTACTTCGTCAATAATTCCGTTATATCTTACTGTGAGGCCGGCAAAAGGATGGTTGAAATCCATTTTGACCTTATCCCCTATCTCTATTACGCGTCCTTCTACACGTAGGTTATCGGCCGTCATCATAGGCAGTACGGCACCGACCTTGACTTCATCGGCAAGTTTACCGTCGCGCATAAAGATATCTTTATCAAGTTCCATTATAAATTCGGAACTTGGATCACCGAATGCTGCGACCGGAGGAAGTGTCACCTCAAACTTGTCACCCTTACCGAGTCCCTCCATGGCTGCCATAAGTCCCGGCACTATAGATGGGGTCATGCCAAACACCATTTCGTCTGGTGCATCTTTGGGAGTCTCGAAGAGCAGTTTACCATCGGCTTCATTATAAAGCTTATAGGAGTAAGCCACATACTTACCCGGTCCAACCACTTCTCTTTTATTCTGCTTTTCCATAATTCAATTTATTACGGGTTATATTACTGTTATCAACCTTGTAAGTTTTGATTGTCTGCAATCTATTTTTAATAGCAAGTGAAACTGTTATTTTTATTAATAACAAAACTGTCGAAGAGATGTTTAAAGGTCCTCTTCCTCAGTTACCTCTTCTATCATTTCCTCAGCAGGAATATCATCAGCCTCATTTTCATCCTCCTCTTCAATGGCTGGGATATTTTCCTCTACTGAGATTTCCTCATCTTCCCTCCATAGTTCCGGATGTTTCATTTCATATTGTTTCTGAGGCACTTCCACATTAAAATAGAACCCTTTTGCCACTTTATCCTTAAGTCTCTTTTCTGTCTCCGGATCCGGCATGACAGTTAAATAATCGAATCCCGGCTCAATAAAATCGGCATCTGTTGCCTCATATCCCAATAGTCTAACCATATCATATTCATGCACGGGATAAATCACAAACCAGGCGTTTTCGATATCTTCGCCGGTTCCAGTGCTCTTAATGGCTCCAAGAAGATGCTCTAACCGATACTCCCAGATTTTGGCACTCATATCCTTTCTCTTCTCCTTGAGAACATGCACGAGGAAAGACATCTGCCTGAGATCAAAGGGATTATCCCTCAACGACATCTCAGCATATTTCCTGATTGTGTCTATCTCCTCCTTGCTATGGCTTGACTTAAGTCTTAAGTTGTCCGTTATGCCTGAATAAGGAGAGGTCCGGTAAGGGTCATAATCCTCTTGAAACATATATCCCAGGTAGAAATATCTGTATTCCTCATTGGTCATTACAGTATCGTTTCTGGTGTATTTGGCCAGAAGTTTCGGAAAATAGAATTTACTATGGGGATCGAGTGTCTCCTGCTTAATATGCTCGAGATCCGGTTTCTCAACTGTAATCTTCCTTTTGCTTGCGGGCGTTGGCGTTGATGTCTGCGCCAGAATCAAAAGATTGCCCGACAAAAGAACAAATGCAGTAAGAATAGAAAGTATATGAAATTTAGAAGATTTCTTATTCATGATGTCACTTTTTTGAGGGTCTTAATTAATAAGGGTATGCATGGCTATCAGCAACACGAGCACCACCCCTGCCTGCATCACGGTAATTGCCGTGGGGAAACCTTTAGCCAGGAGATAAGAGAAGAAATTTCCGGAACCGGCTCTTACCCTTCTCCCGTCGGGTGTATTTGTAAAGATAAGATATCCCAGGAAAGTGCCTGCAGCAGTGCAGATGACCATGATGGCATAAAGAGCTCCAATGGAATTAGTAATGGTAAATCCGAGGAGACCGATAGCGAGACCCGTAAGGGCTCCGATAAAAATATAACCCATTCCTTTCCGGGCATCCCTGACGGGAGCCGGCTGAATCAAGGTGACCACAGTCACCAGCACCGTCACGCAGAGCCAACCGAAAATCAGAGAGGATCCTACGGGCAGCAGCGGATAACCTGCATCGTTGTGAGAAAAGCTCAGAATCAGGAGTCCTAAGAAAGAACATGCAGGGGCTGCTATTATCCTGAAAGGGATGCAGATAAATCCTAAAAGGTAAAGAATGCTTGAAAAAACTATTGCTAAAGCAGTCATTTTTTAATTGTTTTTATGTGGGATCTCAGATGACGGTGCATTTTCCGGAGAATTTTCCTGCGAATTATTTTTCTCCAATTTTTCCGCAGTGGCCGTATTTTTATTCATTTCAGGATAACGCACCCGGGTATGATAAATTGTAGCCAGTCTCTGTTTGAAAACCCGCTTTATAGTCTCTACATCCCTGAAAGAGATCGGAGATTCATTGAAAAGACCGTCGGCAATCTGTCCGTTGATGATATTCTCCACAAGTCTGTCAATTGATTGAGGCGAATAATCCTGAAGAGACCGGGAAGCCGCTTCCACAGCATCCGCCATCATGAGGATAGCCGTTTCCACGCTCTGCGGATTTGGTCCCGGATAAGTGAAATCCTTTTTATCTATAACTTTATCCGGATTATTATTGACGGCTGTGGTATAGAAGTATTTTGCCATTCCTTTACCATGATGTTCCATTATAAAAGATTTGACAAGAGCCGGAAGCTTATGTTTATTTGCCAGCGTGGCGCCTTCTGTGACATGGGAAATGATTTTCCTTGCACTTGTTTCGGGATCAAGGCCCGCATGTGGGTTGACTCCATGCTGATTTTCAGTAAAGAAAATAGGACTTGAAAGTTTGCCTATATCATGATACAGGGCCCCTGTTCTCACTAAGGTGGTGTTTGCGCCCACGGCCCTGGCTGCCTCTGCGGCTATTGTGGAAACCTGTATGGAATGTTGGAAAGTCCCCGGTGCTTCCTCAGCAAGCCGCATAAGGAGAGGATTATTGATATCGCTAAGTTCCACAAGCGTCACTGCCGAAGTAAAGCCGAATGTCTTCTCCACAATAAGGATGAGGATATACGCGAAAGAGAGGATAACGGCATTTATAGCAAACATCACCAACATTCTCCATGAGAATTCGGAAAGAGTTCCGTCCATGATAAGACACATGGTAAAGTATGTGAAGACATATGTGAGGAATGAGAGGGCCGCGGTCCGCAGAAGCTGGGAACGCCGGTCGAGCTGCCAGATGCTGAAAGTGGCCACTAACCCCGTCACAATCTCCATAAAGATAAACTGCAAGGGATATGTAGCCACAAGAGCTGCCAGGAAGACTGTGGCTAAAAGAGAGAAAATAGCAGTCCTGGAATCGAAGAATACGAGCACTATGATTGGCACGGAAGCGAATGGGACTACATAAATGCCCAATGCCAGACTTTCAAACATCAGGATAGCGAAGACAGCGAATATGGTAATGAACGACACAAGGAACGTCATTTTCCGTATATCGGAGAAGAAGCGGGGCCGGTAAATGCTGAGGAAAATATAAAGGGTCACAAGGATAATCGCAATATAGATTCCCTGACCGATAATGAAATAAGTCTGGCTGTGAGTGTCACTTTGCCGTGTAGCCAGCATCTCCTGATAAGTGTTCAGGTTAGTGTATATCTGAGGAGTAATGATTTCTCCGCGATCTACTATTCTCTGTCCTTGTTTGATAACACCGGTGGCTCCTGTCACCGTGAGATATTCCTGGTCTCTGTATTTTGAATCAGTGATTGTATCGATTGTGATATTTGCTGTGAGGCATAGATTGAGTGCCTTTATAAGATCCTGACTCAACTGTGGCATCCCCTGCGGGATATGGGCATTATATAAGGAATCAATTTCAGCATAAGCTCCTCTCAATGATTTCATTTCAATCGGATTAAGAGAACCTATCTGAAGATTTTGTTCATCCTGCCCTTTTACAAGCCGGAGGGAAGTACCCTTGTTATTCTCGACATAATCAAAAATATTATTGTCGAGCACCCCTGTATCATAAACCTGGGAGAGCAGGCGTGTGAGCAACTCGGCTTGCTCGGGAGTGGCCTCGTCAGCTATCATGGCCCGGAATCTTTTCACATTCTCCTGACCAACCGTGGATTGTCTTTTCACAAACGGCACAAAGGTCCTGTCAATGCTGTCACGCATCACTCTCATGGAAGTGGAATCCCTTAAGATCGGAATATCGAATTCAGCGGTAAGCAAAGGGTATTTCCATGGTTGATTCTGTTCATAGACAAAACCCTGATGATCGGCATGCGGGAGAACAAGCAGGATTATGGCTATAGCTGTGGCTGCAAGTCCGAATCGCAAAAGGTTTAATTGTGAAAATATCTTTGATAACATAAATAACTGTCAATAAAAGTATCAGTTCTAAGAACTCCTCTTTGCAAATTTTACACCTTTGATATGAAGAAGACTATCGCAGATTAGTTCAACTCGGTCTGCTGTGTCTACCTGAATGGTCATCTCACAGTGAAACACCTCGTTTTTCGTACTGATATTCAGACTTCGGATATTTATTGAGAGTTTCCGCGACAAAAGATCGGTTATCTCTTCAAGGATACCCTGACGGTCGATTCCGTCTACTGTGATTGAGGCAAGGAATTTCTCGGCGTTGCTACCCCATTTTGTGAGAACCAGACTAGAGCCAAATGCACTCTTAAGCTTCATGGCCTCGGGGCAATCCACTTTATGAACCACCACCTCTTCATTTTCATCCACAAACCCGAGCACATCATCACCTGGTAAAGGATTGCAACAGAAATCAATCCTGTAGTTAGGTTCCGAAGCATCCGGATAGAGCACAAACACTTGTTTCCTGTCAATAGGTTCCTTCGGTTTCAGGGAATCCTGATCCTTCTTTTTTGAAGAGAAAGGATTTCTCAGTAATTTTTTCATCAGTGACCTTCGGCTTGAGGTCAAAGACTGAAGTTCCTTTACAGAAATATTTATCTCATCTGAGGCGAGCATCTCAAAGAGCTCCTCTATCCTCTGGAGATGATGGGCCGCAAGGATTCTTGAGATAAATTCTTTTCCTGGTTTTATCTCCTCCTTGCGTAGCATCTCGTTGAAGATCTCCTCTCCTCTTTTAATAAGCAGTCGTCTGTCTTTTTTCAGGACCGTTCTCAGTCGGTGTTTTGCCTTCGCCGTATAGCAGAAGTCAATCCATTCCGGTTTTGGTTTCTGAGTGTCAGAAGTGATAATCTCCACCTGGTCGCCACTTTCAAGTTTATGGGCAAGAGGCACCAGTCGGTGGTTGATCTTACCTGCCATACAATGCATTCCGAGCTGGCTATGTATGGCAAAAGCCATATCAAGCACCGTGGCTCCGGCAGGCAAAGTAAGCAGATCTCCCTTTGGAGTAAAGACATAAATCTCTGATGAAAAAAGATTCAGTTTAATTGTATCCAGAAAGTCAAGAGCATTGGGCTCAGGATGGGCCAATATGTCCTTGATGGTATTCATCCAGGTGTCAAGCTCGGTTTCATCACCATGCTCTCCTGTCTTGTATTTCCAATGGGCGGCATATCCCAATTCGGCGATCTCATCCATCTTTCTTGAACGGATCTGCACCTCGATCCACTTCCCTTCCGGCCCCATTGCCGTAAGATGCAAAGCCCGGTAACCATTAGCTTTGGGAATGCTGATCCAGTCGCGTAGTCTGTCGGGATGGATACGGTGACCCTCCGTAAAGAAAGTATATATCTGCCAGCATTTGATCTTCTCAAGAGCATCGTCTTCATTTTCGAAAATAACCCTGACGGCATATACGTCATAAATTTCCTCAAAAGGCACCTGCTTGGTCTCCATTTTCTTGAAAATGGAATAAGCGCTTTTTACCCTTGCCTTAATCTCATATGTGAAACCGGCCTCATCGAGCATCTTTCTCACCGGCTTCACAAATTCTTCTACTATCTGCTCGCGATGTTCCTCAGTTTCGTTCAGCTTCTCTATTATCTCCTCATATTTTTGAGGGTGCTCATATTTAAATGCCAGGTCTTCCAGTTCGCGTTTAATCTTGCTAAGTCCGAGACGATGTGCCAGCGGGGCATAGATATAAAGAGTTTCACCGGCAATCTTGAACTGTTTTTCTGGTCTCATGGAGCCGAGGGTCCGCATATTATGGAGACGATCGGCCATTTTAACAAGTATAACCCTGATATCAGTTGACATTGATAACAGGAGTTTCCGGAAATTCTCAGCCTGCAGAGAAGCCTTGTCTCCGAATATTCCACCGGAAATTTTAGTTACACCTTCCACAATTCCGGCTATTCTTTTACCGAATATCCTTTCGATGTCGTCGATAGTATAGTCGGTATCTTCCACTACATCATGCAATAAGGCGGCACATATGGAAGTCGACCCGAGTCCTAATTCTTCCACCACAATTTTGGCCACTGCGAGCGGATGCATGATATAAGGTTCTCCGCTTCTTCTGCGACTCCCTTTATGGGCTTCCTTTGCAAATTTGAAAGCACGTTCGATCACCTCCACCTTTTTACGATGATTTGAACCCAGATAAGACTGCAGGAGCTCACGGAAAGCCCTGTCAATCATCTGGTCTTCTTCGTTTTCTTTTGTAGGCAGGCCGTATATGGGATAATCCGGTGTCATTATTTTTTATTTTGCCTTTTTGGGCAGTTACAAAATTAAAAAATAAAGGGGTAAAAAGCAAAAAAACCGCTCACCTCACGGGGAACGGTTTTCCCTCCGGCTGAGATTCCGTCATCTATCTGCCAGGCTTTACGACCTGATACGATAAGACGGGACATAACCCCAAACCGGATTACGAAATTACTTAATGTATATAACCCAAAATTTAGACAATTATGTTAGAAAGCTATGTTCGTATGAGAAATTAATCGCTTCAATTTAAAGTATTTACCACAGACTAAAAAGATTAGGATTCATTTTGGCTTACTGTGGCGTAAACTTCCGGGACAAGAATTGCATAAAGCATAGTTTCCCGCGTCAGAGAAGTAACGTCACAATGCATGTGAATATTAGACACAATCCTATAAAAAATGTTAATCCCCTCCATGTAGTATGGCATTATTGGAGGGAAGAATGTCATCTACCTCAGACGATATTAAGTTTCGTCAGGTGTAGTTTGTTCTTAGAAAAACCCCTCGGGAAGGAGGGGTTAAAAAGTTATAAGGTCAGAAAGTTTTGAAGTCAGGAGAAAAGGGAGGATAGATTGGCGAGGGAGATGGCTGCAGCCGCTGCTTCCTCTCCTTTGTTACCAAGGCTTCCACCGGCACGGTCAATTGCCTGCTGTTCGTTGTCAACTGTCAGCACACCAAAGATAACCGGAGCCTTTCCTTTTGCATTCAATGAAGCTATTCCATCGGCCGCTATCATGCATACATAATCAAAATGGGGTGTATCACCTCTGATAACACACCCTATGACGATGACTGCTACGGTATCTTCCTGATTTACTGCCTTTGCCGCAACATTAACCAGTTCTACAGTACCCGGCACAGAGAGACTGATTATATTAGAGTCCTTCACACCGGCAGTTTTTAATATTGAAAGGGCACCGTCACGTAAGGAATGGGTGATCCCGGGGTTCCATTCAGCCGTTACGATATAAAACTTACCCTTTATATTTTCATTCAAAGGAGAAATTTCAAGTTTCTCACCATTAGTGTTCAACAGTGTCGACATTTTGCGTATTCTGTTTTTTCTTAAGTTTTGATTTTGCTGCTGACGTGATCTTATGCAGAAAAACTCTCCAGGTGGAATCAGACTCATTATTAGAATCAATAACGTCAAGAAGAGCAATGATATCCTGATGCAGGTTGTCGGCCTTCAATGCCACAGCATGAGGAAGAATTGCATCAAGGAGTCGTTTGGCACGGGGTCGTAAAGATTTCAGTCGCATCATCACCTCAGCCATTTCGACAGTCATCTTGACTTCTTTCAGAGTTACCCTTCCGGTGCGTTTTTTAGAATACTTGATGGCTTCGGCATAAAACTTCAATGACTCATTAATATCCCCGGTTGCCGCCAATAGCTGGGCGGTGGTGGAGAGAGAGTCGACGAGCTTATCTGTAGCGGCCACCACACCGGAATTAACTTTTTCAAAAAGGCTACCGTTGGTGATCTGTTGCTTTACAAGGAGATCGAGGGCCTTCTTACGCGACCTCAGGATTCTTGTGGAAAGTTCCATTGCGAGAATATGATAGCTTGCATATCTGTCTTCATCCACCTTAACTAAATTATCAAGGACTTTAAAGAGCACGTCGACCTCCTTTTCACTCTGTTTATAATTCTTAAGACAGAAATGGATTTCCGCCAGATCGAAAAGAAGAGCAATAAAAAGCGTCTTGAATTCCGGATTACCATATTCCTTAAATTCCTTCAGTTTACGAAGAGCCACAACGGTACGCTCCATTGCTTCAACATATTTGTCTTCTCGGATAAATATATCCGCTTCCTTTCTGGCTTCAAGAGCCTGCCGGAGAATCTCGCGATCCCTTTCATTAAGTTTTGAATTGTTGAGGTCGATAAGAATTTCTACCTGTGTCATCTCGAATAAGTTTTCTATTTAACAATTATGAGGTTGTGGCTTTCGAAAGCCTGAAGTTTTTCTTTCCATTCATCGCTTACATGGCAAGAGGTCTGGGTCTTGACATCGAAACATACCATCACAGTTTCGCATACCGACTTAACCTGCCCCGAATCCTTCTCGACAATCATCTGTAGGAGATGGAAACTTTTGTCGTGAATGCCGGTGCATGCAGTGAGCACTTCAATATTCTCACCGAAGAAAATGGGAGCTACAAAAGCGCAGTTAATATTGGCAATGACGGTGTCAACTTCTTTCCAGCTGATCTTACGACCTAAAACTGCTGTCATATAGGCGGCTTTCCCGGTATCGTAAAAAGCCATATAGACGGTATTGTTGACGTGCCCTAAGACATCAACGTCGCTAAAACGGATCTGCAGAGGGATCCTGTGATGAAAGAGAGAGAGAGGTGGTAATTCGTTTGGGTTCATGATACGAATTTTATTTCCTGAATTATTTTTTTCCCTAACATATCATTAATGATGGCTATCATTCTGGATCGATTGAAATGCAATTCATTTCTTAGACTTGCATTTGGTATGCCGATTGACATTATTCCGTTCCTCACAACAGGTTTCCGGCATTGTGAAGCAATTTGAGACCCGACCACAGAAGGCCACAGATCGGCGGCCTTAAGTTCATCCATCCTGCCCTGAAGAGAGGTTTCATCAAGCAGGTTTCGGAGAACATCGCCAACACTTTGCGGAATCTTTCTTTCCATATCAATTTAAGATAATCGGATTGAAGCCTCCGTTTTCCACATTGATAAGACTTCTTGAGCCTTTGATTTCCGAGAGAATATCATCAAGATGCTTCCGGTTGGTATCAGTAATGAAAATCTGTCCGAAATTATCAGAGGAAGAGACCTCATTCATGATATTTCTGACCCGGTCAGCGTCAAGCTTATCGAAAATATCATCAAGCAACAGAAGGGGGGTCACTCCTTTTTCTTTTTTCAGATAAGCGAAAATAGCAAGCCGGAGAGCCACGGCAAAAGTCTTTAACTGACCCTGGCTGCCGAGCGACTTAAGGGAATAACCATCCAGAAGAGCCTCTATATCATCCCGATGGACTCCGGCTGAAGTAAACCCCAGGATATGGTCCTTGGAACGACGGTCGTCAAGAAGTGTCTTCAGATCAGTGCCTGTCAACTGACTACGGTAATTTATTTCAGTTTTCTCCCTGTTTCCGGCAATCCGGGCATAAGTCTCCTCCACTAAAGGTGCCATTGCCCGGGTCCATCCATTTCTTGTGGAGTGAATGATGGCCGCTGATTCGCTCATGGAGGCTTCGATAGATTCATAAAGAAGAGAATCCTTCACACCGGCCCTTAACATCTTATTACGACTTTCAAGAGAACGGTTATAACGGATAAGAGCGGAAAGATACGACGGATAAGCCTGGGAAATCACCATATCCATCAGTTTTCTTCTCTCCTCCCCACCGCCACTGACAATGCGGGAATCTTCAGGGGTTGATATCACCACCGGGTAACGGCCTATATGCTCGGAAAGCTTCTGATATTCTTTGCCATTTCTTTTGAGGCTTTTTCTCTTACCTCTTGCAATTCCGCAAGAAATAATATCTTCTCCTCCGGCATCAGTGAGATAGACACCTTTAACAAGCAGCATCTCCTCCCCATGTTTAAGGAGAGCATTGTCTGGCATTGAATTCATGGGCCTTGCCATACTCAAAAGATGGATAGCATCCAGGAGATTGCTTTTCCCCATTCCGTTCATACCCAAAAGGCAGTTCACTCCTTCGGAAAACTCAAGAGCGGCAGACGCTATATTCTTGTAGTTAAGTATATCTATCTTTTTAAGAATCATAATTTTTCACCAAAGGCGAGATCCCCGGCATCTCCAAGGCCGGGCACAATATAACTATGATGGTTGATGGCAGGATCGATGGCTGCTGTCCAGATTGTGGTTTTATCTTCCGGGAATTTTTCGGCCACATAATCAATGGCTTGACGGGAGGCGATAACCGACGCCACATGAATTTTCTTAGGGACACCATTATTCAACAGCGCACGATAGCCCAATTCCATAGAACTACCGGTTGCCAGCATCGGGTCGACAATAATCAATGTCTTCCCTTCGATATCAGGAGAAGCCATATATTCGATAAGCACATCAAATGAGTCTCCTTTCTCCTTATATTTCCGATAAGCACTAACGAAAGCATTTTCAGCCCTGTCGAAATAATTGAGGAAGCCGTTGTGAAACGGTAGACCTGCCCTAAGAATCGTTGCCAGTACTATTTTATCCTTAGATTCCATACAATCGGTGACACCCATTGGAGTTTTTACTGTCCGCGCGTCCCGTGTGTACGCCCGCCAAAATAAACCGCTCTTTCTTTTCCGCGTTATCAAGCATCCAATCACCGCCTTTGTGATATTTCATATTATTACATATATTATAGCAGAAAATTTGCCG
>JAFLTN010000169.1 GCA_022510445.1 Muribaculaceae bacterium | reverse complement strand
TTGAAAGCATAGTCAGGAATTATTTTTACGTCTTTACCGATTTTCAATGAGTTGATACAGTTTGGAAAAGCCGGATAATTATTAGAACCGCATTCGGTGCAATTTTCAGCGTTAAATATTAAATTACTAAGGCCGTTGCAACCATAGAAAGCAGAACTACCGATTGAAGTGACGGAATTGCCGATTTCTATGCTTGTCAGGCCGCTGCAACCGGAGAAAGCCCTCTCTCCGATTGAAGTGACGGAATTGGGGATTTCAATGCTTGTCAGGGCACTGCAACCATAGAAAGCATAGCTTCCGATAGAACTGACGGAATTGGGGATTTCAATGCTTGTCAGGCCGGTGCAACCGTAGAAAGCAGAGCTTCCGATTGAAGTAACGGAATTGCCGATTTCAAGATTTTTTAGTGTCTCAAACTTGCTGAACCAGTTTCCAATAGTGGGACAGTCGATATTCAGGTTTTCTATAGGACAACCCTTGAATGCAGACTCTCCGATTGAAGTGACGGAATTGGGGATTTCAACGCTTGTCAGGCCGCTGCAACCATCGAAAGCATAGTTTTCGATTGAAGTGACGGAATCGGGGATTTCCAAGTTTGTTATTAATTCTCCATTTAAATATAGGTTATGAGCATAAGATAAAGGATTAGCAGATGAGCTTCCAAATGAAATTCTACACCATGCCGCTATATCTGAGATTTCTACGCTTGTCAGGCCGCTACAACCAGAGAAAGCATCGTATCCGATTGAAGTGACGGAATTGGGGATTTCCACGCTTTTAAAGCCCCTGATACGCGAGAAAGCAAAGTTCGGTATGATTTTTACGTCTTTACCGATTTTCAATGAGGTAATATTACTTGGGAAAGCCGGATAATCATAAGAACCGCATGCCGTGCAATTTTCAGCATTAAATATTAAATTGCTAAGGCCGCTGCACCATGCGAAAGCAGACTCTCCGATTGAAGTGAGGGAATTGGGGATTTCAACGCTTGTCAGGCCGCTGCAATCCTCGAAAGCACGCCTTCCGAGTGAAGTGACGGAATTAGGCATTTCAACGCTTGTCAGGCCGCTGCAACGATAGAAAGCATAGCCTCCGATTGAAGTTACGGAATTGGGGATTTCAACGCTTGTCAGGCCGCTGCATCCCTTGAAAGCATAGTTTCCGATAGAAGTGACGGAATTGGGGATTATCAAGTTTGTAATTAATTCTCCGTTTAAATATAGATTATGAGCATACTCTAAAGGATTTGACCATTCATTTTCAAATGAAATTTCACACCATGCCGCTATGTCTGATATTACAACGCTTGTAAGGCCTAAGCAATTCCTAAAAGCATTGCTTCCGATTGAAGTGACGGAATTGGGGATTTCAACGCTTGTTATGGTGCTGCTACTATAGAAAGCACCGTTTCCGATAGAAGTTACGGCATAATCTTCTCCACTGAATCGTACAGTTGAAGGAACCACTATCTTTCCATCGTAAAAATGCGATGGATAGCCATTACCTGCATCATATGTTACATCATTATAAACTTTGGCAGTCTTGGAAGACGAGTCAAGATAATACCATATACCGTCAATTTCCTGGTCATAATATATTTCAGAAAAGACGGGCAGGATAGCCGACAGGAATGTCAGCAATATCAAAATTCTTTTCATAGTTATTTCTTGTTAGGTAATTTTTCGAGATATTCTTTATAACAACACAGGAAATGTTCGACATCCGCTGCTGTCATACTTGATTTGGTGATCTCCTCCGGGAAGGCATCAAATGGAATTCTGAAGTCATAATCAACAGTCAGATAACCTTTTTCTTTCAAGGCATCCGCCGATGCCTTGGGTTTGGTGTGTACATAAACGTATTTTTTCGGTTCAATTTTCGGATTTTGGTTCCATCCAAATCTCAAACAGAAATCATAAAGCGTCGTGGTTCCGAATCCATGAAGTTTCTTTTCCTTAACTTTTTCTCTCAAGTCTTCGAAATCCATGAACTTATCTGTGTTGAATGACTCAAGTTCCTTTGCTGCTCTGTCTATGTGGACATGACGCGAGGGGAACCGGAAATAACGTTGATGCGAATTGATGTGATAAGGTTTGTTTTCAGGAGCATCCGCATTATTCGGCTCACCGCAAATGAAATCTTTAGTGCATTTTAAAGTGTCCAAATAAAATTTGTGACCTTTTTGGGGCGTCTCTTTTTTTGATGAACTTTTGCAGTCGTACAATTTGGATACATAATCTTCCACCAAATCCTGTAAAGTGAAAGGTTCGGGAATCTCCGGCTTGAAACCGGGCCACTTTTTTCTTGTTTTAATACAAGGCATCTGTATTTATCCTTGCCTTAGACTCCCCACCTCGGCGTTAAAGAGTTGATATAAAAAGAAAAGCGTAGGAGTCTGTACCTTTCGGTGCTCATCCTACGTTTCGAGGCTCTGGTATTGCCCATTGGTGTCGAATGAGCACGCCGCAGAAGCCTACGCAGTGATATGATTCTGTGTATATCTGTGTAGGGACATCGCTTTGCGATGTTGGTAAATGCATATCAACATGCCGAAGGCATGTCCCTACGGAATAATCATATCCGCTAAAGGCATCTACCGTGCCGCAATCTTGACACCAATTTGAAATTTACCAGATTTCGAAACGTCAAGAAGTTACGTCTTGGTAAACGCTTTTACCATTATTATCTCACGAAGGACTCTTCCTTCGCCGATGCCCTCGCGGGCATCTTTCGATTCCCTCCCGCTGACCCCAAACCGGACTTCTGCGGGCGGTTCGCTTTCGCAAAATTAATAAATCTTTTCCAAAATCAAAAACCAACCATTTTTGGAATTAAAAATGAGAAAGTAGAAATTGTCTACTGCGTCCCTCCTTTTCTACAGCTTCCTTCAGGCGTTGCTCACCGCGTCGCTGCTCGGAGTCGGTCGATCTCCGAGCGACCGATTTTTAGTCGCTGAAGCGACGGCTTGGTTGACGCCGCTTAGGGATAAGCGGCGACTCCGATCACCGTCACAGTTAGAAGCATTCTCTTGAAATAAGATGACGATAAATCCGCGATAATCTGCTCCAAACCCTCCAAATAAGCGAATTCTGAAAGCAACGCCGCAGACTGCGTATTTTTACACACCGCCGCCTTTTCTTTATATTGATGATATTAGAAACGAACTGTGACGCCGATGTGGAGACTTAGAGGGTTCAATCGGCTCTTGGTGTTGTAGTCGGCAAACGACTTGATGGCGGTTCCGTCGGCCACTGTGTAGGTGACCGGAGCGGAATCCGCATTAAATTCGGAAGCGTTCGCCACGTCATATTCACCGTTGAAGACCTGGGTCAAACCGGCC
>JAFLTN010000168.1 GCA_022510445.1 Muribaculaceae bacterium | reverse complement strand
GTCCGTGGCAATTATTTGGACTCCCGGGGCTAATAATGGAAGCAACAACTGATGATGGTTTGTATTCTTTTGAAATAATTGGAATTCAAGAATGTAATGAACCTTTTAAGCCAACTTTTGAAGATGAAAGATATTTTATAACCAAACGGAAATCTTTTCTTAAACAAAAAGATTATTCCATAAAAAACCGTGCAGCAATGGTAAATGCCATGACAAATGGGAAGGTTAATCTATCCAATTCTATTAACTCTTCAGAAAATAATATAGATCTCATTGAAACGGATTACAAAGAGTGAAATTTTTCTTTTCATATCTACTATTGTTTTTTAGTTCTTTGATAGCTGTTGCTCAGATAGATGTCAAAGGGAGGGTGATTGATGCAGAAACTAAAGAGGGATTGGTGGGAGCTTCAGTTATTATCAAAGGTGCAGACGGCAAGATAAAGAAATATTCCTCATCCAAAGCGGATGGAGACTTTTCAATGACTGTTCCATCAATAGATGGCTGTCGGTTAGATGTCACGATGATGGGTTTTGAGAAACAATCAATACCTCTTGACAGCATTACATTTCCTTTGGATATTTTATTGTCTCCAGGTTCTACTTTGCTAAAGGAGGTTACGGTCAAGGCAGACAGGATAAGGGAACAGGGTGATACAATAACCTATAATGTAAGTTCATTCGCACAAGCTCAGGACAGGTCAATCGGTGATGTGTTGAAACGAATGCCCGGAATCACAGTTGAAAGTTCCGGTAAGATCCAGTATCAAGGAGAGGATATCAACAAGTTCTATATCGAGGGTTCTGATCTACTTGGTGGTAAATATGGAATAGCCACAAACGGTATCAACCATGATGATGTAGGAGCAGTGGAATTGATGGAGAACCATCAGCCGATGCAGGTGCTTTCCGGTATATCATTTTCAGACAAGGCTGCCATCAATCTCAAACTGAAAAACAAGGCGAAGGCTACCTGGACATTTCATGGTGATGCAGGTGGAGGTTATTCGTGGCAACCTGAAGGAGCAGTCTGGGACGGAGAAATCTTCGCCATGGCTGTCATGCCGGGATTTCAGAATATAACGACCTTGAAAACAAACAATATTGGAGAGGATCTATCCTCACATGCAACAGACTTCTTCTCATCTTCAAGAGGAACGGTCCTGAATGATTATGTGAACACATCTTTGCCGGGAGTTCCTAATCTCAGCCGTAAGAGAACACTTTTCAACCGTTCGGTTTTGGCTTCGCTGAATAGTCTTTGGAAACTTAAAAACGGTGAATTCAACTCACAGATTGATTATTCCTTCAACAGAATAACGGCTGACGCTACCAACATAACCACCTATTTCCTTGATGAAGGAAACAAGATAATTACAGAAGACAGGAACGGGAAGGATAAGACTCATTCACTTTCAGCCAAATTCATTTATGAACTGAACCAAAAGACCGCTTTCATAAACAATACCCTCAAGACAAACCTTGATTGGGATAATATCAGTCTCGGAATGACCGGAACATTGCCTAATGACCAGTCGGCGTATCTTCCGGATTATTATTTGGCCAATGATTTCAAGTTGATAAAAAGATTCAAGGGAAAGCATCTTGTAACTTTCAAAAGCATGATTGAGTGGGAGTCACTTCCTCAGAATCTTTCAGTGAATATGTCTGAATTTATAGCCAGACAAAAGATAAGGGATCATTCTTTCTTTACTGATGAGAGCGCAGCCTATGCTTTCTCATTGAAAGGAGTAACTCTTAGTCTTGAAGGAGGTGTGAAGGCTTATTTCCGTTCCATGATTTCCGAACTTTCCGGAATACCCGAAGAAATTCCGGGAGATTTCATAAATACCGTCAGTACAAATTACTTTACAGTCTATGCCGTACCCAAATTTGAATATTGGATAAACCGATTCAACTTCACCTTGAATGTTCCATTAAGTTATTCATATTATAGGTTTGACAAGGCGATAGCAGACAGGAATGAGTTTTATTTCTCTCCATCATTATCTGTTAACTGGAAACCTAACAACAAGCTGTCATTGACATTGAGGGGAGGGACAGGGTGTTCCCCCATGAGTCTTAATCTGATTCAACCCGGACTGATAATGACGGATTACCGTTCCTTTAAAGTCGGCACAGATAATTTCTATAATTCTTCTTCACAAAATATTTCTGGCAGTGTAACGTATAAACATACGCGCCACGGCTTGTTTGCCAATGCATATCTCATGCAGTCGTGGAGCCATCTGCCTTATACTTTGTCCCAACAGCTTTTCGGGGATTATATCTTATATTCCTATGCAGATGCGAAGAGCGACGGAAAGATGTTTATGGGAATGGGAAGTATGGGCAAGACTCTTGATTTTATCAGAGGAAGCTTGAATCTGAACGGTTCTTTCAGTAGAAATGAATTTCATCTTCTTTCACAGAATGAAGAAATTAATTCAATCGGAACTGCATGGTCCGTCGGGATAAAGATAAACGGTAATCCGGCAAGATGGCTTAGCATAGACTATAAGTTCAATTATACGTCCAGTCGGTTGGATATGAATTCAATAAAAGCTGATTGGCTTGGAAGTATGGAGAATGAACTTCTTTTCAACATCATGCCTCACAAAAAATGGGAATGGCATATTAACGGTGAATATTACAGGAATGAACTGACTACGGATTTTTTTAAGAATTTTTTTCTTCTTGACACCAAAGTCATCTTCAAACTGAACAAGAAGATAGAGTTTTCAGCTTCCCTGACAAATATCCTCAATCAGAAGACCTATAACTATATAACCTATAGTCAACTCAATTCTTTTGAAAGCCAACGTTGGCTCAGAGGAAGAGAATTATTATTCACAATTATTCTAAGAAAATGAAAAATTTAGTTTTGTTTTTATTACTCATAATAAACTTATCTGCTTGTGCACAGGAAGCAAATTTAATGGTGAGTTATGATTATCATTACTTTGATCCGCGTGCAATTGAAAAGAATGAAAAATTCATTCTTCTTGCCGGAAAGGATAATTCAAAATTCTATAACAACCAATCCCAGTGGCTTGATTCCATCAGATGTACTGAAAAAGGACAACAATGGTATAATCAACAGGGAATGATAATGATGGGAGAACTAATGAATAAATCAAAAGAAGAGCGGGAAGCCATAATTAACAGTTCATCAATCGGTCACCCCGTTAATCTATACATAACGAAAAATAATGATACTTTTAATGTATGGGATATGATCTATTATGAATATCGTAAATATTCCGAACCGATTGAAGAACGAGATTGGGAAATTAGTACTGATACTACCAAAAATATTCTTGGGTATGAAAATTTCGTGGC
>JAFLTN010000167.1 GCA_022510445.1 Muribaculaceae bacterium | reverse complement strand
TGAGCTGCTCCGTTTAGGACACCGGCACTGAGCAAACTTATATAGTAGGGTCTGTTTAGATGATGCATCAGCTGTCCTATATAATTGTATGGGGGAACAATTCCCTTTTCTTTAAAAGAAAGTGGAACGGCGGTATAAAATCCCTTATGTACTGACTGGATCCTCTTTTTCTTATTAAGACGGCATAATTCATTGGTAACCGAGCTTTTATTTAAAGTCGCGAAATTATCCCTGACTTCATCATATGAGAAGGTTGGAAAACCCTCAATTTCTCGTTTTTCAATCCACTCTGCTATTGACATAAACGACATTTTATTGCAAAGATAATCAATATTTGATTATGATTGCAACATTTTGTCTGATTTATACGTATTCATAATTTCAGCATAGATATCTTCACTATTTCCGTGAATCCGATTATAATTGGTGATGTCTGAGAATATCTCAAATATAAGATTTTCTAGATCCTCCAACTTTCCCACACAAATCTTTACTTTCTTTCCGGAAATTGGAAGGTAAGACGGTAATCTTCTCCCAAAATGACATGAGCATCAAAGGATTTTCCTGCTTTGCTTTTGAATCCCTTTATCAAGGCAGATTTCCCTTTCTTCAGAATATCCTCAAATTGTTTGTCGGAAAGTACTTTTCCGGCAATAGTACGAAACATAAGGAAATCACAATCAGGATTATTGCATTTGGCAAGTTTGGGCATAAGCTTCAGCCTTCCAGTCTGACATTTGGGACAGACATGGGGTGATGCCACATCGACGGCAATCTTTACTGTCATTATCTCTTCGATAGTTTTCATAGTGAAATCTTTTATTCCTTCCATAAACTCGTCATAACTGAACGTTCCTTTTTCAATTTCTGATAACCGTTTTTCCCAATTTCCTGTAAGCTCCACATTGGCAATTTGCATTTCCTTTACAGCTTGATAAACAGCTAAACCCTTTTCAGTTGGCACTAACTGTTTCTTCTTCCTTTCTATGTAACCTCTGGTTAATAAGGTCTCGATTATATTGGCTCTAGTGGCGGGTGTACCGATACCTGAATCCTTGATACTTTCTCTTAGTTCCGGATCATCGATATCTTTACCGGCAGTCTCCATGGCGGAAAGAAGACTGGCCTCTGTATGTAAAGGTTTAGGTCTTGTCTGTTTTTCCAGAGACTCAACCTTTAATAATGGGAGTGTTTCACCTTCATAGAATTCAGGCAATGAAGAAATTTCTTCTTCATCCTCAGTGTCTTTCTCAAATCTGACTACCCTCCATCCTAAAATTTTAATCCTGGAACCTTTGATCGTAAATCTTATATCATCAATTGAAAGTGTTACAGTAGTGGAAACTTTTACCGATTTTTCCATAAAAGCCTCCAACATTCGTGAGGCCACCATTTCATAAATGGCTTTTTCATCACCGGCAAGATCCTTTGGCAAATTTTCAGTTACTATCAAAGCATGGTGGTCAGTCACCTTGTTATCATTGACGGATTTCTTATTAAGTACAAATCCTTCTATTTTTGATGCAAATTCTGATAACTCAGGATATTTTCCCAATAGTTTTATTCTTGAAGGTATTTCAGCAAACACATCTTCGGAAATATACCTGCTCCCGGTTCTTGGATAAGATAAATATTTTTTCTCGTAGAGTCCCTGGACTATCGAGAGGGTTTTCTCAGCTGAAAGATTCAATTTGGTATTGGCGTCTTTCTGTAAGGAGGTAAGATCATAAAGTAAGGGAGGGTCCTGATTAACTTCTTTCTCTTCTACGGATATAACCTTAATTTCTTTTGCCCCCTTAAGTCTATGGGTAATTGATTTGACAGAATTTTCATCTTCCCATTTATCGATTGAGAGTGCATTTATTGGATTGCCAAACTTCTTGACGGTAGCCTTAAGTTGCCAATACTTTGAAGGTTTGAAATCTCTGTTCTCAATAAACCTGTTACACACCATCGAGAGTGTCGGTGTCTGAACCCTTCCCAAAGAATATGTACCTCCATCCGCGGAAAGAGTCATTGCCTGTGTAGCATTGATACCGACAAGCCAGTCAGCTTCGCTTCTTGCTTTTGCTGACTCATATAACGAGTCATAATCATTTCCCGGATGTAGATTATTCAAACCTTCTCTTATGGCATTATCAGTTAGACTGCTTATCCAAAGCCTTTCAAAAGGTTTGTCGCACTTCAGATGATTGTAAATCAACCGGAAAATCAATTCTCCTTCTCTACCGGCATCTGTGGCTACAATTATCTTATCACACTGATTGAAAACTTCTTTAATAACCTTCAGCTGTTTATTTGCACTTAAATCTGTTTTCCAATCTTTCCCCGATTTGACTTGTCTTACTATATGTTTGAACTCTTCCGGAATAATAGGAAGATTCTCTTTACGGAATCTCTCGATACCATAAGCGTCAGGCATCGCCAACGAAATCAGATGGCCGAAAGCCCAGGTAACTACATATCCGTTACCTTCAATATATCCCTCCTTTTTATTCTTAGCACCGACAATCCTGGCCAAATCCCTTGCCACACTCGGTTTTTCAGCTATAATCGCAATCATATTTAAATCACTCTAAATGTTTCACCATCAAATTCTACGATCTCCATCATTTCATTAAAACGGTCTGCAATCCTTTCTCCATATTTTTGCCGTAGGTCTTTGGATTTAAGATTAGTTGTGATAACAGTATATTTCTGCATTTGGTATCGAGCTTCCAAAAGGTCGATAATTGGGGTATAAATCATTCCATAACTCATGAATTCTGTGGGCTCATGGCCCAAATCATCTATGAATAATATATCCTGTCTTCTATATATAGTCTGATTATTAATAACCTGAGTAGTGATAGCCTTTGCAGACAATAATGGCATTTCCGGGTTAATTTCTACTCCCATTCTTTCTAAGGTTCCATTCTTGAACAGATGTTTGATTAATTCTCTGATGGCAAGCATCAAGGTAGTTTTCCCGGTTCCGCATGGCCCTGTAAGTAAAAGACCGAAAGAATAGGAATCTTGGGATAAATAACGAGCTGTTTTAATTATTTGTTCCGCAAGATTATCATCGTTTAAGAAATCTCTATTTCTTTTTTCTACTTCTACAGAATAAAATGTCCATAACATCTGCGACAGTTTTTCAACCGGTAATTTTATTCTAAAATTTTGGTTCCGCCCCGTCTCTATATCTTGGAGTATCTGCTTCAGTCCCTCGTCGATTGTTATTTGTGTTTTTCCCATTGTAATTATAGAAATTATTAGATTTAATTTTTGATTCTTCTATCTCAATTGATTTTCTAAGCCAATTGAAAAGATGTTCCTTTACTTCTCTAAGAGTAGTCTTGAAATCT
>JAFLTN010000166.1 GCA_022510445.1 Muribaculaceae bacterium | reverse complement strand
ATATCCCTTTTGTCAGATAAATTAAGGCTCGCTATTAGACAAATACGCATTACCTTGTTCAAGGTCAATACTATTGGCTTTCCATGTCCTACCTGTTTTGACAAATTTATCTTTTTTTCAAGGAGTTCCTTTAGAGGCATAATATCCTCTATAATATTTTCAGCCTGAACGAGATTATCTAATGCTACTTCCATGGTCAATCATTTAACTGGATTCCGAAATAACCTTCTTCAACCGTAGTGTTTTGTTCCTCAATGTTCCTGACAAGAGTATATGACTTGGAAACAAAACTTTCAATCTTATTGTAATCGCTGTCTTTCCTAATCTCAGATGTAGTGCTTAACAGTATTGTCTGGTCTGCCAACGAAGGGAAATATTCCTCCATCAAAACATCCCGACTCTGTTCATCAAGCACTCCCATCACTGTATCAATCATCACCGGAGGATTGTAGTCTCCCAGATTTCTCAATACTTTCAACAAAACCTGAATGAATATTTGTTTTGAGGCTGCATTAAGTTGATTTAAAGAAATTTCATTACCTGCTTTGTGATATAATTTGATTGAGAAATTATGCATGGAATCCGAAAGCTCAACTCTGGAAATGTATCCTTTATAGGAAATCAATAGTTTATTAAGTTGCTCACACATTTCTTCCTCAATCCTTTCTTTCTTTTTCCTCAATAAAGAATCTACAACATCATTGAAGAATGGCTTTAAAGCCACAAGAGTATCATATTTCAGATCCGGTTCTTGCTGAATCTGAACATCAATACTGTTTATTTTACGTTTTATTTTCTTCAATTCATCCTCCCTGTCATTATATTCCTTTTTCAGGTTTTCAAGTCGTGCCTTTGTATCTTCAAATTCTTTGATGATAGTGGCGTTCCCACCAACCAGACTCTCCTTGAGAATGTTTATCTGATGTGTCTGATTATCCAAAAGTTCAAGTCGAGCCTCTATATCTTTATGCATTTCATCAAGAGCGATATATTCATTTACTGCATTGCTTTTTATAAGATCAGTCAAGGCTTCAATTTCCGATGAGTCCAGGAAACCGTATTTATCCTCTCCGAATATTTGCTTCTGACTTCTTTGCAAATATTCAACAATCTCATCAGATTCTGTTTCCGGAGGGCAGATCAATTTTTTTTTCATAAAAGAAAGAATCTTTTCGGTTACCTCTTTAATCTGCTCCAATGAAAGCATACCTTCTTTTTCTTGAAGGAGCTGTCTTTTTTGTCTCACAATCTCATCCACTTCCGGTGTAATCCCTTCCGCCAATTTCGGGAAAAAGACATTTACTTCAAGAGTCTCAATCACACTTTTTAATTGATTGTTGTATCTTGCAGCGAGTTCGTTAGTTTCGTTTACACTTGCTTCCAATCCCTCAATTTTTCTTTGGGTCTCTGCATCATTTTTGACTCCGTCCTTTGCCACATCATAACTTTCCTGCATGGCAACAAGAAGTTTATAACATGCGTCCTGATTCGCAAGGTTTTGAGTCTGTAATTCTTCAAGGTCGTCCCGCTGGTTACATAAATCGTTATATTCCTCCTGCTCTTGTTCGGCTTCCAATCTTCTGGCAGCCCATTCCTGCTGTACATGTTGGGAGGCTCGGTTCAACTGAAGATATTTGTTGAAACCCATTACACTTTCTATATTCTCTTTGATTATCTGGGCGAATACATTTTCTTTTAGCAATTCGCTACTTTGCATTGCATCAAAGAGGAAATATTTTGAGAGTTCCTGTGGAAGATTAGCCTTAATTATTTTGTTGACCTGCTGTTCCTGCTCGGCTCTTTTGGCCATTGGAGTTGCTGTGCCGTATATGAAACTCATACCATCCATATAAAGCTGAACACTCTCTACCGGCATCTCACTTGGATTCAGAATATACACCCTCTTAAGTACATATTTTTTCTTCTGGCCCAACACAAACCCTTCAAACGTTACCTCTAAAGAAATTTCCGGCTTGACTTTGCCTAAGGCCCCATTATTCAACAACTCTCTGAAATGTTCTTTGTTTTTGATCTTCAGACCATAGAGAGATCCGGTGATAGCTTCAAAAAGTGTTGTCTTGCCACCGCCGTTTAAACCACCTATAAGAATTATCGGACGGTCTTGTTTCACCGACAAATCAAGATCCAAGTCAAGATAAGTCTTATAGTTTTTTATTTTTATACTCTTGATTATCATGTCTCTTTATCAATTCGACCGGATTAATTGAATTGCATCACTGATTATCTTTTCTGCATCACTGTCACTGACTTCTATACTATCTACTTTCATCTCATGATATTTCTTCAGGATATCTTCGCTTACCCATTCGAAATCCAAGTGATGTTTTTCACATAGAGTTCGGATTAACTCTAAGTCTTCTTTACGTATGCCGTAATGAAGAAATTTTTGATCTAATCCTTTTGCCATAATCATTTATATTGTTCCGGAATAAAATCATTCCAATTAATCGGATTATCAATCTCGTTCTCATTTTCCAACTTGAATTGAGGATATACCCAATTGCCATAATTGTCTTGAATCAAAATACCTCCTTTCAAATTCTTGTCTTTGTTGTTCTCCCGGTTGATATAATCTATCAATGCATTATGTTTCTGAATCACATTCGGATCTATCAATCCTTTTTTTGTGTCAAAAAGGAATATAGTGCCATCTTGCATACGGATTATAAAATCAACATAGAAAAGGGCTTTCTCTCCCTGAACATTAGTATATCCAATGGCATAGTTGGTCTTACCACTGTCGCCGTTTCTATACCACCAGTCGATTGAATCCTTATGAATTTCAAGGAATTTAGCAAACTCCACTTCAGGATCGCTCGCATTGACATATTCGTAGAAAGGTTCCAATGCATGATCAGTATAACGTGGCACTTCATTATATTTGTCCATAGGATAAGCACGGTCTGCCGGTACCTCCCAGTCATAATGCTTGAACGCTCTTCTTTTTGCGGCTGCCTGACGAAGCCTTAATCTTTCTCCATATCTCTCCAATGCTTTTGCTATTACTCTTGCAAATTTCTCCCGGTTATGATGCACATTGTCGTTGGAAAGTATTATCTTCACAGCATCTGTTTCAAAAACCTCGAATAATTCTTCCATCACCTCTTTAAGAGCTCCGCTAAGTGTCTTGACACTCCGTTGTTCATAATCATTGCCAAGCATTTTCTTACAGAAAGCAAGAAAGGTTGTGTTAAGGTCATCCCAGGTATTAATATATGAGGCTTTCTTATCTACAATCTTTTGACCCACTTCTCCGGTCATTTCAAGGTCCTTTACTATATCCACACTGATATAGGGCACATCAAATCGGATATTTTTGTTTGCCTCCGC
>JAFLTN010000165.1 GCA_022510445.1 Muribaculaceae bacterium | reverse complement strand
ACCAATTGTGTCATTCAAGTTCTCAACAATATAATTGTTGTGTTTAATGACATTGTTCATATTCTCTGCGAGATAATCATTATGTTTGATAACATTATTCATATGCTCTGCGAGATAATTGTTGTGTTTAATGATGTTGTTCGTCTCCTCGACGATGTAATCCTGATGTGTGATTGACTTGTCAAGATTCTCGGCAATATAAGATACATACTTGACCAAATTAGAGTATTTCTCTTCCATAGCCTGTGCCTTTCTTTCAAGGTCTGAAACCTTTCCATCACATGAACCATCGCAGTTCTCATCACCACACTTTACACATACGGCCCCGGAATTCTGTGGAACTCTTGAAACCTTCTTGACCTGTGTTTCAACCTCCTTGGCGATAAGGTTGGCAATCATGGAATTATCAACATTTTCAGGATCGAATTCCATAGTAGGTCTACCCTTTATAGATGTAAGTTCGGTCTTGTAATTGGCTATGGCACTCTGAAGGTCAGTAATTATATCCGAAAGATGCTCACTGTATCTCTGGAAGTCGGAATAACTGATGTATTGACCATTGTCCATATTATTTGTACTGTTGTTTGTATTTTCAATTTTATTTTTCTCAATCTGTTCGACACCATCATTGGCTGTAAGTTTACCACCCTCTTTTCCGATTTCCGGAGTGAGTTCAGTGTTCATACCTTCCGTGAGATCAAAAATGGCGACATCACCATCATCACTGAAACCATAACTTTCATTTACTCTTTTAAGGCGGGCATTGGCGAAACCAGGTTCTGCCACAAGGTCATAAGTAAACAACTGTTGAAGTCTTACCTTACCGGATTCATCAACCGTACCGGCGGCTCTTGAACTGATATGAAGTGGAATACCATCTTTGATAAGAGCTTGTGCTTCCTTACCCTTTGAGGTATTCAACAAACGAACTCTACCAACTATTGCATTCTGTTTTGCATCATATTCAAGATTCTCAATGACGTGTGATACGTTTGAAAGGGTAGTTTCAAATGAATGAGGATGATCGAGCTCACCGAGGAGTGCACCGGCTTCCATCTGTTCCTTCAATGCTTCTACATGTGGAAGGAAATCGGCACTCTCATAGATTCTGCCATTTCTATTTTTCTGACAAAATGTAGTGAACAAACCTGTCAAAATTATAGAATCACTATCCTGTTCAAACTTCAAGCTGGAACCACAGTTCTCAACTATTAAAAGTTTCTTTTCTTTCATTTTTAAGATATTCTTTGTAATTTATATTGTATTTATGTTTTTTCAATTTTTATTCATTATAGACCTCCCAATGGATTTCCTCCTCCCATATCTCCACCACCTTCTTCATCTTCAGATTCTTCTTTCTTCTTCTTTACGGGTTTGAAATTTTCCTTTGGTTCACCATTCAATATCTTCGCTATATCTTCTTGTTTATAACCTTCCGCCTGTAATTGTTTCTCATCTTTGAATCGTTTGTTCAATTTAAGATCCTCATCAGACATCTTGAAGTATTTTCTTACTATGAAGTCGAAGTCAAAATAAGGTATTTCATTACCTTCACCATCAACTTGAACCATAGTAGACATTATTGATGATATGAAGTCTGCCTGTTTCTGGAGAAGTTCAATTTCCTTGTTTTCTTCAAATACGGAATCCTTATTATATTCAAGACCAAGATTGACTCTGTAATTCATATCTGTCATAATCACATTGTGTTTAAGACACATCTGAATATACAATGGCTTCACAAGTATTTCAGAGAATATCGCTCTCAATCTTGAAATGAATTTTGAGAATCTGATTTCCTCACGGGCTATACCTTCTGCAGACATGGTATAAGTACCCTCACCTTGTTCCTTCTCAAATCTTGTGAATGGAATTTTTGAAGCCTGTCTTAATTTATCACGGAAATATTTCAATGTTTCCGTATCTGAAATCTGTGGTCCATCTCCACCTATGTTCTGTATCTGTGGAGTCTCACCACCTTCCGACGCCATAAAGATGTCCTTATAGAATTGGAGCATCGGACGACCATTTGTCTTTATTTCACCGGAATCCCAATCGAAATCGACAACTTCCTTATAATTGGCCATCGCCTGTGCAAGTGTCTGTCTTCCCCTTGGGGACTGGACTGAACCAACCGGTATGATATATTGTGTTTTATAAGAAGCATTTGTAACCGCCCAGATAATACGGGTGGCCTCCATAGTTCTCAATATATTGAATGAACGTATAAGTCTTTCCACATAAGAGATTCTGGAAACCGCATCCGCCTTCGCATAAGCAAGATATATTATCTGTGTGTCATAAAGAATTCTATCTTGTGTAATCTGTCCTCCGATACCCATCTTTTGATTTACGAACCATATCTTCTCATTCGTGTTGGGGTCTATTCCAGGAGTAAGACTCGCCGGATCAAGCTCAACGAAACCGATGATTTCGGTCTGGTCATCATTATAGACTATTTCAAATGCAAGGAAACCGTCTATCAACCATTTTCTGAAATAATCAGTCGCCTGAACCGTATCATAAAATCCAAAATAATTGTAAATCTTGTTGTATTCTTCGGTGAATTCATCAAGAAGACTTTGTTCAACCTTATAGTTCAACTTAACATTGGCGAACTTGTTGGCACCATCAAATACGATGGTTTCCTCACATATGATGTCCAATATTTCCTCAATCTCATCTTGGAGTGCGAACCTACGGAGTTGTTCTTTCTTCTTCTGATAATTTTCTTCCGACAAATTGAAATAACCCTTACCTAATGAAGGATCAGTTGACGACATTCGTGCGAAAAGAACCTGTACATTCTCATCATATACGGAACCGATCTGTCCGTTGTTTGGGTTGGTCTGTAGATTCTGTGAATCCAATGACAAATCCATTGAACGTACATTTCTTATTACGTCATCCTTGTAGTTCATTCCGAACCTCGACATCTGTCTCAATCGACGAATTACGGGATTCGGATTACTCATATTTGTCCTGTTGTTTGTAAAACCTGCCATCTTACTTATTCAAAATTATTATAACGACTCTTAAACTCCAGCATCCTTTCTGAGCTGTTCAACTACTTGTTTTACTATGTCTTTCTTGATATTGTTTATTCTGTTTTTCAAATATGTCTCGACCAAATCCGTTATACTACTCTTACGGACATTGAGTCTTTCCTCGATTTCATCAAGTCTCCGGTTTATTTTTTCAATCTCAACCTTCAAGACCTCATTGTTCGTATTGTATATGTCCACGAATTCCGTCAACTTGTTGTTTTTGTTCAATGGTGTCAAGTTCATAATGACAAAAAATTATTGTTTGTATCCAATATATGTTGCGACCATCGTCGTGAACATTCTACTTGTCAAAAGATTGTAAAG
>JAFLTN010000164.1 GCA_022510445.1 Muribaculaceae bacterium | reverse complement strand
CACAATTCCTGGGAATTCTTTGCCAACGGATATCTGAAATGGAAAGACTGTGAGAGTTGTGGCCATGTATGCCCTAAATCATTCTGGCATAATTACAGATCCTGGGGTGTCGGAGCAGCTTACAAACCTTGTGTATATCGCGGAAGAAACAACTACGGCAATATCCGTGTAGGTGCTTCTCTCGGTTCTGATACCCACAAATTCCTTGCCGGAATTCATGCCGGTTATGAGCATAATTACAGATTAAAAGCCGGCTGGCAGCTCTATTGGCAGGTCAAGACAGACCTGATGATAAAAGGACAAGACCTGTTCCGGACAGGTGTCGCTATTGGTTTCAAAATCCCGGTCAAATGATCCTTGATATGGAATATAGATATGAACGAATACTCAACCGTATGAAAAAGCTTATAACCAGGGCTGACAAAGTTGATAAGCCCAAGATGATAAAGAGAAAATGTGAACGAATGCTGAAATGGCTTAAGAATAACTGTTTTATTTCCTGTCTTTGCCTTTTGGTCTCTTTCACATTGATTTCGTGTGACGCTCATTTCGATGAGCCGGATCCAAGTATGAAAGTCGGAGACATCCTTTGTACTGACGGTTCCGTTCTTTCACTTCAGGATTTTGTTACCCAGCATAAGGAACCGGTGGCTGTAGTGTATAATGTTAATCCGGATATAAATTCAGAGATTGTCGGTTATGCAGTCTATCTGAATGATATTTCAGATGAAGCATTCGCGGATTCATTGTATGTAAAGCAGAATACCTCTTTGGACATTTATGCTTTGGATGGCAATGAGAATACCTATGCCATTTATAAGACAAAGGATGTAGCTTCACCTATGGCCATGCCGGTCTTTGACTTATGGACTTACGGTCAGGCAGCCTACATTCCGTCTGTCGCTCAATTAAGACAACTGCAGGAAGTCCACAATTTTATAAACCCAAGGATAGAGGCGTTGGGTGGAGAAAGATTGTCTGATAATCCTGATGAGTGCTGGTATTGGTCTTCAACCGAGGTAGAAGGACAGGAAGATTTGAAAGCATGGCTGGTTTCAATGAATTCCGGAATAATACATGAGACTCCGAAAGACCAGAGACATCACTGCAGGCCTGTTGTTACCATCTATCGTCACAATGGTAATAAAAGTTATTACGAAGATGATGACATGGATCATATCTGGAGTGACTTCACGCTTAAACTATCAGTAAAACCGGGATTATTTGATTATAAAACTTTAGATGGAGAATATTTCGGTTCAAGAAACGGTTCGGATTGGCCTTTGAAATATTGGGTTGCTGTTTACAAGGGTAATTCAAAAGAACCTTTCACTCTGATTCCTTCCAATACCACAACTTTACCGATGTCCCTTCCACCGGGGAAATACAGTTTCGTGGCATGGGCAGAGCCTGTTCCTGATCAGGACGGTTCCACCTATTACTTTCATACAGATGATTTCTCCGAGATGTTGCAGAAACATAAGTATGACTACAAAGGGAATGATGAAGGCAAGACTCCTTTCAGAGGGTTGCTTGAAAAGAATGTTGCTTTCACCACTACAGATGTTGCAATGGAACTGAAACCTGCTTTCGCGAGGTATAGGCTGATTGCCACAGACCGTGACAGTGCAACATTCAATCCGGGAAAGATTGTGATATCCTATTACGATTTACCCGGTGCAATTGATGCTCTTTCCGGAGATGTAAATCTGAAATGGAATGATGTTTCTTTCACCTCATATCCTGATGACGATTTGTTGGCTTTTGACCATGTCCTTTCCCATGACTATAAAGAAACATCAGTCTCTCTAAAAGTTGAGATATTTGACGAAAATGAAGAATTGAAAGCAAGAGTCAACAAAATCACTCTACCTCTGATTAACGGAGGTATCACCACTCTAAAAGGGAACTTTTATTCCATGCTGATTGAGGATGAAAATGAAGATACATCTGGTGGTTCAGGTGGCATTGGAATAGACCCTGAATGGGAGGAAACTGTAGAAATTGAATATTAACGGTTATAACCAATTCAATAACAAAAATCCTAAATACAAACTTAAAATCCCAAAAAACTTAAAACAAAACTTTATGAGATTAAAACACTTATTCTTATGCGGTGCCACAGTGCTCGCATCCACAATGCTCTTTTCCTGTCAGCAGGAAAACGAACCCAAGCAGCCAATTGATAAATCCATAGAATTGGATGGAATGGTTGAATGGTCTGCTGAAATTAAACTGCCTGATGAACTCAGGACACGAGCCGCAGCCAACGGAACGGTAGGATCTGACGGACTCTATTCATTCACGCGTGAAATTGACCGTCTTTGGTATGCAGTCTATTATAACGGACAATACCTCTATGACAGCGAACAGACCGACGCTCCAAATGCTGTAAAGACCTCTGACGGTCAGTTCACAGTAAAATTCAAATTCCACAACACTATAGACTTTACCAAAGTTTATATGTTCTTCTGGGCCGGTAACAATGATGACAATGTTACCATCAATGATGTGCAGACTGTTACAAATGGGATTAACCTTAATTTCAAGAAACGTTGTGTGAGTGTGGATCCTAAGTATATGAACGGCGACAATTCTGAATTGAAGGAATATGATTCATTCTCAGGGTACGTTCAGCTTTCAAACACTCAGGAAGTGTCCAACTATAGTATAGTGGCCACACTTCATCGACCATTTGCACAGATTCATATTCTTTCGGATGAATTCACGTTCCCGGGAGTATATGCGGACTTTAAGAATGGAGTGACAGTTATGCCCGGTTTTGGAAATGAAAACGCAACATTGTTGAATTATATCAATAATATGGTATCCCCAACAACCTGGTTCTATGATTCCTCCCTTGATCTGACTCCCGGATTTCTCAAAAATGAATTCCAGTTCAGTCCGACAACTTATGAATTCACTAATACTTTGTCAGGTGTTTCACCTGAAAGGGTGACATTCAAGAACAGGACAATGGATTACCTGGGGTGTTATTATGTATTTGCACCGATAGAGAAATCTCCATTGAAACTGGCACAATCCACTGGTACTCCCTATACACTTGGGAAAGTAAATTTGGCTTTCAGAAAGGTTGGTGATAATATTTCTTCTTCTGAATTTGCCACTGTGGATTTACCGTCTGAAGGTATTTGTGCAAATAACAGATATGTGATCTACAATAAGGCTGCAGATGATGTGGAAGATGATGACGACAACGGAGGTTTCATCTCCAAGAAATTTGTCTTTGAAGTTGTGACAGATCCCGAATGGGAAAATCCTGATACTGAAATTAAGAAATAAAAATAACTAAGAGAGGGAAATATTCCCTCTCTATCCTAATTAAAAAACTATTTAAATATAATATAAATATGAAAAAATCAATGATTATGTTACTGACTTGTCTATTG
>JAFLTN010000163.1 GCA_022510445.1 Muribaculaceae bacterium | reverse complement strand
AAATTCTCTTTTGATTTGTGGCGGTGTGTAAAAATACACAATCTGCTGCGTTGCTTTCGGAATTGAGGTAAGTCGTTTTGCTACACACCGTCTTATTCTACTTTATAATAATTGATATATCCCTAATCTGTTTACTTTTATAATATTAGGAGTGCGGTTTTCCGCACTCCTAATTAATAATCAATTATTAACAATTTAACTAACGTATGAGAATTTTTGATTAATGTTTAATCTTAAGGGCCTTGTTGTTAATCGTTACAATATATACATTGCCGGTCGGCAGAGTGAAAGTAGCTACTGCTTTTCCTGATGGAACGGCTCCAAGATCTGCCATCTTCAATCCACCGAGAGAATAAACCTTGATGTTGTCTCCGGCTTTCACTCCAAAGATATTGATGTTATCTCCTTCGTGTGAAATTGTATATGGACAATCTTCAGGTGAGTTTATTCCTGTAGTGAAGTCAAAATTGATATCTCGTGCGTATTCATATACGATATTAAGCACTGAATTCTCTTCAATAGCCGGCGTTGTGTAGGTTTCGCCTACTTCCTGATTTTCACCGTTGAATGAAACGGAAACAACTTTAAAGTCGTTGTTTTCGGGGAATGAAACGGTGATTTTTGAACCTTCCTGAACATCTGTCGAAAGGATAGCCTGGTCTTCTATTTCGTAAGTCAGTGTGAAAGTAGGAACCTTAGTTGATTTGAAAGGAACGTTAGTCATTACCGGAGCCACAGCTTTTGAATCGCTAAGAAGATTCATTACGGAAATTGTCATCATGCCATCAAGGCTCTGATATTCTTCCTTGAGCGCATTGAAATCAATTGTGAGCTTATTACCGGAAATCGTAGAATAACTTCTGAGGTCGAAAGAAGGAACGTCTACACCTTCCGGCAGATCGCGACCCGACGGATCACTACTTAACATACCGATCACATGGATTGACTGATTGCCGTCAAACTGGATATCTGATTCATATTCTATAACAGTGGGCTCTGCGGGATAAGCACCGCTTTCAGTGAAATATTCCGGCCAGTTGGGTTCTCCAACAGATTTTACCATATTGTCGAAAGGATCAAAAAGATAGTTTAGTTTCACAGATGCATCTGTGCTTTCAACAATTCCAGTAATTTCATCAACTAATTCTCCATTGACGGTGATACCTGAGAGTATAACGGTGAAATTATCACCTGCCATAGGTGGGTATTTAGCTGTTGTTCCCGTACCCCTGAAAATGTTCTGGAGGTTCGTCAGATTAAGATAGTTACTTGTAACTCCATTTGTGGTACCGAGAGGGATCAAGGAAATATTTATGTCTTCTCCTGGTATTGATATAATACCGTTATAGCCTTCATATTCAAATAATATTTCAGAAATGGCTATTTTATTGTCGGTTTTGATTGTAAGATTTCCACTCTTATTAAACGGATAGACTGTATTTGGTTCCGGCGAAGGATTATAGAATTTTAATGTTATTTTTTCTCTGAAAGAAGTTGTTAGTGTAGCATTTATTGTCTCGACGGATTGATCCGGAACAAGCAGTCGATATGTTCCGTCGGCAAGAATATTATATGTAAGACTTGTTTCATCATATTCTCCTTCATAAGGAGCAGCTTTCCATTCATCATTTTCATAAACCTGGAACCATTGAGCTGCCTCATGACCGGTAAAATTAATAGTTAATTTGCCATCTGCTATCGGATAATATGGAAGTTCATCTCCATTAGTAACATCGACTGTACCGTTTGAAGGAAGCATGGAACCGCCTAAGGAAAAACCGTCATTGAATGCAAATTTATGAGTCCCGGATGTGGCAGATGATGCTCCGTAAAAATAGTAAGTGTGGCCAATTTCGAGATTTTTATATTCTATTATAGTTTTTGCTGAGCCCGTTGGATATCCCGGAACAAGTTGAGTTAATTCTTTATCATAAAAAAGTCGATTGTCTTTGGTGGCATTATTTGTTACTCTTAATACACCCGAACTTCCAACAGGGATAAAGAAATTTTTGTTGGTCGCATCTTTGTAGGAATAAGAAGCACCGTCAACCGCTAAGTCAAAAACAACGTCAGTTGGGTCTGGGTAGACATAAGGAGAACTGTTTACATAATCGAACTTATAGTAGAAATAGAGATCGCCTGTTGTAGGATCTAATTCTACACCGTTAGGAAGTTCTACATCAGATAAAGTAAGATCGCCACATTTTATGCCTAACAAACAAATACTGAATTCCGAGTCCTCCTTCGCTTCCGCTCTTGCATCTTCAAGATAATCAAGGAAATTGATTTTCAAAACTCCATTTTCAAAAGTTACGGGTTGTGATGAACTTGCGCCGGCTGGAACAGAGCTCATAGATCCTATATTCTGGAAAATAAGTTCTGACGTCGTAGTGTAGTTAAAGCACGCTTTTGTCCAAGTGAAGCTTTCAGCATTTAAATTTACTTCAATACCTTCCGGGTTGTCGGTTGAAACGAAAGTTTCGCCCGGCTGCGGATAGATTGATTCGATTTTTAGACTTTCCGCTAATGAGGTGCCACAACCGATGATTGTGAAAACCGCCAAGAACAGGAAAGAACCGAACATTCTGAAGACAGATGTTTTAATTTGATTCTTCATACTTTAAAGTTTTTGAAATTTGTTAATAAAAATGTAAAAGTTATATAAACTGAGATTTGTAAGATGATTAAATCTTTAATTCAAAGGTCTGCAGCCCTTCGAATCTAAAGACTATTAAAACAACCTTACGATGGATAATTGTTGTGATTATTTTTCTTCATCATTTTCAAATTATTTAAGAGTTACTATTTTGATGAAGACACAAAAAACGCGTGGAACCTTCTTGTGATGCTCGTTCCCAATCTGAGGCTCTGACAAAACCCATCCTTGTAAAACGAGCACTGAAAGCCTCACGCGATACGTGTATACTTACAACACACTTATCTCCTCGCAGAGATAAGTCGTGTATAAAAACATATACACCACGTGCGGATAGTCAGTGCTTATCTTGAACAAGGATTAATGAAATTTGTCAGATTTCAGATTGTCAAGAATAAGCGAGATTACCGCTTTTTAATATGTCCTGCTGCTCCACCCTCTTACCCCTTCCGCGGCTTTCAGGCGGTTCGCACTACAAAATTATATAAAACTTTTAAATCTACAAATTTTTTTTGTTTTTAAATTTTTTAATGCATTTTTGGAAAATTTTATTGAGTCATTCATTATATAAAGGAATATTTTAGAAATTTACATGAGCATGAGTGATGAGATACATAATGATGAAGTATATGTTTGTACCAACAATCCGGTGGTATATTCAGTCGTTGGTGGGACGTTTTACAAATTCTCTTTTGATTTGTGGCGGTGTGTAAAAATACACAATCTGCTGCGTTGCTTTCGGAATTGAGGTAAGTCGTT
>JAFLTN010000162.1 GCA_022510445.1 Muribaculaceae bacterium | reverse complement strand
AAGATTTGTTATTATACTCATTACGTTTGTTGCTGCTTTAACAGCAATGGCAGCGTCGCCCAATTTGAATGTCGAAAGTCTTTTTGACGGAAGATACAACTCCAACAATAAGGTGGAAACCACCATAATGAAACGAGGAGGGCAATACTACCGGGGTTTCGATATCCACAACGACCCCAACGTTATCAAACAGATTCGCTCCGCTATGGACAAGGATAAGTCTCGAGCCTCCGACTATACATATTTCACAGACAAAGATGGCTCCTATACTTCCCTGAAATTCCTTAACAACGGAGAAACAATCTTTGTGGGGCTTCAAATCAATAAGGACGGGGCCGCCTTATTCTTTATTAACGGAAAGGAAAAAGCCTTTAAATAACCAACTTTAATTAAGCATCTTATGTTAAGACATCTGACGTGGCTATTTATAGCCACAGCCCTTCCTTTGTCCCTTTCGGCTCAGGAATATAACGACTCAATAGCTGACGAATGGGACAGACTTCTCGAACTTAATGAGGTAGTGGTGGTTGCAAAGCGTCCGGTTCTCAAACAAGAACCCGATAAAATAGTTTATCTCCTTCAGAATGACCCTTATGCCAAGTCGTTGAACGGGATTGAGGTACTCGACCGTATTCCCCGGGTGTCCGTGATAAATGACATTGTCTCTGTCGCAGGAAAATCATCGGTTAGATATATTCTCGACGGACACCTATTGGAATCGACTGAAGAAGCCATCCTGCTGCAACTCAGAAACCTTCCGTCTGGCAGCATTGAAAAGATAGAACTGCTAACAACGCCACCGGCTAAATATGCCGCGTCCTCGAATGTGGCGTTTATAAGCATTACCACCAAAAATGAAACTCTCGGAACCCGTGGAAATGTCTGGGGAAACGTGGCTCTGCAGGAAAAAGTTACCTACCGCCTGGGTGCAAGTGTTTCACATACCACGCGTAAAATTGAACTTTCCGCCGATGCAGGTTGGCTGGATATCAACGGTATCAATCAATTGGATCGTGATTTTATTTTTCAAGACTATACAAGGACTTCAAAGAGAACCACTCATTTTAATGATAAAAATTTAGGTCTCAACGGCCTCTTCAAATATAAATTTAACAATCGACTTAACGCAGGTTTGATTCTCAATTTTATTTCAGACAGGTTCAAAAACAACCTCGAGGACATCACTTCTGAAAACGGTATGACTTTTCTCTCAACCTCCATTTCCCCTGCAAGACCTAACAATGCCCTTACGGCAACTGCTTTCGCGGATTGGAGAATTGATGACACCGGCAAATCACTAAGCCTTACCTATAACTATTTCAATAAAGATACAAAGTCACAATCCAACGTTACAACTTCATCGTCCGATATATCCAATTCAATTCAGGATTTCGGCCATAACAGATACGCCATAAATTCAGTAAAACTTGATGCCGTATTGCCGTTCTCCTTTCTTAAACTGGAAACCGGAGCAGCTTTCACCGATATTAGCAACCTGACAAATCTTCACACTGTCAATTCCCTTAATTCGGAAAGTCCGATTTTTAATATTTTCACTTATTCCGAGAACACATGGAGGATATATGCGAGTGTCGACCGTCAGTTCTCACAATTCCTTTACGGCAAGGTCGGACTCAGATATGAAAACTCCAAAGTCAGCGGTCATCAGGATATAGGGTCGGAAGATAACAACTATACTTTCGGCAGATTTCTTCCATCCGTTCTTGTAAGCATGAACGCAGGTAAAATCGGCAGATTTTCCCTTTCATATTCAATGGGAATTTCAAGACCCAATTTCAATGACCTTAATCCTTTCAAGTATTACACCACAACCTCCGATTACTTTTCGGGTAATCCCGATCTGAAACCAAGCGTGTCGCATAATTCGGAGATAAATTACAGCCTTAACGGTATTTATGCCGTGTTATATAATTCTTACAATCATAATTCAATCGGATATGTAACCCGATTTAATGCTGACGGCTCACAATACTCTATGCCCGAAAACTTCATCGACGCAAATAAGACCGGTCTCTATGCCTCATACAACCGCTCTCTTTTCTCCTGGTGGAATATTAAAGTCGGAGGGGAAGTTTTCTATAGTATAGCGAAATCAAATGTAAAGGATTTCAAAATTGACGAAGACAAAGGCTGGAGCGGAAAGATAGAAGCAAATACTTCATGGATGCTCAACAGACAGAATACTTTAATCTTCAATGTCAATTTCACTCATTATTTTCCCTACCGGGAACGCATGGTAAACTATGAAGCATTTTCTCTGTTCGGATGCGACCTCCGTTACTCCCTTCTCGACAACCGGCTTAACCTGACGCTGTCTGTAAGGGAACCATTTGGTTGGAACATCACCAAGAGCAAAACGTTCTATCAGGATTACACCCTTTATAGCCGTAACAACGTCCATTCTCATTCGGTGTCGATCCGAATCTCATATTCTTTCGGAGGTAATAAAGTGAACAATGTATATCGAGACACTAAAGAACGTGAATCTTCACGCACTTACTGAAAACAGATGTAATTCATGCAAGAAATATGCTCTGGTACTCAGTACCGTAGTTCCCTCCTTTTTATTAATTTTGCAACATGAACGCAAAGGATTTACCTCAGTATATAGATTTTACCCTCTGGCTATAAAGAATGGTGCGAGAAAATTGAAAGAATGATCGAGACGGCAAAATTTAATGCCGCTCTTCATGTCAATACTGATTTACTCCAATTGTATTGGAATATTGGCAATGACATCCTTATAAAACAAAAGAAAGACGGTTGGGGCAGTCTGGTAGTAGACCAACTTTCAGCAGATCTATGTAGAAAGTTTCCGGAAGACAAAGGTTATTCAGTGAGAAACTTATATCATATGAGGCGTTTTGCAGAAGCCTATCCTGATTTCCCAATTCTGCAAGTGGCACTTGCAGAATTTCAAGACAAACCTATTTTGCCTTCCGCATTGAAAGAATTAACAACTGAAGATAAAATAGTTAACATTCCGCTTACGGTAATCAGTTGGTTTCACCATATATCTTTAATCCCCAAAATAGAGGATATAAGTGAAAGAGCCTTTTATATTCTCGAGGCAAGCCGAAATGGGTGGAGTCGAGATGTCATGCTGAATAAATATGCCACTGACTACATGGGGTCTATTGGGAAAACCATTTCTAATTTTAAAACAACTTTGCCGTCTCCTCAATCCGACCTTGCTAAATATTCATTCAGGGATCCATATCTCTTTAGTTTCTTAGGGACTATGGCACTTCAGCATGAAAAAGACATTGAGAACCGATTAGCTGAAAAAGTAACGGAATTCCTTTTGGAAATGGGACGTGGTTTTTCTTATATCGGGCGACAATACAATATTGTTGTGGATGGAGAAGACTATTACATAGATATTTTAATGTATCACGTCCGGTTACATTGTTATGTCGTTGTGGAGCTTAAGGCAGTTGAGTTTATT
>JAFLTN010000161.1 GCA_022510445.1 Muribaculaceae bacterium | reverse complement strand
CATCAATTCTGTTGCCGGATACTGGTCAACTTTCAGGGCATGTCTGCTTACCGCTTATAAGGAACGTAAGATAAGGGAGAATCCCAACGGCTTCCTTGAAAAGATTGACACCATACCGACCATGAAGGAGCATCTTTCCCAAGAGGAACTGATAAGATTGGCTGACACTCCGTGCGAGATACCTGTTTTAAGGAAAGCATTCCTTTTTGCATGCCTTACGGGATTAAGGAAGAGCGACTACATATTCCGGAGCATATCAGGCCACTTGAAGGGGATTGACAAAGGTCTGAAAAGGGGTTTAATTCCCCATTTTTGGGTCGATTTATAATAAAAACATGCAAAAATCGACTAAAAGTGGCCAAAAATGCATACGATTTCGGAGCATATCAGGCCAAAAGGCCAAAATTCCGGAGCATACCAGGCCACATGTCGATGGTTTTTCACTATATTGGTTTCAAAAATCATAAAACCGATGTAGAGATGGCAGGAAAAACCATTAAAATGACAGACTTTAAACAAGCTATTCTGCTGAAAAAACAAGGCGTCTCCCAAAGAGAGATCGCACGTCGGCTTGGAATCAGCCGTGACACGGTGGACAAGAGTTTTGCCTTCATAGCCAGTAAAGGATATAAATTCGAGGCGTTGCTGCAACTTGACGATATGGAGCTCCTAAAGTTGCTTCATCCCGGGCACAGTGCCATTACGGACAGGAAGAAGCATGAGGATTTCCTTGAGCGACTGGACTATTTTAGAGAGCAGCTTCGCGATCCGCATGTGACACGTTTTCTGCTGTGGGAGGAATACCGCAAGGACAATCCCGACGGATACGGGAGGGCGCAGTTTTATCACCATCTTTCCCAGAATCTGAAGGTAGCCAGGAGCGAGGGAGTTTTCAGCGACCTGTATGTTCCGGGGCAGTTGCTTATGACGGACTTCGCCGGAGACACCATTCCGATTGTGGATCCATTTACAGGAGAGATTTGGGAAGCGCAGGTCTTCGTGGCCACAATGGCCTTCAGCGACTTCACGTTCGCCTACGCCGTCCGTTCACAGAGAAGCGAGGAACTGGTCCATGCGCTGGGACGCTGTTTTGAGCACCTCGGCGGCGTTCCTCAGATGGTACGTCTTGACAATCTCAAGGCCGGAGTGAAGAAGTATCATCCACATGAGCCCGACTTCAATGATGCCTTGCGTCAGATGGGGAACCATTACCACTTCGTACTCTATGCCTGCCGTCCGAGCAAGCCCGGAGACAAGGCTCTGGTGGAATCGGCTGTAAGAAGGGTCTACAACCGTATCTATGCCAAGTTGCACAACCGTACCTTCCATTCTTTGGAGGAACTCAACGAAGCTCTTGCCCAGGCTGTGCTGGAACATAACCAGACCCGTATGCAACGGCGTCCCTACTCTCGTCAGGAGTGCTTCATCGCTTCGGAAAAGGACGAGCTTCAACCCCTTCCCGCCACCATCTTTGAACTTGAGTATACGGCACAGCTGACCGTACAGAACAACTCGCACATCTACCTGAGTCCGGACAAGTGCCACTACTCGGTACATCACGCATATGTAGGGCGCAAGGCCACTGTGAAGTATACGCGCAACATCGTGAAGATATATGTGGGCGAGTGTGTCTTCACTCATCTGCGCAACCATGACCGCTTCACCTTCTTTGTTACCGACAACGAACACATGGCCTCCAACAACAAGGCTGTCAGGGACCGCAGCGTCGAGGAATACACACGGAGGGCTTCTTCTGTAAACTCTGACCTTGCGGGATATGTGGATGCCGTGTTCAAAGACGGCATCCGGCAGGGCTTTGCCGTGGAATGCCGTTTCAAGACATGCCAGGGTATCATTGCCACAGCCCGAAAATATCCCTGCAACGTTGTCTCGGAAGGCTGCCGTATCGCCCTGGAACGAGAGAAATACTCCTCGAAGATCTTAGGCAACATACTGGAGGTTCTGTACACCAGCGATATCGCCAGCCGCTAGAATGCCGTAGAAAATCCGACACCCACCGACGGGGAGAATCTCCGCGGCAGGGAGGGCTTTAACTGATATGACGCTACTCCCATCTCCAAAGGCGTATCACGCCTCACTCTTACCGATACAGCAATCCTACCAATCTTAAACTAAAAACTTGAAAACCTAAGAATTGAACATGGAAGAAATTAAAATCGCTCTTCAGAGTCTGAGAATGTCGGGCATGGGCGCCCACTGGCAGACTCTGTTCGAAACCCGACAGGTCGACAAGCTCTCGCTTGCCGACGGCCTGCAGCTGCTTATACAGGCAGAACGCGATACCAGAACATGCAATCGGGTCAACCGTTTGCTGAAGAACGCCGCCTTTCCACATCCGGCCTTGTTAGAAGAAATGGATGCCGACTCCTCACGCGGAATCGATCCCTCAGTCTTGACAACCCTTTCCTCCTGCGACTTTAAAAGGGATGGAAGATCAGTCATAATAACCGGAGCCACCGGAACCGGCAAAAGTTATCTTGCCACCGCTCTCGGAGACCGGGCATGCCGATTGGGAATGACCGTTGCCTATTATAATATGCAGCGACTTTTAGACCGGCTTGACGATGAACGTGTACAGGGGCATGCCATCCGTTTTTTGGACCGTCTTGCAAAAACTGACCTTCTTATCCTTGATGACTTCGGAATGAAACGACTCCAGGGACAGCAACAAAACGACTTTGAACAGCTCGTGGATGACCGATACCGCAAGAAGGGGCTCATTATAAGCTCGCAGTTGCCAATCAAAGACTGGTCCGACGTCATTGGTAACGAGCTTATAGCGGAAGCATTTCTCGACAGATTGGTACACAAATCTATAAGAATCGAGCTAAAAGGAGAGAGTTTAAGAAAAAAGTATTAACTTCGCGCCATCAAAACCATCGACCCAGTGGCCTGATATCGCCGGAATCACTGGCCGGGTATCGTCCGGAATACGTAAGCGACATCAAGAACCTTACATGGGAGAACATACAGCATACGGAAACGGAGGAATGTATGTCACACTGCGGATGCAGAAGACCAAGGATCTTGTGAACAATCCCATCAGTGATGAGGCGATGGAACTCATTGGCCCGAGGGGTACAGGCAAGGTCTTCATCGGTTTTGAAGATTATATGACCCAGGCACCCATGAGAAGATGGCTGAAAGCAGCCGGTATCACCAAACATATCTCTTTCCATTGCACCCGACATACATTCGGTATATTACAGGTGGAAGCCGGTACAGCCGTTTATACAGTCCAACACATGTTGGGTCACAAGAATGTGGAGACAACCCAGATTTATGCCGACATGAGCGATGAGCAGAAACGGGAGTCGATAAACAGGATTACATTGAAAATTTCTAAAAGAGGAGAAACAAATTCCTATATCCAAACCCATACTATTTCTCCCAATTGAAATAGTCATAATCCTCAGCTATTTATCTGAATTCTATTTAGTAAAGAATTAAATCAACTTAATATCTCTTTATACCCTTAGATAGGAAAAAGTTTCTAAATCTTATTGTTTATATTATAGAG
>JAFLTN010000160.1 GCA_022510445.1 Muribaculaceae bacterium | reverse complement strand
TAAATAAAATGTTGATTATTACTCGAGATGAAAAGGATGAGATAGTCTTAGACGGGGATATGAAAATTGAAGTCATACCCGTTTGGCAATGGCTGTTGGAAGATAATTATTAATTACTAAAATCTCAATAGGAAGCGGCTCCAAAAACTCCGCCATAATCAACATGCCGGTATTTATGAACGGTGTTATTGTTCCTATTTGAAGCGGTGGGAGAGAGGGTGGCTTTTAAAAATATGGCGAGGTTTAGGCTTGGGGGGGAAGGCGGAATATGCGAAATCCGGGTGCAGGTTGCTTACGCTTCCTGTACCCGGATATCAATAATCAATATCCTCGTCGAGGAGGGGTTATTTCTGGACGTATTTGCGGCCGTTGCGGATTACTATGCCGCGGTAGCTCGAATCGACGCGCTGTCCGTAGATGTTGTACACGGGAGCGTAGAGGTCGTCGGTTTCGTAGTTATCCTCAACCGTAATGTCTTCCACGCCAGTGCTCACGTCGAAAGTCTTGACAGCTAAAACACTGTTCAGATTGGTTTTTGTATCTCTTATGTAGAAGTAGTATTTACCGCCCTGGGTAATTTTTAAAGACACTTTTCCGTCTCCGTCCGTCGCATCAGCCAAAGTATTGATAGCATCCGGCGACGAAAGATATTGAGCTTTCTTAAAATTACCTTCGTTGTTATAGATTTCTTTTAATGATTCATTTGTTTCATGAGAGCCCGCGGTGTTCACAAATTTGAAATTTCTGACTGAGAATGTCTTGGTTACGTTGGGGTCGTCACTATTAGTTTTCCCTTTTATTTCGCGAGTTATGCACCCACGATGTCCATAGGTTCCGTAATCGTCGCGCTCGGTATTTTCGGCATCAGGAATAAAATACCACCAGAGCTCTTCGTTTTCACGAGGAGTATAGTTGATAGTTCCGTTTATACCGAGCTTCTCGTAGTTGTTAAGGTCAACATGAATTTTATCAAGGTCGTAAGTAAGCCTTCTTTCCAGAGTAGGAACTTCGATTTTGCGAACCAATACCGCATCCACAACTCCAAGGAACTGATAGCCGTCGAACGAGAATGTTAGCGATTCGGTCGCGGTTGTGGTGAAATCAAGTGTTGTTGTTTCGGCATCTTCCTCGTCGCGCAAAGATTCAAGGTAAGTATGGTCATGCAGACCTTCCATCTCGTACTTATCTTTTTTTTCGGGTTCATACGACAGGTTTTTAAAATCATCATAATAGACACCTTCGTTAAAATATTCAACATAGGTTTCTAATTGTTTTTCGGCTTTCGTGTCTTTGTTGTTGTAACCATGAATGCGAACCGATGTCGTAATATAATAACCGGCCGGAGCTGTAATTGTATAGTCGGTGTGACTCAACATCTGAATTGCACCGTAATATTGTGTTTTATATTTTACGAGGTCTCCGTCACGGTATGAATGGAATACATTAGTAGTGGAATTCTCTTTGTCCTCATGGTCAACTCCGGTCATTTTTGCACCGTTTTGAAGCGTCATGGATCCGGATTTGTGATCTGACGAATTGACAATATCTCCTTCGGTGTAGTTAAATATGGCATGACGATGATTTCCAAGAATCTGATGGTCATAATCCTCCTCGGGAAGCGTGAAAGTGTATTCATTATTATCAAGAGTAACAGTAAACGATAACACTTTCAATTCTACATTAGCACCGCTTCTAATACTTTTGTAATCATCCGTAGAGGGTAATGAACTGGCTGTTTTTGCAAATTCCAGATCATAAAATCCATCTAATTTCAAATAAAATAACCCATTATTATTATATTGTACAAGATCATTATCATTAAAAGTTACTGAACTGCCTTTTTCATTCATATCTAATTCTGCAGTTTTACCATTCGCTTTATTTAGAATAAACCGTCTCCTCGGAATATCGTACTTTACATTGTTTACTGTTACAGTTTTCCCAAGTTCCGAACCGGTAAATTCAATTGCAAGGATTCCGGAACTTCCCTGGGGAACCGGAATATAAATAGTACTTCCTTTTTGACAACTCAGGAAATGTGTATATGCATGTGATGCATTGTTGTCAATTGAAAATTTAATATTACCATTATTATTATCAGATGTTTCACCATACGGGCTTGAAACATAAATTATTCCGTTATCCTCGACACCACCTAAAAGTCCGTGTGTACCATTTTTATAGCCACAATAAACCCATTTCGATTCTGATTTTCTGGAATCATTATGGGAGAAAATACGTTGAGTAAACAAATCATCAGAAACACCTTCTGTTTCCTTTTTGCCGAAAGGAACAAATTGAATTTCCGTAACACGAATATCTGCGTCATTACCTTTTTCATCCATTCCCGTAATATAAACGTCACCTGCATTAACTGGTATAAGCTCAGTAGTAATATAATCAGAGCCTTCTTTTTTGTTGGCGGAATACGAAGTTTGGTCCCCATTAACAGAAAGATAACATGGTATGTCTGAATTTACATAAGAGAACGTAACTTTGATAGCACCAGGTACTCCAGGTTTAATAACCAATGTGCCTCCTTGAGTATATTGACTTTTGCTTGACGGATATTGCTTAGAATTAGAGGCATTTTTACAGAATGCAATTTTATCTCCTTCGAAAGTTGTTTTGTAATCCAAATTAGATTCCTTATACAGCAAATATTGATAAGGATAATATGGCGAGGATGAATAGCCTGAACCTGTAAATTCAAAATCTGTGGTTGTAGACCACCAAGTAGTACGCTTACTATAAGACACACCACTGAAACTCCATGTTGTGGCTTTAGTTACAGGAATAAGATCTGTCCCAGGATCGTTATTAGGATGATCAATATAATCGATTACATTGTATTTCATACCAATTAATCCTCCAGTAAAACTTATACAATAGATATAGTACGTTCCTATTGGAAGATTATCAATAGTCGCAATACATAGGAAATCTGTACAGCCTTCCTTTTTGGGATATAGATAGCCTTCTTGCTCATATTCAACAGGTGTAATTGCATTAACACTATTTCCATCATCGATTTGAAGCACTCGTTTCGAGCCTTTATCTGAATGTGGCGCTTGATAATAAATCCTGAGATTGTTAATCGTTTTATTAACCTCTAATTTGATCCTTGTGGTTTTATTAGTATCGTCATAGCGGAAAGGGATAGAAGCAGTCCCAAACTCATCAGATTTGCTGCCGTCAGGAAAATCAATAGCAGTAGGTTGTTCATTAAGCAGAGAAACCGTAGATTCAACAGTAACGGTTAAAGGATAAGATGTGAGTTGATTAGGGGTTGTGGACAAAGTACGTCCAGCATCGAAATTATTACTATTTTTCGGACCAACTGTGTATTCCGTGTCAGCTAAGCAAAAGGAGTATCCGAAGACCATCAACAAGATAAGAGTAAATATTTTTTTCATATTTTGAATTATTGGTTTGTATTCTTAATATTCAAGCGCAAATGCGTTGGCTTTTTGTTGGTTTTGTGTACGGATTTTGTTACATCTTGAAATTTGGTCGTCAAAATTAGTAATATTTTTGCGAAATCACAACA
>JAFLTN010000016.1:34185-34415 GCA_022510445.1 Muribaculaceae bacterium | reverse complement strand
AAGGGTGGCAATAAATCTTAAAGACTCAATTAATACGGATAATGACGATATCATAGCTGATGAAGAAATAATAATAGAAGGTGCTTCCAATGCATATTTTACAAAATTCCCCGTAAAAAAGATAGCCAGTAAACTTAAAGAAATAGGGTATCCTGTTAAAATAACAAACTCAGCCGGAACCTTTGTTTGCAATAGTTTGTATTTCAATATTCTTCATTACATAGAAACAA
>JAFLTN010000016.1:0-34175 GCA_022510445.1 Muribaculaceae bacterium | reverse complement strand
GCTTTATTCGTACATGTCCCTTCCAATACACAAATAATATCATTGGAAGAAATGAAAAATACATTGGATGAAATAATCAAAATTTCCTTATCCTATAAAGAGGAATAACCAGAAAACTCAGAACACACTGATTTTTCGATAATGGGGGCGTGGTTTACCACTTAAATGAATCAGTATAATTTACATATTTGAAACAAATCGGATAATTTTGTATGCTAATCGCCAAAGCCATCAACTACCGCTCTCTCGACCGCTCCGACTACGGCACCACTTTCTGAAAAGACTTATGATAGCATTGTAAACTAATTGTTATGTCAGAGAAAGAATTATTGGGATGTAAGGAGCATCGGTCTTTTAGGACAAAGAGGAGTAGGGAAATCCACATTGATTCTTCAGCATATAAAACGGCGTGCTCTTCCTTGTTATCACTTTTGTTATAATCTTTATTTGCCTTGTAGGATTTGCCGGCAAGGCATTATTGATTCTGTTAAACTTTGTTTTAGAACTCAATATTTCTCTACCATCTGCCAAAGGGCTATCCCAACACTCACTGATACATTAAGAGAGTGTTTAACCCCATACTGTGGAATTTCTATTACAATATCAGCCTTATCTACTATTTCTTGATTTACTCCGTTCACCTCATTTCCGGCAACAAGGAGATATTTTTCATTTTTCAAAGGTATGAAATCCTGTAAGGGAAGACTGTTGTGAGTCTGTTCCAATACACAAATCTTCCAACCTTTCTTTTTCATTTCCTTAACTGCCTTAACAGAATCAGAGAAATAACTCCATTCCACACTCTCTTCGGCTCCCAAAGCTGTCTTCGAAATTTCAGGGTGAGGAGGACATCCCGTAATTCCTGAAAGCATAATGCCGTGTAAAAGAAAAGCGTCTGCTGTGCGGAAAACAGCTCCTACATTATACATAGACCTCACATTATCAAGCAGGACCGCTATCGGAAGCTTCTCCTTTTCCCTATATTCTCTCAGACTTGTCCTTGTGAGTTCTATTATATTCTTTTTCTTCCTGTCAGTTTCCAAATTATCCTTTTCTAATAAAAACACTATTTTTTCAACTCATTGCGAGCATTCTTTCAATGGGACGCACAGCTTTTTCAGCTATGAGGGGATCAACGGTAATTTCATGTTTTTCATCACGCAGACAACTATAAACTTTCTCCAATGTGTTAAGTTTCATGAAATTACATTCATTACACTGACACTCTGCATCATCTGCCGGAGCTGCAAGAAATATTTTTTCCGGACATTTCTTCTTCATTTCAAAAAGAATGCCGCTTTCCGTCACTACTATATATTCCTTTGAATCATCTTTTGCAGCAAAATCAAGGAGAGCTGCCGTGGAACCTACCTTGTCAGCTATAAGTTGGAGAGGTCTCCTACATTCAGGATGAACCAATACCTTAGCTCCCGGATGTTCCTTTTTCATCTGAGCTATCTTTTCAAGAGAAAATCTGTCATGCACATGGCAAGCTCCATCCCAAAGCAACATTTTTCTTCCAGTGACACTATTTATATATTCCCCTAAGTTTTTATCAGGACCGAAGATTATTTTTTCATCTTCAGGAAGCTGTTCCACAATCTGACGTGCATTTCCTGATGTGACGACAATATCGGTTAAAGCCTTTACGGCTGCTGATGTGTTCACATAGCTTATCACCGTATGGTCAGGATGCTCTTTTACAAATTTTTCAAATTCTTCAGGATTACAACTGTCAGCCAGTGAACATCCCGCTTCAGTGTCGGGTATTAGAACTTTCTTTTCAGGAGAAAGAATCTTGGCGGTTTCCCCCATAAAATGCACACCACACATCACTATGATATCGGCATCTGTTTTTGCCGCCTGTCTCGCCAGAGCCAGCGAATCACCAATGAAATCTGCTATTTCCTGGATTTCATCTCTCTGATAATAATGAGCCATTATGAGTGCATTTTTCTCTTTTTTAAGTCGAGAAATTTCTTCGCGCAACCAACTCAAACGTTCAAGGGTGGGATTCTTCTCCATTTTTTATTAATATTATCTTTTATAAAAATTAAATTAAAAGAATAAAAACAACAATAAAGGGTGTAGATAAGAACGATAACTTTTCACCAAAAAATTTGGAAAATTGAGTTATTGATGTTTCAGGTTGACTTATTTGCAGGTTGTAGACATTAGCTTTAATTGAAAATCAACATGATAAAATAATTATGAACAAGTTGTTGATAAGTGCAAATTTAAATAAATTCCTTTATAATCGACGTCAATAAGCGGTCTAAAAATATATGTAAAACCTCAATGTTGCATGAAGATAAGTAAAAGGAAATCTCTCTAACTTTTAATTTGGAAGAAATGAGAATGTTTTTATAATAGGAGAAAAGATGAAGAAATCAAATCTTTTAAAAAATAAGAGTGATGAATGTATGAAAAAATAAAAAACAACTTTTCTACAAGTTATCGACAGATATAAAAACGAAACGGGAGCCTTGGAATTTCTCCCGTAGCCCCCGCAACATCAAGGTTACGAAAAGGTTATATCTTTAAAGCAGAATGATTGTTTAACCTTCTCTATCTTTTCGACTTGATGTTAAGATCCTTTTCGTTGTCTTATAAAGTGTCCCGGCCGACTTTTTTTCGCTTTGTATCTATATTGGCCGGCCGGGATTATTTTTTCCTTTCATAACACAGACTTTTTCTCTTCACCTGGTAGATCTTGGCATCCGCATTCTAAAACTTCCGTGCTCTTGGGCATCCGGTTGAGGTTTCTACGTGCACTCGTTTCTGCAATGTGAAAATTTTTTCTTTTCCTAAGCTTGGCATCCGTTGAATAAAAGTTTACGGCTCTTGGGCATCTAAAAACTTTAAACGTGCTCTCGCTTGCAGGTCTGGAACATCCTTGTCACGTAATTATAACTCTTAAAAGGATAAATAGGTTCACTGATTTTTGAAAAAAATTTAATATTTTTCTTAGAAAATATGTAAATGTCTAAATTTCAAAAAAATATTTTTAAAATTAAAGATCAATCATAAGTAAAGTTTGTTTTGTAAATAAGGATTATTAATTTTGTCGTTTGTAGAGGTTGTCTGTGTATGATTTCCATAACAAGCGAATCTTAATTTTGATAATATGGGAAAAGATCAAACAGTATTGTTTCATTCTACGGTTTTCGGACCGATACATAGCCGCAGGCTTGGTGTCTCTTTAGGAATAAATCTGGGTCCTGACGACGGAAAAGTCTGTTCATTCGATTGTATTTATTGCGAGGCAGGTTATAACCGCCAAGGAACCGGAACCACGGGTCTTCCACCCAAAGAAAAAGTTTATAACGATCTGCGTAACAAACTTGTTTCTATGAGGGAAAAGGGAGAAAATCTTGACGTTTTGACTTTTTCCGGAAATGGTGAACCAACACTTCATCCAGATTTCCCGGAAATTCTTGATGATGTCATGGCTTTAAGAAATGAATTTTATCCTGAAGCAAAAGTATCCGTACTTAGCAATTCTACCAAAATTTTCTCTCCGGAGATAGAAAAAGCTTTAAAAAAAGTAGACAATAATATCCTTAAACTTGATTCGGGTGTGGAGACTACAATGCGGGTCATTGATTGTCCGAATTCACCCGATTTCACTGTAAAGAAGCTCATAGAAGGGTTAAAAAAATTTTCGGGCAATGCTATAATTCAGACAATGTTTCTACGTGGAGAACATGATGGAGTTAAAGTGGACAATACAACCTCCCGAGAAATTGAAGCCCTTATTGCTGCTTATAGAGAGATAAGGCCTAAGGAAATAATGATTTACAGTATAGACCGGTCTACACCTGAAGAAAAACTTGTGAAAGTTGAAAAGGCTGAACTGGCAAAAATAGCAGAAAAGATAGAGAAGGAAACCGGAATCCCTGTGAAAACAGCATAGTATCACGCCAACAATGAAAACTGACAAAGATAAATCTGATTTTTTTGAAGATTTGGAAAATAACAAATCGGAAGATTTCAATATTGAAGATTATAAATATAAATCTCGAGATATAGAAGAATTATTTTCCGATATGGACAAAGTGGCCCGGGAACCTTTTGTCATGGTCAGGTATAAAGGAATTCATTTTCCCCAACCCTTAAAAAAAGGTGACAAGGTAGCTTTTATTTCGCCTGCCTCGGCTGTTAAAGAGGAATATGTGGCAGGAGCAATGAAGTGTTTTCTCGATAGAGGTTATAATCCGGTTTTAATGCCATCAGCCCTTGGTGAGGAGGAAGGTTCTTATTCTGCCTCCAAATCAAAAAGACTTATCGACCTTCTGGATGCGCTTGAAGACCCTGAAATAAAAGCTATTTTTTGTACAAGAGGCGGTTATGGCTGTGTCCAGATGTTACCTAATTTTTCTTATAGTATAATTGCTAAAAATCCTAAATGGATTATTGGTTTTTCCGATGTTTCAGCTTTATTGGCATTGTGGTATCGTTCCGATATAGCTTCTGTTCATGGGCCGATGGCCAAACATCTGGCCATTGAACAGCAGGATGATCCCTGTTCGAATGCTCTTTTCAATATTCTTGAAAATGGAGGAAAATTCAATTATCTGATGCCCTCTACTTCTTCCTTAAACCGGATTGGAGAAGCAAAAGGAATACTAAGAGGAGGAAACTGGGCGGTCCTTGACGGTCTGGCAAATACTCCGTATGATATTTTAGACATAAAGCCAGATGAAGAGGTAATACTTTTCTTTGAAGATATTGCTGAACCCATTTATAAACTCGAAAGGATGTTATGGAGGCTTTATTTATCGGGGACTTTAGAGAAAGTTAAAGGATTAATTTTTGGACAATTTACTGAATACAAATCTGATAGAAATTTTGAAACTGTCGAAGATATGCTTGATTACAGATTATCCAGAATAATGATAAGAAATATTCCGGTGGTCTACAATTTTCCTGTGGGACACGTCCAAAACAATTATCCGTTGACTGAAGGTGCGACTGTGGAACTGAAGGTTGATGATGAACTTGTGTCGTTAAGAACAATTAATCCTTAAAAAATTTTCGTTATTGTTCTCAATCTCACGTTTTAAATTGACTATCCTTTATAAATTTTTATCTTTTCATTCATTATGAAGGATTAAACAAAAATCTCATAATTAAACGTTATATAGGTATATTGTTTTCATAGTGAAAACAATCAAAGAAAAAGAAAATAACCCGAGATTTATAATAATATGGGATTAAAAGATAATAAAAAGGGCGTTTCCCCTAAAATTAAAAAGAAAGACCTGGAAAGGCTGATTCTTAATTTTTTGGAAAAAGAAAATAGACAATCGTTTAATTATAAACAGGTTGCGTTTGCCATTAATGCCACACATCCCGCCAATCGGATGGATGTTATCAATATTCTGGATGCTCTCACAGCTGCAGAATTGATTCAGGAAGTGGGTATTGGTAAGTATAAGGCCATCAGCAACCGCGGTACTCAAAATGAGGGTGAGTTTGTAAGAAGGAGCAACGGCAAAAATGGCGTTATGATTGACGATGAACTCATCCTGGTGGCAGAAAGGAATTCTAAACATGCACTCAACGGAGATAAAGTAAGAGTTGAGATTTCTGCCAATAGAAAAGGTCAGGAACCGGAAGCAAAGGTGATTGAAATTTTAGAGCCAAAAGAACAGGTATTTATTGGCACTCTGAATGTTGAAAAAAATTATGCTTCACTGATCACTGACTCAAAGTTTTTAGCAGCCGATATAATAATACCCAGGTCAAAGCTGAAGGGTGGTAAGACGGGAGACAAGGCGATAGCAAGGATCACCGAATGGCGCGACGATCAGATGAATCCGAAGGGTGAGGTGGTGGATATTCTTGGGAAGAAAGGAGAAAATAATGCCGAGATGCATGCTATTCTGGCGGAATTCGGACTTCCTTATAAATACCCTTCAAATGTAGAGAAAGCAGCCAATCAGATTGATGCTGGAATCACCCGTGAGGAGATTGCCCGCAGAGAAGATTTCAGAAATGTGACAACATTTACAATAGATCCACGTGATGCAAAAGATTTCGATGATGCCCTTTCTATAAGAAAACTTAAAAATGGAAATTGGGAGGTGGGAGTTCATATTGCAGATGTGACCTATTACGTCACCCCCAATTCTATAATAGACCGTGAGGCCAAAGAGAGGGCAACGAGTGTATATCTTGTTGACCGTACAATCCCGATGCTTCCCGAACATCTGTCAAATGGGATCTGTTCATTACGACCACATGAAGAGAAACTTACCTATTCAGCTATTTTTGAAATGGACGACAGGGCAAATGTTTTAAAATCAAGGATAGGAAGGACTGTAATAAAATCCGACCGCAGGTTCACTTATGAAGAAGCGCAGGAGATCATAGAGACCGGGGAGGGTGATTTTAAAGAAGAAATTTTAACTTTAGATAAGCTTGCCAAAGAACTTCGCCGGCGCCGTTATGAAAACGGAGCTCTTGAATTCGACAGGGCTGAGGTGAGATTTGATATCGACAAAGACGGGAAACCGGTAAGTGTCTTCTTTAAAGAATCGAAAGACGCGAATAAGCTGATCGAGGAATTTATGCTTCTTGCCAACATAACAGTGGCTGAAAGCATCGGAAAGGTTCCCAAAGGAAAGAAGGCAAAGACGTTTGTCTATAGGGTTCATGATAATCCGGATCCTGAAAAGATATCCAACCTGTCTCAGATAGCTGCCAGATTCGGTTTTAAGGTCAAGGCAGATGGCACAGCTAAAGAGGTTAACCGTGGAATTAACAAATTGCTTAAAGACGTGAAAGGAAGAGGTGAAGAGAATATGCTCTCCATTCTGGCCATAAGAAGTATGGCGAAAGCATTGTATACCACGGAAAATGTGGGCCATTACGGTCTGGCAGTAGATTATTACACTCATTTCACTTCTCCCATCAGGCGTTATCCCGATATGATGGTTCACCGGCTTTTGACAAAATATGCCGAAGGGTCTCGGAGTGTAGATAAAATGAAGATGGAGGAACAGTGTAAACATTCTTCCGATATGGAACAGCTGGCTGCCAATGCAGAAAGAGCCTCAATAAGATATAAACAGGTAGAGTTTATGCAAGACCGTCTGGGAGAAATTTATGACGGTGTTATCTCCGGGGTCACTGAATGGGGTTTTTATGTGGAACTCGACGACAATCTCTGTGAAGGATTGGTGCCGGTGAGGGATCTTGCTGACGATTATTATGATTTTGATGAAAAAAACTTCTGTCTCACAGGAAGAAAATATCATCATAAATACACTTTGGGGGATCAGGTAAAAGTGCAGGTGGCCCGTGCAGATCTGGAGAAAAAACAACTTGATTTTGCATTGGTTTCGGATGAGGGTAATCCTAACAAACCGTTGAAAGAAATAAAAACGGAAAAAAAGACGGAATCAAAAAAGAAAGTGTCTCAATCTAAAGGCAGTAAAAGAAAAATAAAGCAAAAAAATTGAAACGTTATATTTTCTCATTAATTAATGATTTTATGGATGGTCTTCCTTAGTAAAGGGAGGACTTTCCTTTTTATAGGCGATTCCATAACCGAAGAGAACTGGGAATCACCTTCCAAATATCCCGGTAACTCTCAAGAAAAAACTAAACATCTGGGATAAGAATCTGTTTTAGGGTATCGTTATGTAGAGATGACATCCGACTATTTTCTGGGAGAATTCTCCTGACAAAGCCACCCAATGTAGAGTTTGAGGCCGTAAATCTCTTTTTGTAAATGAAGAGATGGGAACCTAATCGCTGTTTAACAAAAATTGGGTTACAGACTCTAAACCTTTAGAACCGTCAATCTGTTTTAATAGCGAAAAAGAAATATTTAATTTATCAAAAAGGAAAAAATTATGTTACAGGATAAAAACCAGATTATCTCCGAAGCAGCTGCGGAGGTGGCAAAGAATTCAGCCAAAGTGTCGGTTGAAGCAGCAAAAGTGGCTGCAGATGCGAAATTAAAACAGGCAAAACAGGATTTAACTCAGGCCTATAATGATGGTATGGCCGATATGAAAGACTCGGCTAACCAGCTTAAAGACAAGATTTCGGATTATAAAGACACAGCCAAAAGCAAGATTGCCGATGCCCTCAATGCAATTTCTGACAAGGCATCGTCTCTTGCCGACAAATTAAACGGATAAAAATTGATTTATAAAATTTAAATTCAAAAAAATGTGTCATCATTTAAATGGCACATTTTTCTTTTCTCATTGTTATAATAAAAAGGGAAAAATAACATTATTATCAATATAAGGCCTACTTACAAATATCTTGACATGAAATTTTTTTACAAAACTTTAATCGGGATGGCTGTTATAGCTTCAGCTAATTTGGAATCAAGTGCTCAAGAACCGGTGATTGTTCTGACTGATGCCTATGTCTGGAAAGGAGATACTCTTTATCAGGATGAATTCAAAGCATGGGCTGTAAATCCGAATGAAATCCAATCCACCTATAAGGGACGTCCAGGATATTTTATGCCCATAGAACAAACCTGGAAAAGGATAAATGATCTCTCTCCATATCCCGTTGTTAGCGGTGGAAATCCTCTTCTTGAAGCTGTATATAATATGGGTCTTGACGAAATGGTAAATGCCGTCGAACCAGATACTACCCTTAGAACCGGGAAAGAATGGGCGGGGGTATGGACAAGAGATGTGAGCTATTCTATTATATTATCAATGGCGGCGTTACAGCCGGAAGCTGCAATGACATCTCTTTTGAAAAAAATAAATGCCGAAGGTCAGATAATTCAGGACACAGGATCCGGGGGCGCATGGCCGATTTCCACCGACAGAATGATATGGACTGTGGCGGCGTGGGAAGTTTATAAAGTGACAGGTGACAAAAAGTGGCTGGAAACGGTTTATCCCGTGGTTGAAAAATCAATAGCCAAAGATGCTGCGACCATTATTAGCGACAACGGTCTAATCAAAGGAGAAACCTCCTTTATCGACTGGAGGGAACAAAGCTATCCGCGGTGGATGCAGACTGCAGATATTTCTCAAAGCGAGGCACTGGGCACCAATGTTCTTTATGCGGCAGCTTTGAACTGTGCTTCAGAAATGGCAGAGACACTTGGAAAAACAAAAGAAGCGGCTGAATTTAAAAAAGCTTCACAAGACCTTGCGGCCGCAATTGACAAAACTTTCTGGATGGAAGATAAGGGTTATTACGGAATGTATACCTATGGAAGGGATAACCTTATTTTGAATCCGCGCGCTGAAACCCTGGGTGAATCTTTGGGTATTCTATTTGATATCTTCCCCGCTGAAAAGTTAGCAAGAATTTCTGAAAACCATCCTGTCACAAAATACGGAGCACCGGTATTCTATCCTCAGATTTCCGACATACCGAATTATCATAACAACGCCCTTTGGCCTTTCGTGGCTTCTTATTGGACGCTTGCACAGGCAAAGGCCGGCAATGAGCAGGGAGTTCTTCAAGGAATCGGAAGTGTGGTTAGGCCTGCCGCTCTGTTTGCTACCAATAAAGAAAATTTAAATCTGGATAACGGAGATATATTCACAGAACTCAATTCTTCCAATATGCTTTGGAGCCTTGCCGGAAACATCGCCCTAACCAATCAGATTCTCTTTGGAATTCATTTTGAAAAAGATGGCTTGAGGATTGATCCTTTTGTACCCGAAGTGTTGGGAGGGGAAAGGACTCTTTCCAATTTTCCTTATCGAGGAGCTAAATTAAATATTACTGTAAACGGATTTGGAGATAAGGTTGACAAGGTAACAATCGGGGGCAATCCGCAAGCGTTGACAAATAATCTTGACGCAATACTCTACGATGGAATTAAATATACTGCCGAGGGTGTGTTTATACCGGCTTCCCTTTTAAAAGGGGATGTGAATATCAATGTCGATATGGACAATAAGCCGATTGCTCCAATGAAGGTTAATAACGTGCCTAATCTGAAGGCGCCTCTTACACCAATAGCCTGGCTTACTGTCGATGATACAGCTAATATACCGGTAAGTCCTATTAATAACCTGCTTCAATGGAATCCAATAGAATATATCGCTGAATATATCGTCTTGAAAGATGGCAAGGAAGTAGCCAGAACCCGGCAAACCCAGTATCCAGCCATTGAGACAGGCGAATGGCAAATAATCGGAGTGGCCGATGACGGAACCCAAAGTTTTGCCTCAGAGCCCAGAAGCAATCGCTACAGATTATTCAAGGATATGGAAGATGAGATGGGTGTTATGGTTTCCACCGAAGTTTCGTATCCCTCAAGGGGTATTAAAGGTTACCATGGCGACGGATTTGCAGAAACCGACCATAAGACTACGCCGGCTGTTTCTAATATAGAAGTGCCTCATTCAGGTGTTTACTCAATCTCCTTCCGTTATTCAAATGGAAACGGACCGGTGAATACTGAAAATAAAGCCGCTGTAAGGAGTCTTTATGTTGACGGAAAAGATGTTGGTACAATTGTAATGCCTCAGCGGGGTGTTGCCAATTGGGATGACTGGGGGACAACCAACAGTATTAAGGTTAAATTGTCAGCCGGGCAACATAAAATTGAATTGCGTTTCAATCCGGAAGACGAGAATATGAATTTGGGCACAAATCATGCCTTGATCGACGGTGTGATAGTGGAACAAACCGGCGTTTGACAAAAATAACAGCAATAAATTAAAAATCCGTGTATTGGTTTAACAAGTTTTAACACAAATTAAATAGTATTTTTTATGGCTGACAATTTTCTGATTATCAGAAACTGTCAGCCATAAATTTAATTTTTAGACATTAAAAAATCGAGTAAGAACCGATAAAATTTGGAGGAAAGAGAAAGATAATGTAATTTTGCAATGGGTGAGTCCTGCACGACTTGCTCCCTGAGAATCCCCCAGATCTTGACCGAAGCAAGGGTATTAGGTTGAGCTGTGCGATGTAGATCGCTCTCCCAAACGCCTCTTTAGCTCAGTTGGCCAGAGCACGTGATTTGTAATCTCGGGGTCGTTGGTTCGAATCCGACAAGAGGCTCAAAAATGCTTTAGATAGCATTTAAGCGTTGAATGTTTTTCATAATTTTGTTTTGGCGGTGTGTTTGTGAAAGCATACCGTTTTTTTATTAAATTTGTCACTCTATATTGCCCCTTTATAAATCTTAAGATATGAAAAGTTTACCCATTTTTATTTTGACTACCGCATGTATCTTTGGTGCGATATCTTGTTCTAAGAAAAGTGATCAATACACTCTCAATGGAAATTTTGATGAAAGTGAAAACGGAGCTTCTGTTCTTATTATATCTATGTCAAGCGGTGACACTATAGCGAGAGACACCATACGCAATGGAAAGTTTCAGATTGTCGGCGAGGTTGTCACTCCTGATCTTGTCCAGGTAAGAGTGGGAGGAAGATCGGAAGGCCAGATTGTGCTTGAACCCGGAGAGATCACATTGACTTCTGAATATGTGGCAGGAACTCCTCTCAATGATGTGATCAACGGATGGTATCAAAAATATAACGCGACGGCAGCTTTCCTTCAGGAAAATCAGAATGATTCCACCAAACTGGAAGAAACCATGGCCAAATATGATCAGCTTAAGGCCTATGGAGACAGTCTGATGTTTGCTAATATGGATAATCCTGTGGGTGCAAATTTCATGATCAACAATGCTTACGATATGAATGTTGAAGAGCTTGAGAAAGCTCTTGAGGAGCATCCTTCACTTAAGAACTATTCCAAAATAACCAAAATACTCGATCAAAAGAAACTTGCAGAGGAAACCGAGATTGGGAAACCTTATAAAGATTTCGAGGTAACCTATGAAGGCCGCACAACCAAACTAAGCGACCTCATGCAATCTGATCATTACACTCTGGTTGATTTCTGGGCAAGCTGGTGTGGACCATGCAGAAGGGAAATTCCGGTTATCAAAGAGATTCAAAAAGAATGGGGACCCAAAGGTCTGGATGTAGTCGGTGTGGCTGTCTGGGATGAACCTGACAACACAAAGAAGGCTATGGAAGATCTGGGGATTGACTGGCCGGTAATTATAGATGCCGGAACCATCCCTACTGACATGTATGGAATTCTGGGGATCCCATGCATTATTCTGATTGGTCCTGACGGAACTATCCTCTCACGCGGTCTTCAGGGTGACGAACTCAAAGAATCCGTAGCGAATGCTATGAGCAAATCCTAAGAGAACCTTCCAATATGTATGGGACAACCATCAAGGATTGCTCCGATTGTCGAGGCACCGGCAGATGTCGTTTTTGTCACGGGAAAGGTTATACTTCCACCACCACCGGCTATTAATTTTACCTCGTATTTCTTTTTAAAATGTTGACTTGCAATAATGTAAAAAAAAGAATAAAAAATTTTTGATTTTTTTTCAAAGAAAATTTGTGGATTAAATGAAATCAATATAACTTTGCACTCGCAAACGGGAACAAAATTAATTAAATCCCGGAAAGCAAAACTGGTGCGGTAGTTCAGTTGGTTAGAATATCGGCCTGTCACGCCGAGGGTCGCGGGTTCGAGTCCCGTCCGCACCGCCGAGGAGAGAGGAAGAGTAGCAGTGTAAACTTAGGTTTCCTGCTGCTCTTTTTTCATTTATCTTTTATGTTATGATTGCCATTATCAACGGCCCAAACCTGAATCTTCAGGGAAAGCGTCAACCCGAAATATATGGAAATATCTCTTTTGAAGATTTTCTGAAAGATCTGAGGGAAAGGTTCCCTGATGAAAAAATAGAATATTTCCAATCGAACTGTGAAGGAGAAATAATCGATTGCCTTCATTCGTTAGGCTATGGCGATGTTGACTGCAAAGGGATTGTATTAAATCCCGGGGCATATGCCCATTACTCATATGCCATTGCAGATGCAATTTCATCAATACCGGTTCCCGTGATTGAAGTGCACATTTCAAATATTCATGCCCGTGAAGAGTTCCGAAGTAAATCCGTAACTGCCCGGGAATGTAAGGGTATCCTTGCCGGTTTAGGGCTTGAGGGTTATACTTCAGCGGTAAGATATCTTTTAGAGCGCCGATAACTCTGATGATAACTGATTTGGAAGATTATATAGAGGCCCATATCAGCAGTGAACCGGAAAATCTAAAGCGAATAGACCGGCTCACCAATCTCGGTCATATCAATGGCAGAATGTGTTCCGGTCATATTCAAGGCAGGCTGTTAAAGATGCTTGTGGCCATGATAAAACCTAAGAGGGTTTTAGAATTGGGTACTTTTACCGGTTATTCCGCTCTTTGTATGGCCGAAGGTCTGGAGGAGGATGCCCGAATAGATACCGTTGAGGCAGATGACGAACTTGAGGAAATTATAATTGAAAACTTCTCCTCATCTTCTCATGGGGGAAAAATAACACTGCATATCGGTGATGCACTGGAGGTTATGGATCAATGGTCGGAAAATGAATTTGACCTTGTTCTTATAGACGCAGACAAACGGCAATATTCCGACTATTTCCAGAAAGCTATAAATTTAGTCAAAACTGGTGGTTTCATAATCGCAGACAATACGCTTTGGGACGGCCATGTCACCGAAACGTGCAAACATTCCGGCCAGACCTCAGGTATTATAGATTTTAATGATTTGGTCGCTTCTTATCCGGGCATAGAGGTTGCTATGATTCCCATACGCGATGGAATCACACTGATAAGAAAGATGGAATAATAACCAAGAGCCCATAAACGATAATGCTCATATATGTGTTATAGCTTTAAAGAATATTTAAAAGCATAATTATGGAAAGCAAAAGACAGGCAAAAATTGCCAGATTAATTCAGAAAGAACTAAGCGAAATTTTCCGTCGCCAGACCTCCTCACTTGGAGGAGTGCTTGTTTCGGTGAGTGCAGTGAGGGTTTCTCCCGATTTAAGTATAGCGAAGGCGTATCTGAGTATATTCCCGTCAGACAGAAGTGCCGAGATACTCGCCAATATCAATTCACAGGCTAAGACAGTGAGATACGAACTGGCCCAGGCTGTTAAGGAGGTGTTGCGCAAGTGTCCCGAACTGCATTTCTATCTTGATGACTCTCTGGATTACATAGATAACATCGACAGACTTCTTGGTCCCCATAAGGAGGGCGCTGAAGAGAAGAAGATAGAGAAATGAGAAGCGGGCCTCTGGCATTAACACTGGCCTGGCGTTATCTGAAAGCCCCTAAATCTCACGGGGCTGTAAGCGTCATATCAATAATATCGGTGGTGGGAGTTGCTGTGGCAACTGCCGCCATCATTATTGTTTTATCTGTTTTCAATGGATTTTTGACTAATCTTAACCTTAGGTTTGATTCCCTCACTTCTGATGTATCAATAACCCCGGCTTCGGGAAAGACAATAGAAAACGGAGATTCACTCGCCCAAGAAGTTCAGAAATTGCATGGTGTTGAAATTTCGATGCCGATGGTTTCAGACAATGCTTTGGTGATTGCTGATTCAAAGGAGATGCCTATTACACTTATGGGTGTAGTACCGGATAAATTCTCGGTCATCACATCAATCGACTCCCTGATTCTTCAGGGTGAGCCTTTCTCCGGTTTCAAGCCTTGGGATGCTTCAATTTCAGTCGGTGTGGCTCAACGCCTGGGAATCTTTAATACAGGGAACCGAATTCTTGTCTTTACACCCCGGCGCATTGGTAGGATTAATACGGCCAATCCATCGTCATCCTTCCTTTCAGACTCACTGACAGTTGTATCGGTTTTCAGATCAATGCAAAGCGAATATGATGAAAACACGGTGATATGTGATATAAAGGAAGCGCGGGAACTATTTCAATATGAAACCCAGGCCACATCTATAGAGGTCAAAGGTGAACCAGGAGTAGATCCATCAGGCTTATCAAAAGAAATTTCCCGACATTTAGGACGGGGCTTTATTATAAAGGATCGTCTTCAGCAGCAGGAAGTAAATTTCAGGATGGTGTCTGTGGAGAAATGGATAACATTCCTTTTTCTGGCGTTTATATTGCTGATTGCATCGTTTAATATCATCAGCACTTTATGCATGCTCATAGTAGAAAAAGAGCGGTCACTTAAAACTCTCTCAGATCTTGGTCTCAGTTCGCGCAGAATTGGCAGGGTCTTTTGGTGGGAGAGCATGATGGTAACGTTCATAGGAGCTTTTGTAGGAATGGCTTTAGGTGTTATATTATGTCTGATTCAGGAGAAATTCGGAATCATAAGGCTTGCCGGAGATCCGGGTACTTTGGTAATACAGTCATATCCTGTTACACTGGAATGGCGCGATCTGATCGTAACTTTTGTCCCCGTTTTTATAATCGGACTTGTCACGGCATGGATAGCCTCCGCCTATGCACGGCGTCGGGCTAAAGGAGGTTTTTAACAAAATTTGTGAAGCATATGCTTAAAAGCTTGTTGAAAACTTTGTAGATTCGGGAAATATATGATAATTTTGCCATGGTGAACCGGCATAATGTAACCTATAACCCGGTGTCACGCATTGAAAAGAAAACTTAGACAATATCTCCACCATGGAACGCGTAGACAATCTTGACAAAAAAATACTTAATATAATAATGAAAAACGCCCGTATCGCCTCCAAGGACGTCGCCTTGGAATGCGGGGTTTCAAGAGCGGCCATCCATCAGAGAATCCAGCGGCTCATCGAAATGAAGGTCATCATTGGGTCGGGTTATAACGTAAATCCTAAAGCATTGGGTTATAACACTTGCACCTATATAGGAGTAAGCCTCGAGAAAGGTTCGATGTATCGTGAAGTTGTGCAACAGCTTGAAAAAATTCCGGAGGTGGTGGAATGTCATTACACAACGGGTCCTTATTCCATGCTCATCAAGGTTTATGCTCAGGATAACCAACATCTCATGCAACTGCTTAATGATCAGATTCAACATATCCCCGGAGTGACAGAGACTGAAACACTCATATCGCTTGAGCAAAGCATGAACCGGCAGATTTATATACCGGTGGATGATTAAAGAATTATGAAAACCAAATACATATATCCCATTCTGGCTGCTCTGCTTTTGGCAGTAGTAGCCTTCTTCTTTTTCTTCCCTGATGCACAACAGGGGAATGTGCTCCAGCAGGCGGATACTTTGCAGGGAATGGCAAACGGCCGGGAAGGACAGGAATTTTATGAAAAAACCGGAGAGACCACAAGATGGACTAACTCCTTATTCTCCGGTATGCCTAATTTTCAGATCTCACCATCCTATCCTGCCAATAAAGTACTGTCGGGATTTGCCAAAGTTTATTCTCTATGGCTCCCTGCGCCGTCCAACCTCTTATTCATAATGATGTTGGGCTTCTTTATAATGTGCCTATGTTTGAAATTCCGATGGTATACATCCCTTTTTGCTTCGATAGCCTGGGGCTTTTCCACCTATTTCATAATTATTATAGGGGCCGGTCATATATGGAAATTCCTGGCACTCGCCTATGTGCCCCCGACTATCGGCGGGATTGCCCTCTGCTACCGGGGTAAGTATATTGCCGGAACTGCTCTTGCATCGCTTTTCGGGGCCTTGCAGCTGCAGAGCAATCATCCCCAGATGACATATTATTTTTGTTTCGTGATTTTCTTCCTTGTTCTGGCATGGCTTTGGAACGCTATAAGAGATAACGGATTGCGCCGATGGGCCGTGGCTACCTGCTGCTGTTTTATAGCCGGGGCTTTCGCAGTGGGTGCCAATTCTGCAAATCTTTACAATTCATGGGAATATTCCAAGGAAACAATAAGAGGGAAGGCCACTGATCTGACAGTAGCGGGGAAAGAGCCTTCATCCGGTCTGGATAAAGATTATATAACCACCTGGAGCTATGGTATCGACGAGTCGATGTCGCTTCTCATTCCCAACGTAAAGGGAGGGGCAACCTTGAAACCGATAGCCGGAGAAAATGTGATTTTAAGTGCCGGTCAGACAGCGAAAGCACAGGAACTCCCGCTTACTCAGCAGGAGAGAATGTTCATGAATCAGTTCCCTCAATATTTCGGAGACCAGCCGATGACAAACGGTCCCGTTTATGTGGGTGCCTTCATTTTCGTGCTTGCGATTCTGGCTTTATTTGTGGTTGAAGGTGCTGTGAAATGGGCTCTCTTCGCTGTGTCAATATTGGCCCTGGGACTTTCGTGGGGTCATAACTTCAATCCACTCACAGACCTGTTCATAGATTATTTCCCGGGGTATAACAGATTTAGGACCGTTTCAAGTATTCTTGTTATCCTTGAGTTTACTATACCGATACTTGCTACACTGTGCTTGCGGAAAATGATAAATACGGAAGGATTCTTTGAAAAATTCCGCTGGACTTTCTATTCCATTTTCGGGATTTTCGCATTCATATGTTTTTTGGGATGGGTGAGCCCTGGCATTTTCGGTAGTCCTTTCAGCGCGAATGAAACTGACCAGCTTACCCAAATGGGTATATTCACCGCTCCCGAATATACCCGACTGATCAATGCAATATCGGAAAGCAGACTTTCCCTTGTCTCCGCCGACAGTTTCAGATCCCTCATATTCATTATCATTGCTTTTATTATAATAATGCTATGGTTTAAAGGGATACTAAAGAAGGCACCGGTTTTTATCGGTTGTCTGACTTTGCTGGCAGTAATCGATCTTTATCCCTTAAACAAGAGATATGTCAATTCTGAAAATTTCACGCCAGAGGTTTCCAATAACAAAGTGTTTGCCAAAACCGCGGCCGATGAGGAGATTCTGAAAGATACTACCAACTATAGGGTTCTGGATGTTGATGGATTCGACCAGGCACGGTCTTCTTATTTTCACAAGACAATAGGAGGATATCATGCTGCCAAGCTAACACGTTATAATGATCTTATAACCCGTCAGATCTCCAAGGGCAATCCTAATGTGCTGAATATGCTGAATGCCAAATACATCCTCAGTGGCAATCAATATCAGTTGAATCCCGAAGCGTTAGGAAATGCATGGTTGGTCAGCGGCATAGATTATGTCAAGACACCCGATGAAGAGATGAACGCTCTCGATTCTTTGAATACAGGCCGCTATGCTGTAGCCGATGTCATGTTTGAGAGTGTTTTGGGAAGACCTACACCACCGGCACCCGGAGATACAATCTATGAGACAAGCTACGCTCCTAACCGGCTTAGATACCAAAGCCATACTTCGAAAGATAATGTGGCTGTTTTCAGTGAAGTTTATTTCCCATGGGGATGGACTGCTACGGTAGATGGTGAAAAAGTGCCAATTGGACGTGTAGACTATGTTTTGCGCGCCATCCAGCTCCCGGCAGGAAAACACACCGTTGAGTTCGTATTTGATCCTGAATCCCTGAAAACTACAAATGCTTTGGCCATCGTGTCGATTTGTCTTATCGGAATCATTTGTCTTGCATCATTGACGCTCTGGGGCATGCATGCTTTCGGAAACGGCGGACCATCTTTCTTCCGGAGGATTAAATAATAAGGCTATGTCCCCATTCCCCTCTTTTTGGAATCATTATCTTTGCTGGCGTCATTCCAAGGGATATGGGGTACACTCGCCGTTTGCCTTCAGGATGGTTAATGATGTGATTTCTCCTGGACCCTATGGCTATTACGGTTATAAAGAGATTGACAGATTGTGCAGTAAAGGTTCATTTAAACCTGATAGAATGAAATTCCTCCTGCGCCTGTTACTGTTTCTTAAGTCGGGTAGACTGCTTGTTTTCCGGAACCTCAATGAAGAACTGCGTATGGTGGCAAAGTTAGCTTCAGTTAAAGCTTTGCAAATTAAAACTTCGTTATTTACAGACTTCAAGACGGAAGATCTGTTGGTTTTCCCTGGTGAAGAAACCGATCTGGATTTAGCAAGGTCGGCTGTTGATTCCGGAGTATCTGTAATGGCGTTTCATCCTTGTGAGGAGCTTCGGCAGTTGATGTCAAAGCCAATTCCTAACGGGTTGCTGCTTTATAGCAAAAAAAATATTCTTCTAATTCCGCGCCGGGACATGGCTTATACATCTTATCCCATAACATTTAATCTTTCATGACCAACCCTAAAGACAGGGAGAAACTGATAAACGAATATTCGGCTCATCTTTTACTTGAGAAAGGACTGTCGGAAAATACATCTTCGGGTTATTGTAATGATGTAAAACATCTGTTGGATTTCCTGGGGTCTTGCAAAAAGGATGTAATAGGGGTGCATCCTGACGATATCCATGAATTTCTTTCAGTGCTTCACGACATCGGAATCTCTCCCCGCTCACAGGCAAGGATAATTGCAGGGATCAGATCTTTCTTCCGTTTCTTGAGATTGGAAGGCAAAATAGAAGAAAATCCGGCCGAGTTTATAGAATCTCCCCACTTGGAAAGGGAATTGCCAGATGTGTTGAGTGTGGAAGAGATAGATTCGATGATAGCCTGTCTGGCTCCTGATAAAGATGAAAGTCTACGTAACCATGCCATAATTGAAACGCTCTACGGATCCGGACTCCGAGTATCAGAACTTGTCGAAGCCCGATTATCCCGGCTTGATCTTAAGGAAGGTTTGCTCATAGTGGAGGGGAAAGGCAGTAAAGAACGGCTTGTGCCGGTTTCTCCTATCGCTGTTTCTCTGATAGCCCAATATATAGAAACCAAACGCAGTCAACAGACAGTCAAGCCGGAAGGTGCCGATATTATCTTCCTTAACAGAAGGGGGAAACCTCTCACCAGAGTAATGGTCTTTTATATTGTGAGGGATTTGGCTGCGGCTGCCGGAATAAAAAAGACTGTAAGTCCCCACACTCTTCGCCATTCATTTGCCACTCATCTGCTTGAGGGGGGGGCGAATCTCAGAGCCATTCAGGAAATGCTTGGCCACGAAAGTATTTCAACGACGGAATTGTATCTTCATCTTGACAGGGGAAGATTGAGGACAGAACTAATAGAACATCATCCTCATTTTAAAGGTCAGAAATAGGAGAGTCCCTCTTTAACAAAAAAATTATCCAGACAGATGTTTTATCGGATAAAAAAATTTGTTGTTTTATATTTTATTGTAACTTTGCTTTTAATTAGCAAAATTTCCACTTTTAACTAAATCTTAATACCTTAAAAGAGGGATTCTCCCTCAAAAAAAATCACCTATGGCACAAGAATCAATGGTCAAAACAATTGACAAGGTTGTTATCCGATTTTCCGGAGATTCCGGCGATGGAATGCAACTTGTTGGCAATATCTTCTCAGATGTTTCCGCCGGGGAAGGAAACATGATATCTACCTTCCCTGATTATCCGGCAGAAATCCGAGCTCCACAAGGTTCATTAAGCGGAGTTTCCGGTTTTCAGGTAAGTGTTGGTAAGGATGTCCATACACCGGGCGACAAGGCTGATGTGCTTGTGGCCATGAATCCAGCAGCGTTGAAGACAAATCTGCAGTATCTGAAACCTGTAGGTATCATTATTTGTGACTCCGATTCATTTACAGAAGTTAATCTAAAGAAAGCTCTATACAACACAAATGATCCAATAGCTGAACTTGGCATCAACACAAACAACATAATGTTGGTGCCGATGACTACTCTTTTAAAGAATACATTGGCAGATTCCGGACTCGACAATAAGGCTATTCTCAAGTGTAAGAATATGCTCGCACTTGGCCTTATCTGCTGGTTGTTCGATCGTCCGGTCGATAAGGTTCTTGCCAAGCTTAAGGCTAAATTCGCTAAAAAGCCGGCTATCTATGAGGCAAATGAAAAAGTTGTAAAAGCCGGTTGGGATTATGGCCATAACACTCATGCCAGCATGCCCACCTACCGCATAGACACCGATGAGGCAAAACCAGGCATCTACACTGATATTAACGGCAATACTGCCACTGCCTGGGGGCTTATAATGGCATCCGAAAAGAGTGGACGTCCTCTCTTCTTAGGTTCTTATCCTATTACCCCGGCAACCGATATACTTCATGAACTGGCTAAACGAAAGGATCTTGGAGTAAAAGCTTGTCAGATGGAGGATGAAATAGCAGGAATATGCTCTGCCATAGGTGCATCCTACGGAGGTCATCTTGCAGTGACTACAACCTCCGGCCCCGGTCTGGCTCTTAAAAGCGAGGCATTAGGCCTTGCCGTAATGGCTGAACTTCCCTTGGTAGCTATCGATGTTCAGCGTGGAGGTCCATCAACCGGTCTTCCTACAAAGACGGAACAGACCGACTTGATGCAGGCGCTTTATGGAAGAAATGGAGAAAGTCCCCTCTGTGTTGTAGCTGCCGCAAGCCCGGTGGATTGCTTCACTATGGCTTTTGAGGCTGCAAGAATTGCAATTGAACATATGACTCCGGTAATTCTTCTTACCGATGCATTTATTGCCAATGGTTCTTCTGCCTGGAGGATTCCCGATGAAAATGAATTCCCCGAAATTAAACCAAGATTGGTCACAGGAGATATCCTTGAAGAGGGATGGAAACCATATCTGAGAGATAAAGACACCAAGGTGAGATATTGGGCCATACCCGGTACAGAGGGTGCTATGCACCGTGTAGGAGGTCTGGAAAAAGACTATAACACCTCTGTTATTTCTACTGACGGAGCCAATCATGAACTCATGGTGAAGACCCGTAGAGAAAAAATCGCAAGGATTGCTGATGATATTCCTTTATTTGATGTGGAAGGTGACAAGGATGCCGATACTATTCTGGTAGGCTGGGGTGGCACCTATGGTCATCTGCACTCCGCATGTTCCGTGTTGAATGAAGAAGGTGTTAAAGTGGCGATGGCTCATTTCCGTTATATCAATCCGTTGCCGAAAAACGCACTGGAAGTCCTTTCCGGATATAAAAACATTATTGTTGCAGAACTTAACACCGGCATGTTTGCTGATTATCTTCAGATGCATCTTCCGATGAAGGAGATTCAAAGAATTAATAAGATTGAAGGACAACCCTTCATGGTTAACGAGATTACAGAAGGAGTGAAAAAACTTCTTAAAAACAATAATAAATAAAATAAGCAAACAATGGAATCTCAATATACAGCAGCTGATTTTAAGAACGAACAGGCAGCACGATGGTGTCCGGGTTGTGGAGACCACGCCATTTTGAATACCCTTCATAAGGCGATGGCCGAAGTAGGAGTGGCAGCAAAAGATACCGCCGTTATTTCAGGTATCGGATGTTCCTCCAGACTTCCATATTATATGAATACCTACGGTATGCACACGATTCATGGTCGTGCGGCAGCCATAGCTACAGGGTTGAAAACAGCCAGACCTGATCTTACTGTCTGGCAGGTATCGGGCGACGGCGATGGACTTGCAATCGGGGGAAACCACTTCATCCATGCTTTAAGGAGAAATATAGATATAAATATTCTTTTGTTCAACAATAAGATCTATGGTCTCACTAAAGGACAGTATTCACCCACTTCCGACCGTGGATTCGTCTCCAAATCATCTCCTTACGGCACGACGGAAGATCCGTTTATACCGGCTGAGCTCGTGTTCGGATGTCGTGGAAAATTCTTTGCCAGAGGATTCGATGTTTCCCTCGACACTACAAAGGAAATAATGGTGGCTGCCGCAAGGCATAAAGGAACCTCAGTGGTGGAGGTGCTTCAGAACTGTGTCATCTTCAACCAGGGAATCTATCTGTGGCTGACCGATAAGGAGCAGAGGGAGGAGCATGTGATTCATCTCACCCACGGAGAAAAGATGCTTTTCGGCAAGAACAAAGAGAAAGGCCTCGTGCAAGATGGATTTGGACTCAAGGCAGTCACTGTTGGTGAAGACGGTTACACAATTGACGATGTATTGGTGCATGACGCACATTCTGTCGACGACACGTTGCAACGCCAGCTGGCATTGATGGATGGCCATGAACTTCCTTTGGCAATCGGAATAATCCGGGATGTTGAGGGTCCCACCTATGAGACCGACGTGGAGAACCAGGTTGCTGAAGTGAGGGGCAAAAAAGGCTTTGGATCCTTACGCGACATGATCTTAAAAACTCAGGAAACCTGGACAGTAGAATAAAAGATAACGGCGGTTTAAGACTGCACAGAAGTCAGTTTTTTGTGCAATTTTTATGGAAAAATTTCATTAAATGATTTTTTTTCTATTACTTTGCACTTGCAATTGACAAAAACAAAGAAAATAATTACTTAAAAATTTAGAAATTATGGATGATATAGCATCAAGAGTTAAAGCTATCATCGTAGACAAACTCACTGTAGACGAGAATGAAGTAACTCCAACAGCAGAATTCAGCAAAGACCTCGGCGCCGATTCACTTGACCAGGTAGAGCTCATCATGGAATTCGAAAAAGAGTTCGACATCCAGATCCCGGATGAAGATGCAGAAAAGATCACAACTGTAGGCGATGCCATCTCATATATTGAGGAACACTCAAAATAATTACCCGGCAGGGGAAAACACACCAAGAAACCTATAATGGAATTGAAAAGAGTTGTTGTAACAGGCCTCGGAGCCTTGACTCCCCTGGGTCACGATGTAGCGACTACATGGGATAACGCCGTGAAAGGTGAGAGCGGAGCCGGACCTATCACACATTTCGACGCCACAAATTTTAAAACCCAATTTGCATGTGAGGTTAAGGATTTTGATCCGTCACAACATTTCGACCGGAAAAAGGCCCGCACTTTAGACCTCTATGCAATGTATGCCCTTGTAGCTGCCGAACAGGCAATCAAGGATGCCGATCTCGAAAATGAAAACGTCGACAAGAATCGTGTCGGTGTAATTTTTGCTGCCGGTATCGGCGGGTTGCATACATTCGAGGAAGAGGCCGGCTATTTTGCTCTTCATGGGAAAGATCAGGGTCCTAAATATAACCCGTTCTTTATCCCCAAAATGATAGCTGACATTGCAGCCGGGCATATATCTATCGAGCATGAGTTCAGAGGCCCTAACTATGGCACTGTTTCAGCTTGTGCATCCTCGAACAACGCCTTAATCGATGCGTTCAATCTGATAAGGCTCGGAATGGCTGATGCTATTGTGGCAGGCGGAGCGGAAGCTGCGATATATCCTGCCGGAGTTGGCGGATTCAATTCCATGAAGGCCTTATCAACCCGTAATGATGATCCCAAGGGAGCTTCAAGACCTTTCTCCGGGAGTCGTGACGGATTTGTAATAGGTGAAGGGGCTGCTGCGCTTGTCCTCGAAGAGCTCGAACATGCAAAAGCTCGCGGAGCTCATATTTATGCTGAAGTGGCCGGCGGTGGAATGAGTGCTGATGCTTATCATATCACTGCTACACATCCGGAAGGCCTCGGCGCCCGTCTTGTAATGGAAAATGCTCTTAAAGATGCAGGCATGAAACCGGAAGAGATTGATTATATTAATCTTCATGGCACTTCTACTCCTCTCGGAGACGTTAGCGAAGAAAAAGCAATCAAGGAAGTCTTCGGCGATCATGCTTATGACATGAATCTCAGTTCAACAAAATCCATGACAGGACATCTTTTAGGTGCTGCCGGAGCTCTTGAGGCTATCATGAGCGTTAAGGCAATCACCGACGGAATCATTCCGCCGACAATCAACCATGCGGAAGACGATACTGATCCCGAAGTTGACTATAACCTGAATTTCACCTTTAACAAGGCTCAGAAACGTGATGTCAACGCTGTCCTTTCTAACACTTTCGGTTTCGGTGGGCATAACGCTGCTATAATCTTTAAAAAATATAAAGACTGAGATCCTCAGTTTTTATTAGAAAATTATTGAGGGTGTGAGAAAATGTCGAGTTTTCTACACACCCTCAATCTTATAAAGAAAGATATCTTTATGTCGAAACTTAGCTTTTACATCGTTTTAGCAGGGAGCATTTTGTTTACCCTTCTTTCATCTGGATGTTCTAAAGATGATGAAACTATCAGAACGCCGGTGGATATCGTTGGTATATGGTCGAACTCCTTAGATCATTATATTGAGTTTAACGGGGATTATACGGCCCGTATGCTCGAAATTACTGAAGTTGACGGGGAAAGCATAGGAACTTGGTATGATGATGTCTATTTCTATGAGCCGGGATATAATTTGGTAATATACCTTGATTTCCCCACGGATGTCTTGGTCTATCAGATAACAAACCTGACTCCTACGGAACTGCAGTGGTGCTGGGTTAAATCTCTTCGTGATGAATATAATGCCGATGATGAAATAGGAAAGATTATAGGCGATATAATTAAAGAAGCTCAGGAGGGCTTTAAGCTTGATCCTGAGCATTATCAGACTTTCTATAGGATTCCAGAAGACAGGTTCCTCGAAATTCTTGAGAATATCACAATAATGGAACCCTGGTGAGTTAACCTTGAGGAATTAGAAATACTTCACCTTTTCCTCGCCTAACATATCTGCCAGAACATTGTTGGCAAGACTGCTTGCGCCAATCCTGAACAGTTCTTTGTTAAGCCACTCGTTTCCCAACACATCTTTTACTATGGCATAATATAGTAATGCTTCGTCGGTCGACCGAACTCCTCCGGCTGCTTTGAAGCCAACCTTTCTTCCCGTTTTTTCAAAATATTCCTTTATGCAGCGGCACATCACATAAGCCGCCTCCGGACTGGCACCCTGATATATTTTACCAGTAGATGTCTTAATGAAGTCGGCATCGCTCCACATTGCGAGCAGGGAAGCATTTCTTATCAGTTCCGGCGTCTTTAAGGCTCCCGATTCTATTATAACTTTTAGTTTTGCATCTTTAGCAGTGTGTTTAAGTTCTATAAGCTCGTCACACATCTCTTCATAATTTTCGTCAAGCAGCAATCCCACGTTCAGAACCACATCCACTTCGTCGGCTCCTTCCGCTGTGGCCAAAGCAACGTCGGCTACTTTTACTGCCGTGAATGTCTGGCTTGACGGAAACCCTCCGGCCACTACAGCTATACCCACTCCTGAAACTTCAAGAACAGATCTTACGACACCGGCAAAATTACTGTAGACACATAAGGCTGCCACATTCGGGTATTGAGGATATTCATTGTCGAAATCATTTACCCTTTTTACAAAGGCAGTCACACTTGACTGACTGTCTTCCGTGCTCAATGTTGTCAGATCAATACTGTTGAATATCCTTGCAAATACTTCCTGGGTTCTATATTCAGGTAATTTCTCAGATATTCTGTCAATCTCATTCTTTATGAAATCGGGATCTACGGGAACCTGACTTTCATTTATAACTTTATTATATCTGTCCATATAAAAGAAATTTTAAAAAAAATTATTAGCAGCAAAATTGATTTTTTCTAACGTTAGATGTTTATACTCGGCCCATCCTGACGAAAATTATGTTTCAACGTTTCACAATACGATTCGGATTCTGTTTCAGGAATTGTTCCCAAGACTTTGCTGTGTTGCCGGTTGTGGGTTTGGCACTTTCATAATAATGTGTGAGCGCCACAGCAAGAGCATCAGTGGCATCAAGCAATTCAGGCCTTTCCTGCTGAGATATCTTTAAAATATAACAAAGCATATTGGCAACTTGTTCCTTTGATGCCCCTCCGTTGCCGGTTACAGCCTGTTTGACCTTTAGCGGAGCATATTCTGCAATCGGGATGTCACGTGCCAGAGCCGCCGCCATTGCAACTCCCTGTGCTCTTCCCAACTTAAGCATTGACTGCACATTTTTTCCATAGAAAGGAGCCTCTATGGCTAATTCGTCGGGGAGATATTGTTCCACAAGCCCTGTGATACGGGAATAGATTCTTGCAAGACGCAAATAATGACTTTCCATCTTATTGAGCGTGATCACTCCCATTACAATCGGCGTCAGTTTTCTCCCGTTTATCCCTAAAAGGCCATATCCCATGACATTGGTCCCGGGATCTACTCCCATTATTATTCTTTCGTAATTGAGATCTTCCCGAATCTTTTCCATTTCAGACTGTCAGATTTTGAAGAAGCGTAGCGAAGAAAACAGAATCCTTTCCGAATTTAAGAGGAAAACCATCTGCGGCTGACATAAAATCATTGTCAAACCATTGGCAGGCATCCTCTTCCGATGCAAATGTAGCCGATATGGCTATGCTTAATCCATGTCCAGGAGAGGGTTTTACACCCCCTGATTCGATAACTTTACGAAGCTGAGGGTCTTTAGCTGATGTTGTTTCATTAAATAAAGCAGGAACCAGTTCCTTCCTCAAATAATGAAGAAACCTTGCCTCATCACCATGTGAAATAACGAAAGTTATGTTATAAGTAAAACTCTTCATTATAAAGCTTCAATAAATTTCTGTTTAAAATCTACTCTAATTTAATCAAAATAAAATAGAAAGGTGCATAATTAATGTTAGATGTAATCATCCCATCAGATATTTACCGATCCCCGGAATCTTACCGACCAAATGGCTGAAAGCTGATGCTAATGTGAAGGTTAAGACGGCCGTCAATACTATTTCAGCCGGAGTTGTCCAGAAACCAATTATGCCGTCAGCTCCGGTTCCTAACCATTCCCTTATCAGTTGGGAGACATAAGCAAGAATTATCATATGGCAAAGATAAACTCCATAACTGGCTTTTGCCAAGGGAAAAATCAATTTGGAATACCATTTCCCACCGGCATTGATACGCCGGAACATAAAAATCCATCCTATAGCCATAAGCACCACTCCGGTGCTGTCATAGAACCAGGGCGTTTCCCATAAAACTGCAAGGTTTATAGAACCTTCAATAGGGAAAACTCCATCGGCAGTGTGATTCACAAGCCAATAGAATCCTCCAAAGGAAATAGCGAATCCTGCCATCCATGTTAAAATAGCCGATAGCAGTGATTTTCCTTTGTGTCTGATTCCGACGAACCGCTTGATGTATAACCCTAAAAGGATATAACCTATAAAACCGCTAAGATAATAAAAGACTCCGTAGGAGTTCCAGCTACATTCGCCCCATAAAGGATATTTGGCAAATGCCGGGATGCCGCTGGGCCCCGTTATATATGAACTGTCGCCACTACTGATTTCCCTGATAAAGGGAATGAAAGAAGTAAAGAGACATATTGACAGGTAAAACAAAAGTTCATTGCGGGAAACTTTCTCGGCCCAGGGGGAAAGCATAGGCATAAGAAGATATATCCCCAAAAGCATATAAACAAACCATAAATGGCCTGCGGCGTAGTTGAAATTCAGCAGAAGGTTACGGAAATTCTCTATAGGTTCCCCCCAGATAAAGGCATAGACTCCTGTCCAGACGGCAAAGGGTATCAATATCCTGATGGCCCTCCGTAAGAAAAATTCTTTTGTATTGTAATGGAGTGGAAACTGAAGATAGCTCGAACCGATTATGAATAATGGAACACAAGCCCTGGCAAAGGAATCGAAAAATGAAACCCAGAAAGCATCTGATTTAGACAGAATCAGAGAACCCTCTCCTCCTAAATAAAAAGGTTCTGTGGAATGAACGATGATAACGAAAAAAATGGCGGCTACACGCAGCCAGTCTATCCATATGGACCTTGAGCCTTCTGTAATTTTTTTTACTTCACTGATATTTATACCTGAGGCTAATCCGATTGTAGGGGTTGTATTCATATCTTCGCAATTAGAAGAGAATTTTGACATCCTGAAAAAACTTCCTTTAATAGGATGTCGGGGAATGATTCTCATAACAAGGGGTACTAATACCCCGGGCCCCACTTATTGTTAATGTGAGTCTTAGGTAACAAATATAAGATAAACTCCTGAATTCACAAAATTAAAATGAAATCAAGAGTCCTAAGAGTTGTTCCTTGCTTACGGAATCAGGATGCAAGGAATCCTATTGCTAATTCGGCCCTGGGAATTGGATTGGCAAAATGATCTCCCGCTACCCATTCAAATTCAACGTCTATGCCTGTTTGCTTAAGTCTTTCCACAATAGATTCTGTATTGATTCCCACACTTTGATAAGCCTTTACCGGCGCCTTAGGTTCCTGTTTCCCCAGAAGAAAGAAAGCTTTCCCGGTCTTATACTGAATCTTTTGGCTGTCAAACCATTCAATAAATCCATTATACCAGAAAGAACCCGACAATGATGCTATCGATTTAAAGAAACTGCATGGCAACCATTGCCAAAGAGTAAATAAGCCTGAAAGAGAAACTCCGAGAAGGTCTCGTTCAAAATTATTGGTGAACCGAATCCGGGATTCTACGGTAGGGATGATTTTGGACTGTAAAGTGGCGAGAAAGGATTCAGCCTTTCCGGCAAAAGGAGGAAATCCTTTTGCCTCACCGGGTTCAGGCCACGGTGTAAGCAGATCATTCCATTGAGAAGACGGAATATAAATCACGGCAATCGACACTTTATATTGGTTTGCCATTTTTTCCTGCCATTCATCCGTGAAAGTCACCATGTCAGGATAAATCATATAGATTAATTTCTTAGATTCCTGAAAAGGGAAATAAGAGATGTTGAATCCCTCTATTTGAATTTTGTCTGTCATATTTTCTTTTTTAGTTTCATCATATCGGGAAGATCCCGAAACCCTAAAGATTCATAAAGGCTCCGGCCGATCTGGGTTGTTTCAAGATATATTTTCCCGCATCCTATTTTTTCCGCTTCTTCAATCAGTCTTTTCACAATCTCATGGCCTATTCCATGTTCGCGAAAGACAGATCTTACATAAATATTCATCAGATAACCGCATTTGCCCGAAGGATTGTCGGGCGAAGGCAGTTCATCAGTCAGACATATACCTCCGCAACCTGCTTCCAGTCCGTCATTGAGAGCGAGAAATGCATGATGCGTGCCGTCTTGGATATGTGAACGATAATATGCTTCATTCATATTCATCAGACCTTCGGAGGGTGTTTCTCCGAAGACATTCTCGATAACTTCCTCTCGCCATTGCAGGAGAGTATCGATATCAGTTATTTTTTTCAGTTCTATCATCTGTAATCACCCTCTTTTAAGACAACAGGAAGAGCGTCAATATCTACTTTTCCCCTTGCCGTGACCGGTATTGTTTTAACTGCCAGATAGAATTCCGGTATCATGAAATCAGCCAGTTGTGACCTAAGCCAATTCTTTAGATCATCAAGAGAGAAATTAATGTCAGGCACAAGATAAGCCACAAGATAGTGCAAACCTCCTCCGTCTAAGAAAGCCCTGACAATTCCTCTTTTTATTCCGGAATATTCATTTAGCACGTTTTCTACTTCTTCAGGTTCAACCCTTCTTCCCAGGATCATCACCTGTTCATCTTTACGATGAAGGAACACTATGCTACCGTCGGGCAGACGGTAACCTAAATCTCCGCTGCGATACACTCTCTCTCCATTGGGAAGTGTAATAAAATTTTTTTGCTCCGGAGGATTACCGAGGTATCCTCTGCTGACACCTTCGCCTGAAATACAGATTTCTCCGGTTTTGCCGGCTTCGGTTTCTTTGAGATCTTCATCAAGAATTCTTACAATCACCCCTTTTATGGGTTTACCAACCGGGAATGTTCCGTCGGAGAGCGGCATCGCTTTGTCAATCCTGAAATAATTGGAACAAACGGTGGTTTCCGAGGGTCCGTATGTGTTGTAGATCCTGACCTTTTTATTCTTAAGGTTGGAAATATAGTTTTCCCGGATGGTATCGCCTCCACTTATTATAAGGCTGACTGATTCGGGAAGAAGCTCCGGTTTGTTATTGATGTCGGCTATAAGATATGGGAACCCGTCAATTATGGTTACGTTGTTACGTCTGCAGAAATCCATAAGACCTTCAAGTGTCCCGTTATGAATTTCGGCAGAAGGTATTGCCAAGGCTCCCCCATTAAGCAAAGTGGCAAAGACTTCCTCAACGAATATATCAAATGAACAGACAGAATATTGAAGCATCACGTCTCCTCTGCCAATCTTCATTTCATCTTCAAAGGCAGCTGCATAATTCACAACCGAATGGTTTTCCACTACAACACCTTTAGGTTTCCCGGTGGTACCGGATGTATAAAGGATATAGGCAACGCCGTCAGGTTCTGAATTGTCGGGGAATGATATGGCTGGTGATGTCAGATCTTTACAGAAATCATCATCGATAATCAATGTAACATCCGCCATTTCCATCATGTATTTGATTCTGTCCGCAGGAAGTTTAGGTTCTGCAGGGAGATATGCTGCCCCGCTTTTTAACACTGCCAACATTGCAGCGATCTGATTAATGCCGTGCGACATTACTATTCCGATAAATTTATCATCCCTTTCTCGGAATTTTGAAAAGATACTGTCAGCCAGCCTGTCAAGTTCTGAGTAAGTAATAGTGATGCCATCCTCAATGATAGCTAATGAATCCGGCTGCTCCTCCACCTTTGATTTGAAAACGCTGTATATGGTATTTTTTTCCATAACTTATATGTTTTAAATATAATACAATATAGAACCATTAAAGTTCATACATATCAAAGGATTAGGTAAAAGAATTATTCTGCCGCAAAATGGCAGAAATTATCATTAACTTTGCAAAAACAGATATTTTGAATTATGGCAACATCGGTAAGACTTATCAGGAGATATGTCTGGTTAATTGAAACAATCCGTAGGGCCGGTAAGATAACCCTCGAAGAAATTAACAATAAGTGGAAACACTCTTTATTACAAAACGGCGAGGAAGAAGGCTTGCCGGAAAGAACATTTCATCGGCATCGTGAGGCTATCGATGATATTTTCGGGATACGGATTGTGTGCGACCGTTCTAACGGAAATGTATATTATATAGAGAATGAAGAAGAATTGCTAAAACCCTCATTTTCATCTTCCTTATTTAACGGACTTGCTATTGATAATCAATTGATGGATAATAGGAAAGTTTCAAAAAGGATAATGTTCGAGGAGGTTCCCGGTGGAGCTCAGTTTCTCCCGCCTCTCATTGAGGCCGTATCTAAGAGTTCTAGTGTCAAGATTGAATACCGAAGCTATAATAATCCGGAACTGAAGCAATTTACTGTAGAGCCATATGGATTAAAACAGACCGGGAAAAGATGGTATCTTATTTCCCATATACCGGAATATGAAACTTTGACAATATTTGCTCTTGACAGAATTGAATCAATTGTTATCACTGAGGAGAAATATGAATATGACAAAGGATGGGACATAAATTCATATTTTGATGAAGTGGTAGGCGTTAATCTGGAAGCCGATTATGATTGCGAAGAAGTGAGAATTAGAGTCTACGGTCACCAGCGCCATTATATCGAGAGCCTTCCGCTTCATAAATCTCAAAAGTTAATCAAACGGGAAAAAGAATATTCCGAATATAGTTTCAAGCTTCGTCCTGAATATGAGTTTCAGCATGAAATCCTGAAGATGGGTTTCAACGCCGAGGTCCTTTCTCCCCGATGGCTTCGCGATGAAATCAGGTGGCAAGCCCAAGAGATACTGAAACTATATCAGAAAGAATAACTTCTTAAATTGGTGCTGATAAGGAAGAAGTTGTTAAAATAAAGACTTTTAGTTAAATTTGTGCAGATTTGAAGTAACACTTCAAATCTGCACAAATATCATTTAACAATCTGATTTATGGATAATTATATCTATAGAGATCTTTCAGAACCAATACTATATGCCCACATGTTCTATCCTGTGGTCATGGTAACAGGTGCCAGGCAGGTGGGTAAATCTACACTTTGCAGACATCTCTTTCCTGATTATAAATATGTTAACTTAGAGGATAACGAAACACTCCTAAAGGCAGAGTCAGAACCCAAATTATTTTTACGCTCATTAGGTTCTGTCGCTATAATAGATGAAATCCAGCGTTGCGAAAAATTATTTTCTCAAATTCAGGTTGAGGTAGATGCCGATCCCGAGCTTCATTATGTGTTGACAGGAAGCAGTGATTTCACCTTAATGAAGAATGCAAGTCAATCTTTGGCCGGAAGGATTGCAGTCTTCACTCTTCCTCCTCTCACTTTCCATGAATTAAAACCTTCTTTAAAAGACATCTCCACCGAAGAATTATATTTCAGAGGTTTTTATCCTGCTGTGCTGACTGGGAAGAAACCACCGGAATTATTTTATAGAAATTATTATTCAACATATATTGAAAAGGACATACGCAGACAAATTAAAATAGAGAATTTATCAAAATTTGATATTTTCATGCGACTAATGGCTGGAAGAATCGGTGCGGAATTCAATGCCACATCAATTTCGGCTGAGACAGGTGTCAGTTCTAAAACCATCACGGAATGGTGTTCTATTTTAGAAGCTTCTTACATTATTTTCGCGCTTCGTCCCTATTTTGCAAATATCTCAAAAAGGTTGTCTAAGATGCCTAAGATATATTTTTATGATGTTGGCTTGGCTACCTACTTGCTGGGTATTGAAAATTCCACTCAACTTGTTTCTCATCCGTTAAAGGGAGTTTTATTTGAAAATATGGCAGTGGCTGAATTAATGAACCGGAGGTTGAATCAGGGGAAAGATTCAAATTTAAATTTCTATAGAGAAAGAAACGGTAAAGAAATAGATATTCTCCAATCTACTCCGGAAGGATTAAAGGCTTATGAGGTAAAATCTTCTCTTTCATTTCATCCTGAATTCTTCAAGAACCTTGAATATCTAAAAACTGTTTTACCGGTTCCACCGATAAGTTCCACTGTTATTTACGATGGAGAGTCCTTTCCTCCCCTTGCTGAAAATATAAGAAACTTTTAGCCCTTTACCTCCCGGAAGGTATTCAATGCAGGAATTTTATATCCCCGATGGCTTCGCGATGAAATGAAATGCCAAGCCGAAGAAATGTTAAAGTTATATTCACGAAAGGCTTAAAAGGTTTAGGTCAAAGCCTTGAAATTTTCTTTTCAAGTATTTTTTTGCTTTTTGTTCATCTAAAGCAATAATAGAAAGGGGAGCCGGCTCCCAATAATTTTTTGTAAATCTGAAACCATTTTCTTTTTCCCACTCCAATTCTTTATTATAATCACGGCGGAGATTAAAAGCACTTCTTTTATTGTCGTAAGGAGCTTTTTGATAATCTTGTTCCTGAATACAGGATTTTTCTTTATTTCCTAAAAGACTGTAAATTAAAGAGCAAACTCTATAACCGATTGCACAATTTCTTTCCGCAGCAGTTTTGTAGTAATTGATAGTCTGCCTTAAAGTCTCCAATATTGCATTATATCTCCATTCGGACCAATCTTGCGTCACTATTCCTCCACTTATGAACCCTAAAAGTAATTTAAATCTGTAATCTCCTAAAATTAAGGCAGCTAAACCACTCCCTTCATTATATAGTTTCCCAAGAAT
>JAFLTN010000159.1 GCA_022510445.1 Muribaculaceae bacterium | reverse complement strand
GTTTATGACATTCTTCTACATAATGCACCTGAAGATTTCCAGGAACCAAATGTGCCCTCAGTAGTGATTGTAGGGAAAAAAGGGAAATTCATTTTTGGTGTCGGTGGATATCTGAAGGCAGTTGCCGGATGGGATTTCGGACACCCCATTGAATCCACTGATGAATTCATTACTTCTGAAATTCCAATGGGACCTACAGACGGGGAGGGCAGCAGATTCAGCATTTCGGGCAAACAGACTCATCTTTTTCTTAATTTCGTTGCACTTCCTGGCACAGGTAACGAAATCGGAGCTTTTGTATCAGCCAATCTGTTGGATGATTACACGCAGTATTAACTATCAAAACGACTTCCCCTTTATATTTATCGAGATTTAATTCTTCACCGGATTGAGTCTTGGCTGTGAAATCATAAAGATTCACTGCATTTGATTTTTGAATTCCTGATGTCATGATGAACCTAGTCATTATCAAAATCCCAAAAGTTTTTGTTTTCATACTTCTGAAATATTTTTTCTTCTAATCTTATCCCACCAAATCTTTAAACGTTTTATTCCTTCCACTCCGATGATAGCCAATCCGGCATATTGGAATGTTTTTGCCAGACCGAAAAAGATAACCCAAAGAATACCTTTGACTGAATAACTGAAATCCATAGCCATTTGAGCGAAGGATAGGATATAAAAGGGAATGCAAAGGGATAAAATAATAAGTCCCGTCTTAAAAGAAAATCTTTTAAGAAATGTATTCAATCTATTGACCAATTTACTAAAATACTCTTTCATGCCGCAAAATTACAGTAAATCAATAATTTATTAAATACCTATAAATAGTTATTTTGTTAAAGTAAAATTGGAAATTCTCATGCATTTAATTCTTACCTCATATAACCAATGGAACTTTAAATTTATTTTGGTTGTTTTATTGAAAGAATACATTCACAATTACTATGAAAAAAATTTCCTTACTAAGTCTGATGATATGTCTGTTCGCTTTTTCCAACAGCTGTTCTTCAAAAAAAGCAAATAATTCCAATGATGGAGTAACAAAGCAAGAAATGCCAAAAGGAGGAGGACCTAAAATCGGCCAAAGAATGATGGGAGGAATGGAGAGACCAAAACCAAGTCCGGAACTTCAGGCACTGATTGACATGACAGTCCCAAAATTCACCCATAGTTTCTTTATTAGAGAAAAGGGTGATACTTTGCAGTATAATCTTTTTGTTCCTGATACTCTTATATCCGGTCAAAAATATCCTCTCGTTCTTTTCATGGCTGACGCAAGCACGCCTGGTCCCGATCCCTTGATTCCTTTGACTCAGGGTTACGGAGGACTGGTATGGGCTGCACCGGATTTTCAGAAGGAACATCCCTGTTTTGTATTGGTTCCTCAATATTCTTATATCACCGTGGATAACGAATGGCAGACTATGCCGGAAGTTGATCAGACTATAGAACTCCTTAACAACCTTGTTCATGCCTATCCTGTGGATGAAAATCGTCTTTATACCACAGGTCAGTCAATGGGATGTATGATGTCTTTATATTTCAACATAAAATATCCTGATCTTTTTGCTGCATCTTTGTTCGTGAGTGGTCAATGGGATGTTTCTAAGATGAAAGATTTTAAGGATAAGAAATTTATTTACATTACAGCTCAGGGAGATGCAACATCTACTGGTGGTGCGGATGAATTGAAAGCCCTGTTAAAAAAAGAGGATTCAGCCTTTGCATCAACAATGTGGAGTGCAAGGTTGCCTGAAACAGAACAAGACTCCCTTGCATCAGTTTTATTATCAAAAGGGGATGAAAGAAACTTTATAACTTTTGAAGGAAATACAGTTTTACCTGAAGTCGTCAATAATCCTGGACCTGGTGGAGTACACATGGCCTCTTTCAACTTTGCGTATAAATTGAAACCAGTCACCGAATGGCTATTAAAACAAACCAAATAAAATGACTTTAAGTCCAAACATCTGTAATAATAGACATTAATTTATAAAGGTATATTCAAATGGATATGCCTTTATTCTTTATAAAACCGAGTCAAGGATCATCATTATGACGAAACCGATTGCAAAGCCGATTGTTCCTAAATTTGAATGGTCTCCGGATTGAGTTTCAGGTATAAGCTCTTCCACCACTACATACATCATTGCGCCGGCTGCAAAAGATAGCAGATAAGGCAATCCGGGAAGTATAACGGACGTAAGTAAAATTGTAATCACAGCAGCGATTGGTTCTACCAAGCCAGACAATGCTCCCATAATAAATGATTTTACCCTTGAATTCCCGGCTCCTCTTAATGGCATTGAAACTATCGCACCTTCAGGGAAATTTTGAATTCCCATTCCTATTGCCAATGCAATAGCACTCGCCATGCCGACGAAATGACTTTGTTCCATAACGGCCGAAAGAGCGGCACCGACAGCCATGCCTTCTGGGATGTTATGTAGTGTTATGGCAAGAACTAATTTACTGCTTTTGGACAAATTGGAACGAGGTCCTTCGCTATGTTGTTCTCCCGCATGTTGATGGGGTGTCAGAATATCTAACAGAAGAAGAAAACCCATTCCCAAAACGAACCCTACAACTGAAGGAAATATTTTCATGAATCCTGTTGGAGCCGACATTTCCATGGCTGGAATCAAAAGTGACCATATTGAGGCGGCAACCATTACACCGGCAGCGAAGCCTAACAGGGCTTTATTCATTGAAGGATTTATCTTATCCTTAATGAAAAAGACACATGCGGCTCCTAATACTGTACCTATAACAGGTATTCCTAATCCGGCAACGATTCCATTCATAAGATAATTGTAATAAATTTCACACAAAATTACTGAAACCGGAAATAATAAAGAATTCAATTATCAAGATAATCCTTCCTGGGGTTCAAATAAAAATTATTTACTAATTTTGATAAATTATTAGTGAGTCAACTTTTTTTAGGCAATGTTATTATTTCTAAAGATATCCCGACAAGATTTTAATTGTTTCCGAATCATAAGTGAAGCAAAGCGTAACTTGTTGGGGTGATCCCGGTATGGAAAAAATTGTTAATTATCTCAAATCTCCCATCATTTTTACTATATGAAAGCTAAATGTTTATTTCCCTTCATTTTATTCATTATAATTTGTAGCAATATAAATGGTGAACCTACCCGCACAGACTCTATACGCAATGCGCTTTTATATCAGAAGTCACATTACACTGCCTCTCAGTATCGGGACGTTTATAAAAACTTTATGCAGGATTTCTACGGCCCTGGACACATGATCAGTGATAAGGAAAAGGCCGGCGACAATTTATTAAAAGAAATGAATAGTTTGGTAAGTTATGATGGTCCTGACTATGAACCAACAGGATTTAAAGGTAATTTCGTTAGAGTTAATCTAAGACTGATTGCTCAAGGAGTTGTGCCTTACCAGACTTTTCTTGATGCTTTTGTGGAAAGTGTGCAAGCAATAATCCCACCTGACCCACAATTTTGGTTGAAAACTTGGAATGAAATAGATAAAGAGATTTCAGGCATTGGTTGGAATTTTGAAAATGAAGAAGAAGACAGGAAAAGTTTGCAAGAAAGTTTTGAACAGGGGAATTTCGTTGTCCACCATAGTAATGCTTATAATG
>JAFLTN010000158.1 GCA_022510445.1 Muribaculaceae bacterium | reverse complement strand
ATTGTTTCTGAATCGGGCTTTATCCCCCGGGGAAAAATAATCCCGTATATAATCCCTCCAGGGGAAAATAAACTCATTTTCAATTCTCGGATTCAGGACATACTGATAATAAATGCTATCCGGTTCTTGTGGCGAGAGGCCTTTAACCGGGATAAGATCCTCTTTGGGAATAGTTTCCAGCACATGATTTCTCAAAGCTTCTTCAGAGATATCCCTGCGGTCTTTTTCGGTGATGCTTAACAACAGGGCCACAGCATCATCCTTTTTTTCAGCCGGCAAAGACTCAATAGCATTTACCAATATCGAGTGGTTGCCTCTCGACTCTTTTAGAATTTTACCGAGCGCAGCCCTGTCTATGCCCAGTCGCAATGATATTCCGTCAATTTCTTCATCTGTGGCAAAAGTGGAAGTGTAGGCATTCCTGACAGAATCTTCCCTCGACAATCTTATGTTATTTTCATTCTTCAAATCGTCGGTCACGCTGATTTTATTCACTCCCGCAGCCGGAGGGACTATATTGAAGTCGAATTCCCCTATATATCGGCCATCCTTATCAAGGATAATATCCAGAGGAGCAGAACCCTTCTGCAAGAAATCTTTAGGATTGGCCTTTGCAAAACCGAAATTTTCCCCGTCGGAGGCCCATACTATAAAATCTCCCAACCCTGCAGTGAGAGAAGCTAACCCGTTTTTATCGGTAGTTTTTGACACAGCGGGGTAAAACTCAGCATAATTATAAATACAGAAATTGACCGTTACATTTTCAGCCGGAGTGCCGTCGGGATAGCTTACAAAGACCGGCAGACTGCTGACGGGAGCATAATTTGAAGTGACATTAATCCTTGTTATGACATCGTCACGGGACAAAATTTCTTCTTCGCCGTTGTAATTCCCGGTAACATTAGTGGTCATTAGAAGGCCACGTGAAGAGGGTTCGTTAAACCAGGCCAGATTAAGCACAGGTTCAGGTTCACATGCGCCTATGAAATACCATTTTCCGTTGGCCCATGCCTCTACCCATGCATGATTGTCGTCGGTATGTGCCCAGCGGGGTGTATATATCTGTCGGGCCGGTATGCCCACCGAACGTAAAGCGGCCACAGTGAAAGTGGATTCTTCGCCACACCGGCCAATTGCCTGGCTTAGAGTGGACAGCGGTGAGGAAGTGCGCCCATCGGAGGGTTTATAAGTTACCTTTTCATGGCACCAGTGATTCACTTCGAGAATTGCCTCCTCCATGGTGAGGTCTTTCACTCTATCCTTCAATTCTTCATAGAAAATCCAACGGGCGGAATCGAGCGCTTCATTGTTCACCCTTACCGGGAGTACAAAATGCAGGAATTCGCGGTCAGGCACATCCTTACCCCAGGGCATTTCACTGCGTGCCCTGAATGAGGCGTCAACGTTTTTCTCATAAAATCCGAGACTATAGTCCACGCTGTCGGGATACTGCAAGGATTTTATAAGGAAATCAAGGCTTTCTTCGCGCGACAGCGGGAAGGCACTGACTGAACAGGTGATAATCAGCAGAAAAAGAAGCAATCTTTTCATGAGATCTGCCACTATCTCCCCGGAAGTCCGGAATATGGAATATTCATCAAGGTCGGAACTGCCCATGGAGACGGCCCGTCGGAATTCCATTTTACTTTCAATATTGCGCCTGGCTGTGGAGTGAATGAGAGGAACATTCGTTTCCTCCATAATTTGCGTTGCATTCCCGGGAGTTATTCCTCCGCCGGCGATAATATTTATCCTCCCGGCAGCTTGCCTCACAAGGTCGCTTAAAACCGGGATACCGGAAAAGGCATTTTTATTCATTCCGGAAGTGAGCAGATAATCAAATCCTGATTCAATAATGTCTTCGAGAGATTCAACAGGTTCTTTGCTGACATCAAAAGCACGGTGGAAAGTGAAGGTGGGAGAATTCTTCCCGGTCTCAACGGCATATCTGCGCGCGCTGTCAATCAATCTCCGGCATGCACTCTTGTCAATCCTGCCATCGGCGGAAAGAATGCCGAATACCAAACCTGTGGCTCCATTATCCAATGCATCCTTCATGTCTTGTTCCATTAGCTCTAATTCCACATCAGAATAAAGGAAATCGCCGCCACGAGGACGGATGAGCACATTCACCGATTCGATTCCGGATTTCACTGCAGAGCTTATCAAAGCCTGTGAGGGGGTGAGGCCTCCTTCCGAAAGACCGGAACATAATTCCACACGGCAGGCACCGCCCTTCTTTGCAGCCATCACGCTTTCAATATCGCCGCAGCACACTTCAAGAACTCTTTTTTTCATTGGCTAATTTTGTTTAAGGTGCATTCAACAATGAAATCCACTGTATCGGGGATCTCTTCAAGATGCAGAATTGTGTTACCCTGAAGATTGGTAAATTTAATGTCTTCTCCCGTGGAGAAATTTTTTGCAGAGGCTAACGGGGTTTCTGCCGGCACAACGATCACATTTGATTCAGGGCTCAGGATATGTATGAAGAGCCTGTCATCTTTCATTGTGGCGGTTCCCCAGGATTGAGCCGGGAAAGGGCTTCCTTTGGTGCCATATATTGTCTCGCCGTTTACTTTAAGCCACTCTCCCATATCCTTAAGCCGCTGCAGGGCTGCGGCAGGCAGTTCGCCATTGGGTTGCGGACCTATGTTCAGAAGAAGATTGGCACCCATGCCTGCGGTCTTGACTAAATATTGGATTAAAGTTTTAGAATCCTTATAATCCTGGTCTTTTATTTTGTAGCCCCACATCCCGTTCATGGTGTTGCAGGTTTCTAAGGGGAGCCGGCTTATTTCCTGGCCCGAATATCCGGCTGTGTTTTCCCCGGGGATGTCTCTTTCAAAAATCTGGATATCTTCACCCTCAAAAGTGTTCTGATGGTGGTTGTTGCCTATAAGGCAGGAGGGCTGAAGGGAATGTATCAGGGCATATTGTTCGGGGAGATGCCAGTCAAAAGGTTCGGGGTCTTCATCATGATCCCACCATCCGTCAAACCATATGGCTCTTATGGGACCATAATTGGAAAGGAGCTCACGGAGCTGTGTGTTCATGAATCCGTAATAAGAATCCCAGTTGGCCAACGAGGGGTCGCGTCCTGTGGTGCGGCCTGTCCTGCCGAGAGGATAGTCGGGTCTCACCCAGTCGAGATGGGAATAATATAAATGAAGGGCAAGACCCTGTTTCTCACATTCTGCCGCGAGTTCTTTAAGAATGTCGCGGCCGAAGGGAGTGCCGTCTACTATGTTATAATCGCTTGTGTCGGTCTTGAACATTGAGAAACCGTCGTGATGTCGCGTAGTGAAGCAAATATATTTAGCTCCGGCGTCCTTAAAGGCTTTCACCCATTCCGCTGCATTGAAATCAGCGGGATAGAAACCTCGTGCAGCCTTTTTATATTCTTCGGCATTCACATCATAGTTAAGATACCATTCTCCTTGTCCGAACATGCTGTAGATGCCCCAATGCAAGAAAATTCCGAATCTGTCGGAGGCAAATTCCTCCCTGGATTGCATCACTTCAGGCGATGGTTCGTATTTACTTGCATACCCCGATAGGCTAAATAAAAAATAAGATAAGCAAATTAGAAAAAATTTTTTCATGGCTTGGATATTATGGAAATAATCCTTTT
>JAFLTN010000157.1 GCA_022510445.1 Muribaculaceae bacterium | reverse complement strand
AAGGAAGATGCGGTAACCACCGGGAGAGAATTTTGACAAATTTAGTTATTATTTTTCTTTAAAAACAATAGCTGAAATTAGAAGTTCCAAAAACTCCAAAGTTCAAGTTGGATCAAACTTTACCGAATTTCATCTGCGTACGAGGACTTTCTTGCCGTTGACGATGTAGAGGCCGGCGGGGAGGGAGTCGATGCCGCTCCGGGTTGCCGCGTGTCGGATGCGGATGCCTTGCAACGTGTAGACATCGAACGTCTGCGGAGATTCCGGCACAAGGTTTTCCTCTACATGACTTTCCACTTTCCTGTTTACCGTTATATATACCGGTGGCACGTCGGGATAAAGCGACTCGGCCGTCAACGTGCATTCTTCGCTGTCGGAACTGATTCTAACCAATCCGTTGGTATCGACCGTTGCAATATCGGGATTGCTTGTGGTCCAGAATACGTTATGAAGCGTCGCCTCTTCCGGCAAAATCGTGGCAGTGAGTTGGATTTCATCACCCGCTTTGCCGCTGATTTCAGTTATGTCGACCTCCAGGGAGGTGGCTTCGACCATGGGTTTTATATTTTCGAAATTACACCAGTATGGAGCCGTCTTGTAAGCTTCTACCGATGACGGAAGCACATATAATTCGGATTCATAAGGTTTAAAGGTGTCTTTTGCTATTTGAGGAGGATTCTTGGCGGTGATATAAAAACTTGAGTTTAATTCAAGGGCTCCATAAGCTATCTCGGAAAGGCCATATCCCATCACCACTCTGTCAAGAGCTTCGCATTTCCAAAATGAAAGTGCACCAATTCTGGTAACGGAATTTGGAATGACTATTTCCTTCAGCTTCTCACATTTGAAGAAACTGTTACCTGGGATGCGCTGAAGGGTATTGGGCAAGGATATAGATTCTAAATTCTCGCAGTTGGAAAAGCAGTTGGCACCCAATTCTTCGACAGGAGCCATCCAAACAACTTCCTTAAGATTATAATTCATAAAAAACGTGCCTACGGATCTAACAGTTTGCGGTATGACGAGCCTCTCCACACCCGAATCTTTGAATACGTTATTTCCCATTTTTGTTATGGTCGGCGGTATCTCAAACTCAGCAAGGCTCGTGTCTCCATAGAATAGAGCATAGCCCAACTCTGTAATGGAGGGAGGAATTGTGATATGGGTAAGATTCTTCATGTTTGCAAAAACCGAATCACCCAAGGTCTGAAGATTTTCAGGAAGCTTTATAGTCTCAAAACTTGTACCGTTGAATGCACTGGTTCCTATCGAAGTGACAGACTCGGGAATGTCGATTTCCCGCAAATTTGAACAACCGAACAGAACTCCGCCGCCGATCTCGGTCAGATTCTTCGGGAATACTATCTTTTCCAACCCTTCACATTTTGCAAATACATTCCAGTTGAGAACTGTAATCCCATCGGGAATTATCATCTCTTTCAGACTCGCGCATCCATAGAACGCATATTTGCCTATGTCTACCAAGGAGGAGGGCAGACTGCAGGCCGACACTTTCTCCAGACCATATAAGAGGTAGTCCGGGATTACCTTGACATTATCCCCTATCGTAAAGGAAGTAACCGTCGGAGGAAAGATTGCATTGCTAAATTCACAGTTTACGGCATTGAAGACGACGGTTGTCAACTTCTCGCAATTCGCGAAGACATTTTCCTCTACCGAAAGGAGGGATTCCGGAAGGGTGATTTCTTTGAGAAAAAGGAGGCTGTCGAACGCATTGCTTTTTATGGTTTTGATGCCGTGTCCGAAATCGATTTTGTCAAGGTTGTAGCATTCGGCAAACGCTCGTTGATCTATGAGCTCCATCGAATCGGGAAACACGATTTGAGAAAGCATCACACATTTATAAAACGCTTCCCGGCCCACCACCTTGAGCGTGTTGGGAAGTATGACCTCCGTTAAGTCCTTATTGTCGTAGAATCCCATAAACCCGATTTCGACAAGAGTGTACCTCTTGCCGTTGTAGGGTACCGTGGCCGGAAGTTCCAGACGACCCTCGCATGTGTTGCCCGGGTAGTAATGAGTAGAGTTCCCGGAGGTAATACGGCCATCACAGGTCTTTACGGTACTTTCCGCTTCGCTTATGATGGTGTAGCAGATATCGTTATATCTGAAGGATTCTCCGTCTTTGGACCATGCCGTCAATGAATATAACAGCACACAAAATATTAAGAGATATCTTTTCATAATGCTTTTTGCCTGGTTAATGAATGGGGTCTTAGATTTTATCTGCGGATGAGGACTTTCCTGCCGTTGACGATGTAGAGGCCGGCGGGGAGGGAGTCGATGTCGCTCCTGTCGGAAGAATCAAGTATCTTGACCCCGTCGATGGAATAGACAACTACGGAATCCTCTGTGTCTGACATTATTGTATCGACCTCTGTGGTTTCGAATTCCATGGGTATTAAATTCAACTTACTCCATGGATAGGTGTGCAGATATAAACTGTAGCTTTGGCGCGGAACGTATACATATCGCGGCAAAAGCTCGGGATGGTCATAATATAAATCTGAATAAAATGTAGTACGATCTGCCTCCGGGGGAACATGTGGACTACAGTAAAGACGATTGAAGTTCCGGACTTCAAAAAAAGCCATCTCTTCAATTGAGACCACACTTTCCGGCAGATACACGTCGTTGATTTCCTTGTTAAAGGCGAAAGCTGAGCGGCCTATAGTCTCGACATTGTCCGGAATGGTGACAACTTTTCCGGCCGACGGATATGCGATGATTGTGGTTTTTACCTTATTAAACAGTATTCCGCCTTCGGAACAGAAATACGGGTTATCTTCATCCACCTCTAATTCTAATTTGTTACTTCCCGAGAAAGCAGCGGTTAGCTCGGAAACTGAATCGGGAAGGTAAAGATGAGCCAGGGATGAGCAATAAGCGAAGGCATCAATATCTATATATTTAATGGAATTCGGTATAACAACATTTTCAAGAGAATTACATTGATAAAAAGTAGATTTCGGAATCAAATCCAATGAATTGGGAAGAACAACCTGTTTAAGCTCAGGACAACCCCGAAAGACTTCGGTACCTAAATCCTTTACCGAATCAGGGATTTTAATTTCTACCAAGCTACTGTGGGAAAAGGCTCCCTGGCCTATATACGTTACGGATTCAGGAATTTCTATGGTCGGAAATATGCATCCATAAAAAGCATTATCTCCTATTTTAAGAAGTGAATTCGGAAGCTCGACACGCTCTAACGACCAAATATTAAAAGCCCATCTTCCAATTGAAACAACGGTATATATTTTATTATTAAACGATATAGTCTCCGGAACATCTATTTCCTGAAGTGAGGAATTGGTACAATATGCTACTTCCACGGTCGCTTCAGACTCTGATAAAATCCGATAAACTATATCATCAACAATTATATCTGAGGCATTTGAATAAAAACTAAAGGAGCAAACAAAAAATGAAATAAGAAATATTCGATATAAATAATTTTTTAAAGTCATAACGAATAAAAATTTTGATATTTGATTATTGCGTATTAGTGTCTTGGAAAAGGAAGATTCAGTAACCATCTAGTAGGAGGTTTGCCAAAGTTAGTAATTTTTTTCTTTATAAACAATAGCTGAAATTAAAAATGGAAATTAGGAATTTCCTTCCGATCCATAGAGTCGTCACTTTATTCGGTATTGTTATAACAACGATGATATTCAGTGTGGCGGCATCGAGCCGCCACACTGAATGGGCCGCTCGGAGATCGGCCCACTCCGGGCGAAGATAGTGAATAATGAATAATGAATAATTTAAAGGGGTTATGGAACGGTGGGGAAGTATTAGGACGCAGTTCGTATGTTTGCATTCTGAATAGAGTGCAATAAAAAAGGCATAAG
>JAFLTN010000156.1 GCA_022510445.1 Muribaculaceae bacterium | reverse complement strand
GAGAGATTCGAAATTGTTTCTTTCGGTACCTGAAAGTTCCAGATGTAGCACAGGATGCCTTGTCCATTTCTCTTCCAGATTCATTATCTTCAGACCTTCGAAAAGGTCTTTCCTTCCCTGGAAATAGTATCTGATTGTCGAGAGCAGAAGACTCTTCCCGAAACGACGCGGCCTGGCAAGGAAGACATATTTGTTTCCATGGGTAAGTTCATAGATAAGTGCCGTCTTATCGATATACACCCAGTTATCTTCGCGAATACCGGCGAAATCCTGCTGACCGATGGGATATCTCTGCTTCTTTGCTTCCATACGGCAAATATAACCATTTTTTCGGAAATACCCTTTTCTTTTTCTCTTCCTTTTCTCGCTTAACCTCTTTTACTAATGCAACTAAAACTTTTTGAATATAAGTCACTCTTAACTATTTCTTTGACAAAAATCTTCTGACATCATTTAAGGAAAAGTATTAATCATGTGAAAGTTGAATTAGAATAAAAAGAAAAAATTAGGGTTGGCTCTTTTATATTTTGTCAGCTAACCCTAAAATTTAATGGGATTATCGGTTTTGAGAATAGTTATCGAACCATAACTTTAACTATCCTGTCCGATCTGTCAAATTTAATAATATAGATGCCATTAGGAACTGATACTTTCCTGGATCCGTTAATCCTAGCCATTATCCGACCTTGGGAATCTGAAACAATAGCATTGGTTTTTGAAGGTAAATCAAGAAATATACCACCTTCAACAGCTTTGACGCATTCTGTTTCTATATTTGGAAGGGCCGAAATTCCGGCATTTTCTAAAAGAAGATTAAAATCTTTAACCTCCGTTAATTGACCCAAGATATCGCAGACCTTAAGATTTGAGATGTTTACAGAATCTTCTGCTTTAAATTTCCCTGTGAAAGTAACTTCCAGCATTGGGTGCTTTTGTATTGTCGGGAATTCGTTTAGACCGGAGGAATAAATAACAATACCGGTTCCTCCTTTGTCTGCAGTAGAGTATTTGAGACAATGGCTATTGAATTGTTCAGTCAATTTTATAGATGTGATTTCTGATGATTCTGACATTTTAAGATTCATCTGAAGTGCAGTAAAAGGATAGTCGGTTAAAAAATCCAGAACCATCCTGTTTGTGCCATCTGGATTCGTTTCCAGGTTCGATATTTCAAACCAGCAGGGATCAGTCTTCTCTTGTTGAAATGACTCCCCTATTTCATTATCTGCGTGTAGAGGTGTCAAGATAATTGATGCAATTCCATCAACATCATCCGGATCAATATAATCGTTAAAATTGACATCAGCATTTACAAAATTAAATAACCCCCAATTATATCCGGTTAGATAATTAGATGTAGCTACGATATCTGCAATATCAATATTCTGATTATCATTGGCATCTCCTAAATAAAATGGGATTACAATAAGCGATGCTTTAAATGTCATATTGAAATTATTTTTTACATCAGAAATCATAAGGAAGTAAGAACACTTCCCGGGATTATCTGTTGAGAGAAGTCCGGTTTCTGAAATGAAATAATGATAATCTTTCCATTCTTTCCATTCATAAGAAACATAATCAGGAGCACCTGGTATAGGATTTGGTAGTTGATAAGACTCTCCTTCATCAAGAATCAAATCCTCCATCACTATATTATAACCGGTGACATAGAGTTTTTCGTCGGGAGTCGTGATTTCTTGGTTTAAAACTTTGAATATCTTGTTTTTACAGTAAATGAAAGAAGGGATAAGAGAAGATCCGGATTCGAAAATAAAATCCATTACCACATCACCTAAAGGTTTATTATCCTTTCTTGATATTTGAACATGAATGTCATTATTTGTTTTAGATTCACATCTGAAATTTAAATTCTGAGATTCATTATCTTCATATGAAACCTTGAGATCAGCTAATGAAAGACCTTGTGGTAGGTTTAAGTCAAACTCAACTTGAGTTGCCAAATAGAAATGCCGAATCAAAGGACCGGTGGAACATATGGAATTAGGCACACTCTTCAAATAAGTATTAGGTAAAATATAATCTGAAGCAAATTGAGAATAAGGAATGTTCATTCTCCATCCATCGTTTACATCTATTGGGGTATCAATCCCGAAATCAGGTTGCCAGTTGCCGGATGTAGGATCATTGGCTACCCAGGGACGACGTGTAATAGGAAGATTCCAACGTTTGAAGTCAGTCCAGTTATGGCCTTCGCCCCAGGTTTCAATACGGTAAGCAAGTCGGAGTTCGTCAAGAAGAGCCTGTCCGGTCCCTGTAAAGTTATATCCCGGGATACGTATACTCTGAATTTCATTGAGGTTATGACGGCATAATGCTTCATCTCCATTATAAAATGCAGCTTCGGCCTCAAGGAATCTGAATTCAGTGGAACGCATCCAGCTTTGTGCACCTGATGAATAAGGGGCTTTTGAGAAAAATTTAAACTGGGCACCGAACGGGAGGGTATAAAGAGTTGCATATTCAGTGGTAGACAATTGGATAGCTCCTCTGGAATTTATATTGATATAGTCATAAATCGTGCCACCATCAGGGTCGGCCATAGATATGAGGGCAAGATCCCCTGTGAACAGATTTTCTTTATAAAGATTGCAGTAATAAACTCCTACATTATAAAGACCGTAAGGTTTTTTAGCGGCTGTTTTCGAACCTATGCTAACATCACAAAGATTATATTGGTTAACCAAAGAAGGATCCCAAAAAGCAAATTCAGTGATTTTACCAGGATTGTAAGCAGATGATACGTTCTGCACATAAGCAATCTTGTCTGGCATGAAGAAGAGCATACGGCGAACGTCGTTCTCGTCCATCTTGTTATAGAGGTCAAGGTCAATAGCATTGGGTGTCATCCAGTGAGTGGTATAATATCCGTTCGGTGCTGTCATGCATAATTCAGACCAATAATAAAGCCCCGTTTCTTGCTCGGTAGATATCCACATATAATCATTATTGTCTTCAAACAGGCCGCTGAATAAGGTAGTGTTGTCTAAAATTTCATATCCCTGATAAGCATTATGAGCCATAAGCTGTGCTTTTGGATAGTCATGTACAATCATAGCTATACGAGCATATAATCCATATGCTACATTAAGATCAGTCTCTTGTTTCCACAAACGTTCCTTCCCACTTGAAATGAAGAGTGAAATTGCCTCGTCAAGGTCATTATAGATTACATCAGCTATTTCCTTCATGGTGGCAAATCTGGTGTCGGAATCAGTTGTAGTCAGCTGAAGGATACCGCTTATTTCCTGTCCGTTATTACTGTCTTCCCACCGAGGTGCATAATATTGCAGAATTTTAGTGTAAGCATGTGCCCGCATAGTAAGAGCCTGTGCTTTTATAAACTGATTTTCTGGTATAAGTGATAGAAATCTATTAAGATACTCTAAAAGTATATTGCATTTTTCAATTATATTATAACTGTAAGCCCATGGCAATATAGTGACAACATAATTGGGCTGATCCCATCCCTCGCTGCCCGAAACCTGACCGGCACCCCACATTGACATACTTATCCCGGAATGTAAATCGGCTCCGAAACCATCATTCATCCTGTGATTAATATAGGCCTCACCGTTCATGAAATTATAACCCGTTTGATCAGATCCTGATATGTTTAGGTATTGGGTGCACATTAACCGAAATATATATTCCATATAAGCCTTTGTATCCTCTACATCCGGAACTATACAAGATATAGAAGTATCAACTTTAATTTTATTTATTCCTTTCCCTTTCATGAAGGGAAGTTTAGTTTCTCTATCCTCAATAGTAAAAGGGTTTGAAACAATCATTTCAGTTCTTGCATAAGTGACAAATACTGAAATAAAAATCAAGAAATGAATTAAAGATCTCTT
>JAFLTN010000155.1 GCA_022510445.1 Muribaculaceae bacterium | reverse complement strand
GTTTCGGCCTTAAGGCTGTTACCATTGGCGAAGACGGTTACACAATCGACGACGTCCTTGTGCACGACGCTCACACACCGTCCAACTTCCTGCACCAGCAGCTCGCCATGATGGACGGCGAGGAACTGCCCGTAGCCCTGGGCGTCATCCGCGATGTCGACGCTCCCGTCTACGACACAGGCGTGGCCGAACAGATCGAAGAAGTTCGAGCCAAAAAAGGCTTCGACACCCTGCGCGACATGATCCTCGCCGGCGAAACCTGGGAAGTAAAATAAGAAAATTTGAAAAAAGATCGTTGAGGGGGGGGTAAATTAATTATCCCCCCTAACTTTACGTCGTATTATTCGGCGGTTTGTTTGAAAAATAATGACTACAATATCTGACGGAATTTACAATGAAAATCAAAAAGTTATGGAGAATAATTTGTAATTTTGCATAAGATAGAATTGTTAATCTGATGACACTTTTAAAAGAATACATAACAGAGTTAAATCGACAGTTTTCAACCGGTTTAGCGAGAGAACATAGTTATCGTCCCGCGTTACAATCATTATTAGCAGCAATTTTGCCGGACATGATTGTAATCAATGAACCCGCCCGTTCCTCATGTGGAGCCCCGGATTATATAATAACACGTCGTTCCGATAATGCCCCGGTTGCTTTTGTGGAGGCAAAGGATATTGATGACTCCGATCTCGATGGCAGGAAGAACCACAAGGAGCAGTTTGAAAGATATAAATTGGCTCTTGATAGAATTGTATTTACCGACTATTTAGATTTTCATTTTTATGAAAATGGCGAATGGGTTGAGAATATTCGACTTGGAGAAATACGAGGAGATAAAATCTATCCGAACGAAGATGCGTTTGATAGATTTGTCAGTTTAATGAAGCGTTTTGCAAATTCGAAATTACAAAAGATAACGTCTGCCTCTAAACTTGCATCCTTAATGGCATCCAAAGCACGATTGTTGGCTTCTACAATCAACAATGTGCTTGAAGCAGATGATGACACTTATGCGAGCCAGCAAATTAGAGGACAATATGATGCATTTGCCAGAGTACTTCTTCATGATATTACACATGAAGAATTTGCGGACATTTACGCGCAGACTATTGCCTATGGAATGTTTGCCGCACGAATGCATGACAAGACTCCTGAAGACTTTTCACGCCAAGAAGCCGCAACACTGATACCTAAAACAAATCCATTTTTACGACAGATTTTCCAATCGATAGCAGGATATGACCTTGATGAAAGAATCGCTTGGATAGTTGATGATTTGGCGATGACATTTGCTGCGACTGATATGCCCCGTATCATGAAGGGTTATGGTGCTAATAGTAGACATTCCGACCCGATGATACATTTTTATGAAGACTTCCTTACCGCGTATAATCCAAAGCTCCGCAAAGCAATGGGCGTATGGTACACTCCGGCTCCTGTGGTAAGTTTCATAGTGAGATCGGTGGATGAAATTTTACAGAAGGAATTCAATCTGCCGATGGGACTGGCTGATTATTCTAAGATTAGCCATGAAGTAATCAACGAAAGTTATAACCCAAAGAAAAAAGGGAGTAAAAGGACGGTAACCCAAACATTCCACAAGGTTCAAATTCTCGACCCCGCCGTCGGAACCGGAACATTCCTTGCGGAAGTTGTTAATCGAATTTATGATAAGTTTGAGAATTTGCAAGGGATGTGGCAAGGATATGTTAGCGAGCATTTACTTCCGCGCTTGAATGGATTCGAGCTTCTTATGGCACCATACGCAATAGCACATCTGAAACTTGATTGGTTACTGAACGAAACAGGATATGAGCATGATACGGACAAGCGACTGAAAGTTTATCTTACCAATTCGCTTGAAGAACGCCATCCCGACTTGGGAACCCTATTTTCAATGTGGCTAAGTAATGAAGCGAATGAGGCAAGCCGCATCAAGCGTGACACTCCTGTAATGGTGATGATCGGGAATCCGCCTTATAACGGATCAAGTTCAAATAAGGGAAAATGGATTATGGACTTGATGAAGTCCTACAAAACAGAGCCGGGCGCAAAGGAACCATTAAACGAACGTAATCCCAAATGGCTCAATGATGATTATGTGAAATTTATTCGTATGGCTCAATATTTTATTGAGCGTAACGGAGAAGGAGTTTTGGCATTCATCAATCCTCATGGATTCTTAGACAATCCTACATTCCGAGGAATGCGCTGGGAATTAATGAGGGTGTTTGATGCAATTTATACTCTTGATCTTCATGGAAACACGAAGAAAAACGAAACAGCTCCCGACGGCAGTAGAGACCAGAATGTGTTTGACATTAGGCAGGGTGTCAGCATTAATTTCTTTATTAAGACCGGGAAGAAAGCCTCCGACTCGCTTGGAAAAGTTTACCATGCCGATCTTTACGGATTAAGGAAGGATAAATATAAATTTCTTGAAGAAAATTCTTGGCAGAGCATATCATATAAGAAGCTCAAGCCCCAACATCCAATGTATTTCTTTGTCCCTAAAGATATGGAATTGGAACATGAATACAATAAAGGATTTGGTGTAAATGAATTATTCCCTCTTTATTCAGTAGGAATAGTAACAACAAAAGATGCTTTTCTTGTCTGTGATACTCCAAAAGAAGTTGAATTAAGAATTAAAGATATAATCAATCTATCCGATCAGCAGTTAAGGGATAAATATGGGTTAAAAGATACTCGTGATTGGAGTATTGCAAGAGCCAAATCTGATGTTGGTTGTAAGATAAATAAAGATAAAATAACAAGGGTTAATTATCGCTGGGGTGACGACAAATTCCTCTATTACACTGGCTTAACGAATGGTATCGTGGCCAGGCCACGATACCATTCGTTAAGCCATATGTTGCACTCTCGGAATTTCGCGTTAATGACTGTGAGGCAGTTGGCAGGAAAAGAGTGGACTCACATAACTTTGGTAGATAGCATTGCAGAGTCTTGCAGGTTATCTGCAAAAACCAAAGAAATAGGTTATATATTTCCTTTATATTTAATCCCCGGCGAAGCCGGGTCGATTTTGGAGGGAATTAAAGAACTCACACCTAACCTTAACGCCGATATTGTAGATCACTTAAATGAAAAAGTCGGTCAAGGAATTTTATCTCCTGAAGAAATCTTCGACTACGTATATGGAATACTCCACTCCAAAGATTATCGCGAAAAGTATAAGGAGTTTTTAAAAATTGATTTCCCAAAGGTACCATATCCGAAGGACGCAGCGCAATTCCGCTGTTTTGAGAATATAGGCAGAGAACTTCGCCATCTGCATTTAATGCAAAATTCAGCCTCGTGGAAGATAGAAACCACATATCCGGTTTCGGGCACTAATAAAGTAGAGTCCTTGCGCTATGAGGATGGTAAGGTATTTATAAATGAAACTCAGTATTTCGGCAATGTACCTAAAGAAGCATGGGAATTATTTATTGGAGGCTATCAACCGGCTCAAAAATGGCTTAAAGACCGTAAAGGTAAGGAACTTGGTTTTGAGGACATTCGACATTATCAAGAAATAATTTATTCTCTCACTAAAACTAAAGAGATTATTGAAAATATAATCCTTGTATAATTATTATCAAACAAACACTTTCAAACTGTGGGCTGATAAGGCCGATGTTAAAAATCTTGTTCCCGGTCTTTATGTCGTAAATGGTAAGAAAGTGTTGATTCGTTAAAGCCGACTATCTCAAGGTCTATCATTAAAGAGGGTGTCTCAAAACGAGGGCAAAGAACCTGAAAGGTTCAATTTGGCTAACCGCGGGACTTTAGTCCCGTGGAACAAGTATCAAACATTCCATCCCCTCCACAAAGAAACAATTCGCTGTTAAGCAGCGAATTGTTTCTTTGTGGAGAATAGGGGGAGGATGTTGTTTTCCGGGCG